>JAEEPZ010000005.1 GCA_016285055.1 Prevotella sp.
TCAACTGCTATATCATTGCCTTAAATAAAGGTATTCAACTGTCGCAAGTTTTGGAGTTAAAGGAGTTAAGGGAGTTAAAGGAGTTAAAGACAATAGCTTTGCTATGGATTTCAACCCAGAGACAAAGGCTTCTCATGGAGAGTCATTTGTCTTTAACTCCTTTAACTCCCTTAACTCCTTTAACTCCTGAAAGTTCTTCGTAGAGCGAAGCGGCAGGGCCGAGCGGAGCGAATGCGAAACTTGAATAAAGGTATCTCCTCAGTTCTACGTTCTCTTTTATTCGCAGGATTATTGATGCGGCATGTGGAAGACCCGCGCCACGGTGTCATTGGTTTGGCGTGATAATTCTTCCGGAGTGACACCGTATGCTTCTGCCAGGCGCTGCAAGACCAGGGCGACGAAGGCTGGCTCGTTGCGCTGTCCACGATGCGGCACTGGCGCCATATAGGGGGCGTCGGTCTCGAGCACGATGCGGTCGATGGGCACAGCGGCGGGCAGCACCTCGGGCAGATGACTCTTCTTAAACGTTGAGACGCCGCCGATGCCAAGGACGAAGTTGTCGAACTGCAACAGTTCGGCAGCTTCGTTTTCGTTGCCGGTGAAGCAGTGGAACACACCGCCGGGCAGTTCTCGCGCGTACCTTTTTAATAAGTGCACCATCTCGTTCTGCGCCTTGCGACAGTGTATCATCAGCGGCAGGCGCGTCTCCACCGACCATTTCACCTGCTCTTCAAAGGCCAGCATCTGCTCCTGCTCGAACTCACGGCTCCAGTAGAAGTCGAGCCCCACCTCGCCGATGGAAGTGATGAGGGTTGAGGGTTGAGAGTTGAGGGTTGAGAGTTGAGGGTTGAGAGTTGAGAGTTGAGGGTTGAGAGATGAGGGTTGAGGGTTAAGAGTTGAGGGTTGAGGGTTGAGAGCTGAGGGTTGAGTGATGAGCGATTTGATGGCGTTGAGCTGTTGGCGCCAGTCGGATCGCACCTCTTCTGGATGCAAGCCAATCATGGGAAAGAGAAAACCGGGATGCTGCTGGCAGAGCTTGACGATGCGCTCTGATGACGGCAGGTCGATGGCTGGCAGGAAGATGGCCTTGCAGCCTGCCTCACGTGCCCGCTGCATCACCTCATCACGGTCATTGTTAAATTCTTCGCCATCCAAATGGCAGTGTGTGTCAATAAATGCTATCACGTTTTTCTTTTTGCTATAACATCATACCATGTGCAGACATTCCCCCTCCTTTCTGCCCGGCATCCCGAAGGGGGACGCTCACTTCCGAAGGATCACAAGAAAGGGAGGGTAGGGGACAGAGCTATTTCCTTCTCTCCATCATTTCGTCGGTATAGTCGAGGAGCTGTTGCTTGCGCTCATCGCTGACGCCGACGCGAGCCAGATACTTGCGGCACTCGGCGAAATAATAATTGATTTTCTTCTCGCACAGCTGACGGATGCCTATCTGGTCGTAGAGGGCAGTGACGGCGTGCACTTTCTCTTCGCGGTTGAAGTCCTTTGCCTCTATCCACCGCATCAGCTCTTCACGCTGCTCGGCGTTGGCACGGTTGACGGCATTGATGAGCATATAGGTCTTCTTGTTTGAGGTGATGTCGCCGCCAATAGCCTTGCCAAAGACCTTCGGGTCGCCATAGACATCGAGGAGGTCGTCCTGCAGTTGGAAGGCCAGGCCCAACTGCTGCCCGAACTGATAGAGGTTCTCCACATCCTCTTCCGGCGCATCGGCCAGCAGGGCACCAATCTTCACGGCACAGGCCAGCAGCACGCTGGTCTTCAGGCGTATCATCTCGATGTACTCGTCCTCAGTCACGTCGTTGCGCGTCTCAAAGTCCATGTCATACTGCTGTCCCTCGCCAATCTCGAGAGCTGTCTCGGTGAAGACGTCGAGCACGGCCTGCAGCTTCTCCTCCGGACACTGCTGCATGCGTTGGTAGGCCAGCACGAGCATGGAGTCGCCCGACAGGATGGCGGTGTTGGCGTCCCAGCGCTTGTGCACGGTTTCGCGGCCGCGGCGCAGGTCGGCATTGTCCATCAGGTCGTCGTGCAGCAGCGTGTAGTTGTGGTATGTCTCCAAGGCCAATGCCTGCATCATGATGTCGGCGGGATGGTCCTTGTAGAGGTTGTAGGCCAGCAGCATGAGCACGGGCCTGATGCGCTTGCCTCCCAGTGAGAGGACATACTTCACGGGTTCGTAGAGTGAGGCAGGACGGCGGTCGTAAGGCAGCGCCTCGAGTGCCTCGTTCACCATTTTAAGTATTTCTTCTGAGCTGTACATATATCTTTAACTCTTTTATATACAATAATTTCTTTAATGAGTTTAAAACTATATCTTGAACACAACGGGAATACACACTTTGGTGCGGCAGGGCTCGTCGTTGAGGATGCCGGGAGTCCAGCGGGGCATCATGCGCAACACCCGCAGCACCTCGGCGTCGCACAGCGGATGGAGTGAGCCGACCACCCTCACGTCGGTGATGCTGCCGTCGGTGTTGACGATGAACTCGGCCACCACCTTGCCTTGCAGCTGCTGCTCCTGTAGCAACGGTGGATATTTCAGGTTGCGCGAGAGCCACTTGATAAA
Organism: Prevotella sp.; assembly: GCA_016285055.1. Lineage (GTDB taxonomy): Bacteria > Bacteroidota > Bacteroidia > Bacteroidales > Bacteroidaceae > Prevotella. Next base: position 2,588 of record JAEEPZ010000005.1, read on the forward strand.
CTCCGTGAGGCCACCGGGGAACTGCGGCACATCCTCCACCACACGCAGGCTGACAGCTTCTTCATCGGGTGGGGGAGGGGGCTCCATCTCCGTCTCTTCCTCCTGTGCCTCTAAGTCATTGTCCACGTCGGTCTCCACGTCCTCGTCGTCGTCCAGCATCTCTTCCACCTCCTCTTCCACCACCACGAGCTTCGTCTCGGGCTTCGGCTCTGCCTTGGGTGCCATCAGCTTCTCCTCGTGGTCGTTCAGCAAGGGCGGCAGCTCCATCTCGTTGTCTAAGCGGGCCAGCAGGTCGGGGTCGTCCAACGGGTCATCGGGCTCCACAGTATATTCCAGTGCCACGAAGACACACGCCAAAGCTACCACCAGTCCCAACAGCAGTCGCTGCGGGCGGCGGCGCTCCAGGTCGGCTTGTGCGCTCTTCTTTACCTCCATCGCCTCGTAAGGAATCGTATAATACAGCGCAAAGGTAGCATATTATCTTCAATAAGCCAACTATTTCCTGATAAAAAAAAATAATAGGCAGAAAAAAGTCAAACGTGGCGTCTGTTTTTATAATTGTTTTAGAAAAAACAGCACCGTGACAAGAAAAACTGGCTCAGATTGACACGTAAATGCTTTTTTTTGTCTAATTTTGCACCAAATTTCAAATAAGGCATCAATTATGACGATTTATTTCTTTAAGACTCCTACGGAGAGCATCATTGCCACGCAGGCAGATCATCAGCTCACGGAAGAAGAAGTGCAGAAACTTTGTTGGCTCTATGGTGGCGCCACTCTCATCGAGGGCGAGACGCTCAGCGGCCAGTTCATCGGTCCCCGCCGCGAAATGGTGACGCCGTGGTCGACCAACGCCGTCGAGATAACGCAGAACATGGCCATGGCGGGCATACGGCGCATAGAGGAATACTTCAAAGCCGAAGGCGACACTTCTTTCGACCCCATGCTGCAGCGCAAGTATAACGGTCTGGATCAGAATATCTTCACCGTCAACATCCAGCCAGAGCCCATCAAGTATGTGGACAACCTGGAGGAATATAACGAGCAGGAGGGCCTGGCCCTGTCGCCCGAGGAGATAGAGTATCTGCACGGCATTGAGAAGCAGAACGGCCGTCCGCTGACTGACTCTGAGATTTTCGGCTTTGCACAGATCAACTCCGAGCACTGCCGCCACAAGATTTTCGGCGGCACCTTCATCATCAACGGAAAGGAGCAGGAGAGCTCGCTCTTCGCCATGATCAAGAAGACAACGCAGGAGAATCCCAACAAGATTCTCTCTGCCTATAAAGATAATGTGGCCTTCGCCCAGGGGCCTGTCGTCGAGCAGTTCGCTCCTGCCGACCAGAGCACCAGCGACTGGTTCCGCGTGAAGGACATCGAGAGCGTCATCTCGCTGAAGGCCGAGACCCACAACTTCCCCACAACCGTGGAGCCCTTCAACGGCGCGGCCACCGGAACAGGCGGAGAGATTCGCGACCGTATGGGCGGCGGCACTGGCTCATGGCCCATTGCCGGTACAGCTGTGTACATGACGGCCTACCCCCGTCTGACGGATGATGAGAATGCGGCTCGTGAATGGGAGAATATCCTGCCCGTGCGTGAATGGCTGTACCAGACGCCGGAGCAGATTCTCATCAAAGCCAGCAACGGCGCCTCCGATTTCGGCAACAAGTTCGGCCAGCCCCTCATCTGCGGCTCCGTCCTCACCTTCGAGCACCAGGAAGCTCCCTCGGGGGCTGTAGAGGGGACTCCCACCAAGTATGCCTACGACAAGGTCATCATGCTGGCTGGCGGTGTGGGTTATGGCACCAAGCGCGACTGCCTGAAGAAGGAACCGCAGAAGGGCAACAAGGTGGTCGTCGTAGGTGGCGACAACTACCGCATCGGCCTCGGAGGTGGCTCTGTCTCTTCTGTCGATACCGGCCGCTACAGCAGCGGCATCGAGCTGAACGCCGTGCAGCGTGCCAACCCTGAGATGCAGAAGCGCGCCTACAACCTCGTCCGCGCACTCTGCGAGGAAGACGTCAACCCCGTCGTCTCCATCCATGACCACGGATCGGCCGGCCACCTGAACTGCCTCTCGGAGCTCGTCGAGGACTGTGGCGGCACCATCGACATGACGAAGCTGCCCATCGGCGACACCACCCTCTCGTCGAAGGAGATTATTGCCAATGAGAGCCAGGAGCGCATGGGACTGCTCATCGACGAGAAGCATATCGACCACGTCCGCAAGATAGCTGAGCGTGAGCGTGCTCCGCTCTATGTCGTCGGCGAGACCACCGGCGATGCGCACTTCAGCTTCGTGCAGGGCGACGGCGTGAAGCCCTTCGACCTCGACGTGGCCCAGATGTTCGGCCACTCGCCCAAGACCATCATGCGCGACAACACCGTGGAGCGTCATTACGCCCCGGTGTCGTATAGTTTAGAGCGTAAAGTGGAGAGTGGAGAGTTTGCTACCGCTCAGCATGGCCAATCGGAGAGCGGCCAAACAGGTGCGGTAGCAAACTCTACACTCTACTCTCTCAACTCTCAACTGACCGAGTACCTGGAGCGCGTCCTCCAGCTCGAGGCCGTGGCCTGCAAGGACTGGCTCACCAACAAGGTAGACCGCTCCGTCACGGGCAAGATAGCCCGCCAGCAGTGCCAGGGCGAGCTGCAGCTGCCGCTCAGCGACTGCGGTGTCGTGGCTCTCGACTACCGCGGACGCAAGGGCATCGCCACCGCCATCGGACACGCACCGCAGGCCGGACTGGCCAACCCCGCTGCCGGCTCAGTCCTTTCGGTCGCCGAAGCACTGACCAACATCGTCTGGGCACCGCTGGCTGATGGCATGGACTCGCTGTCGCTGAGCGCCAACTGGATGTGGCCCTGCCGCTCGCAGGAGGGCGAGGATGCCCGCCTCTATCAGGCAGTGCAGGCACTGAGCGACTTCTGCTGCGCCCTTCACATCAACGTGCCCACGGGCAAGGACTCGCTGTCACTCACCCAGCAGTATCCCAACGGCGAGAAGATTATCTCGCCGGGAACGGTCATCGTCAGCGCAGGCGGCGAGGTGAGCGACGTGCGCAAGGTCGTTTCGCCCGTCATCGTCAACGACAAGCGTGCCTCGCTCTATCACATCGACTTCTCGTTCTGCGAGCAGCGTCTTGGCGGTTCAGCCTTTGCACAGTCGCTGGGCAAGGTAGGCGACGACGTGCCCACCGTGGAGAATCCCGAATACTTTGCCGATGCCTTCATGGCCATTCAGCAACTCATCGACAAGGGCTGGATCATGGCGGGCCACGACATCTCAGCTGGTGGACTTATCACCACGCTCTTGGAGATGTGCTTCGCCAACACCCGTGGAGGCCTGCACATCAACCTGCATGACATCTGCGCTGACGGCGACGTGGTGAAGACACTCTTCGCTGAGAACCCCGGCGTGGTCATCGAAGTCAGCGACGAGCATAAGTTCGAGTTCAAGGAACTCATGGAAGACTTGGGTGTCGGCTATGCCAAGATTGGCTATCCTGTAGAGGACAGCCGCACCATCGAGCTCGTCTGTCCGCAACCCGGCAGCAATGAGGCTGCGAAGGAGTCTGCCACGCTGACCTTCGACATCGACCGCCTGCGTGACATCTGGTACAAGACCAGCTACCTCCTCGACCGCAAGCAGAGCTTCAACGGCAAGGCCCTGGAGCGCTTTGAGAACTACAAGCACCAGCCCATCGAGATGAAGTTCCCCAAGGGCTTCACCGGCACCCTCGCCCAGTACGGCCTCAACCCCGACCGCCGTTCCGTAGGTAGCGCTGCCAACGGTTCAGCAGATGGCGATATAATCGCCGCCACCCCCAAGGCCGCCATCATCCGTGAGAAGGGCACCAACGGCGAGCGTGAAATGGCCTACTGCCTCTACCTCGCTGGCTTCGACGTGAAGGACGTGATGATGACCGACCTCATCACAGGCCGCGAGACACTCGACGAGGTCAACCTCATCGTCTTCTGTGGCGGCTTCTCCAACAGCGACGTTCTCGGCTCGGCCAAGGGATGGGCAGGCGCCTTCCTCTACAACCCGAAGGCCAAGGAAGCACTCGACCGCTTCTACGCACGCGAGGACACCCTCTCCTTAGGCATCTGCAACGGCTGTCAGCTGATGGTCGAGCTGGGACTGGTGAATAGTGTAGAGTGTAGAACGGAGAGTGTAGAGTTTGCTTCCGCTCAGCAAAGCCAAACAGATGCGGTAGCAAACTCTAATCTCTACACTCTGAACTCTAAACTTAGGCCTCGCATGTTGCATAACGACTCCCACAAGTTCGAGAGCAATTTCATCACCCTGCAGATTCCGCAGAACCACAGCGTGATGTTCGGCTCGCTCAGCGGCTCGAAGCTCGGCTTGTGGGTGGCTCACGGCGAAGGTAAGTTCTCGCTGCCCGAAGGGGAGAGTGCCTATCATGTCATTGCCAAGTACAACTACCACGGCTATCCCGCCAACCCCAATGGCTCCGACTATGACGTGGCTGGCATCTGCTCTGCCGACGGGCGCCATCTGTGCATGATGCCGCACCTGGAGCGTGCCATCTTCCCTTGGCAGAACGCTTGGTATCCCGCCAACCGCCGCAACGACGAGGTGACACCGTGGATCGAGGCCTTCGTCAACGCACGCAAATGGGTGGAAGAGAACAAGCGCACCACTCCCAGCAGCCCCAACCCCTCTCTGTAGGATATAAAATTCAAGCTATAGATAATATGTACGTATATGATGGGCGTGCAAGATAATCCCTCCCCTCCCTCGCAAGGAGGGGGAGGGTCTCTTTTCACCACTTTCTTCAAGATTGGCATGTTCACCCTTGGCGGTGGATATGCCATGATTCCCATTATCGAGGCAGAGGTGGTAGACAAGCACAAGTGGGTGACGAAGGAGGAGTTTCTCGACCTCATCGCCATTGCGCAGAGCTGTCCTGGTGTTTTCGCGGCCAACATCAGCATCTTCATCGGCTACAGGCTGAAGAAGGTGCCGGGAGCCATCATCACCTGTCTGGGCACCTGTCTGCCCTCTTTCCTCATCATCCTGCTCATCGCCATGTTCTTCCACCGCTTCCAGGACAATCCCGTGGTGGCATCCATCTTCCGTGGCATCCGTCCGGCGGTGGTGGCGCTCATCGCAGTCCCTACCTTCAACTTGGCGAAGAGTGCAGGCATCACCTGGGCTACCTGCTGGATTCCCATCGGCGGGGCCCTCGCCATATGGCTCATGGGGGTGTCGCCCATCCTCATCATCCTCCTCGCTGCCATCGGCGGCTATGTCTACGGCACACTCATTAAACCCACAGAATAGCTTTCACTCATGATTTTTCTTCAGCTGTTCATCACCTTCTTCCAGATAGGACTCTTCGGCTTTGGCGGAGGCTATGGCATGTTGTCGCTCATTCAAGGCGAGGTGGTGCATCACTGGGGGTGGATGACCACGGCCGAGTTCACCGACATCGTGGCTGTCAGTCAGATGACGCCGGGCCCTATTGGCATCAACAGCGCCACCTACTGCGGCTACACCGCCGTGCACAACGCCGGGATGAGCGAGACGATGGCCGTCCTTGGCTCGTGTGTGTCCACCTTTGCGTTGGTGCTGCCATCACTTATCCTGATGATCCTCATCTCGAAGATGTTTCTCAAGTACATGAAGCATCCCACGGTGCAGAGCATCTTCGCCGGATTGCGACCTGCCGTGGTAGGTCTCCTCGCTGCTGCCACGCTCTTGCTGTGCACCAAGGAGAATTTCTCAGCCCCCAGCGAGAACGCATGGCAGTTCTGGATCAGTGTCTTCCTCTTCGTCGCCACTTTCATCGGCACGAAGGTGTTCAAAATCAATCCTATCAAGCTCATACTCATGGCAGGTTTTGCCGGCCTGCTGCTGCTCTACTGACGCACACTCGTTTTTTCGACCTGTGCGGATGGAGTTATGACATAGTTACGGCGCTAATTAGGTCAGTTTGTTACCCGAGTTCTGTCGTCCCTTCGGGACTTATTGTGTGTTGAGGCGCTATGATGCAGGGGCCATGCCCCTGCCTGTAATCCGTCGTCCCTTCAGGTCTTTTTCCGATCCTTGCTCGCCGCGTAGCCCGCAGGCGTCTGTAACCTCTTAGTTTTTATTATTTTAAAATTGTCCGTAATTTTTCTTTACATTTCGGACTTTTCGTCCGAAGCCTTCGGACAATGAGTCCGAAGCCTTCGGACAGAGTGTCCGAAGCCTTCGGACTTTTTTGAGGAGGCCAGATTATAAAACGCAAGGCGCTTGCAATAATAAAATAGCGGCCTGTGCTGCCGAAAAAAAGATTATCCGCAATTACCCGATAGTGTGTACGCCAATATAGAAGTAATCCTCATAAGAATGTATCATGATAGATACAAGCAAGGCTTGCGGTAACTTAATTCTCCCCCTTGCAAAGGGGGAGTTAGAGGGGGATCCATCTGCGCAGAGTTTCATCCCCCCCAGCCCCCCCCTTTCCAAGGGGGGAAATATATTACTTTTGCGGCTGCTATGTGTTAGTCCGGTAATGTAGGAAACAGAACATGACAGCAAAGGCATCCATCGGCTACATGCGGATAATCATTAAAAAAACTATCCGTTTTTCATCTGCTTAGCATGCTTTTTTGCGGAATTGTTTGGCTGAAAGAAAAATAATCGCTAACTTTGCAACCATGATGGCGACGGGAGGATCATGATCCCTTGGCCGCTATGTCAATAACTATACAAACATGATGAAGAAAATTCGTTTGATTACTGCCTTATTGATGCTGCTCGGCTTGTCGGCAACGGCACAGGAGAGCATTTCTGTAGGCGAGGTGCTGGTGCCTACGGGACGCCAGTCCATGATGGAAGTGATGTTCCATTTCAATGAGGGGCACAGCTATGTGAGTTACCAATTCAATGTCAACCTGCCCTCGGGTGTCTCGTTTGTGCAAGACGAGAGAGGCTATGTGCCTGTCGTCTTAGGTGACGGGCAGCCTGCCTCATACTTCTCTAAGGACATGCCTGTCTCGTCTGCCATCATGAAAGCCTTCTCGAATCCTTCAACGGCCATTGGCGGTAACGAGGGCGTCTTAGTGTGCATACCCATTCAGGTTGAACAAAGTGTGGCAGTGGGGCAGGAGTTGCAGGGTTCTCTCACCGGAGTTGAGTTTGCCGACATCACAGCAGTATCTCATAAGTTCAGCGATGTGAGCTTCACCATCAAAGTTACCGACAAAGTAATCCTCGACGAGAACTACTCCTGGGTGCCATTCGCTACCGATGCTGCTTGTGACCTCAAGGTGATACGCTCCATCAAAGCTAATGAGTGGAGCACCATCTGCCTGCCCTTTGACATGACGGAGGAGCAAGCGAAGGCAGTGTTTGGCAACGATGTGAAGCTGGCATGTTTCGACAATTATAAAGTAGAAAAGACAGAGGGCAGCGTAACAGGCATCACCATCAACTTTAAAGATGATGACTTGTCCGAAGGCTTCGCGGGAAACTATCCCTACCTCATCAAGACATCGAAAGAAATCACAGAGTTTGAAACGACTGCAAAAAAAATCAATCCCGAGGAGGCGGATGAAACGTATTCAGAGGGTAAAGGCGCAAATAAGATAACTGGTCATTTTATCGGCACCTACCGAGCCAACACGCTGATTCCTAAGAACAGCCTGTTTATCAACGGCAACAAGTTCTACTATTCTGCTGGCAAGACGAAGATGAAGGCCTTTCGTGCTTACTTTACCCTGAGCGAAGTGCTGTCGGAGGTGGCACAGGCTGGCGCACGCGTCACCATGAATATTGGCGGAGAGTCCACCGACCTCCAACCTGTCAATGCCGACCTGCTGGATGCCGCCCCCTACTACGACCTTCAGGGACGCCCAGTGCAGCATCCCAACAGGAAAGGACTGTACATCAGAAACGGAAAGAAGGAAGTAAAATAGTGAAAGGAAAGACCATGAAAAAGACATACATGAAGCCATCCGCAGAGGTAGTGAGAATGGGACTGACAATGATGGTCTGCACTTCCGACAGCATCAAAGCCTCCATCAACGGGAAAGAAGAGATGGGCTACGGCGGAGTCGACGAAGACGGTACCTTAGACCCTGCCTCACGCCGCCGTCGCAACGTCTGGGACGAAGAGGAAGAAGACGACGTCTTCTGAAAAGATGCCTTTTATGCAATAATTCGCTCTTTTGCGCGTTATTAGTAATATATGCGCTGCTATAAAGTCATATGGATGGTCATAGCGGTATTGGCTCTGGCAGCGTGCGGGGCCGATACCGCCATGAAGAAGGGTGACAAGTTTTTCGCCCTCGGTGAGTATTATGATGCAGCCACTTACTACAAGAAAGCATACTCACAGACCAAAGCCAAAGAGAAACCGTTGCGCGGACAGCGCGCTCTGAAGATGGCCGACTGCTACCGGCGCATCAACTACACACAGAAGGCCATTGCCGCCTACAACAATGTGGTGCGATACAAGCAGGCGGACACCACTGCGCTATTCCATCTTGCTCGGCTGCAGCTCAAAAACGGCAGCTACAAGGATGCTGAGAAGACGTTCCTGATGCTCATCGACAGCTTGGGAACTACGGAGAAACAGCTCACATCACTTGCACGCGCTCGCAACTCACATCTCTCACCTCTCACCTCGCTCACCATAACGGGTCTCCAGTCGGCTCGCATGGCGCCGCAGTGGAAAGACGAGGCAGAATATTCGGGCTATGCGGTGAAGAAGCAGGAACTGTTCAACTCGCGACGTGCCGAGTATTCACCGGCACTGGGCGGCGACGACAGCGACCAGCTCTATTTCTCCAGCACTCGCAACCAGGCCAAAGGAGAAGAGGTGAGCGGCATCACGGGAATGAAGAACGCCGACATCTTCTTTTCACAGAAAGATGACAAGGGGAAATGGAGCAAGCCGGAGCCCATAGAGAGCGAGCTCAACAGCGAAGACGACGAGGGAGCATGCACCCTCTCCGCCGATTTCAAGACGATGTACCTCACCGTCTGCAAGACCGACCCCAGCTATCCGCGCTATGCACAGATAGCCACAGCACAGCGCAGCGACGCCTCATGGGGCAAGGCCACCGTGCTCGACATCAGCCGTGACACGCTCTCCACCTTCGCTCATCCAGCCCCCTCGCCCGACGGACAATGGCTCTACTTTGTCAGCGACATGCCCGGAGGAATGGGCGGATACGACATCTGGCGTGCAGAACTCGCCGGCAACAGCATCGTCAGCGTGGAGAACGTCGGAGCACCCATCAACACGCCGGGCGACGAGATGTTTCCCACCTTCCGCCCCAACGGCGACTTCTACTTCAGCAGCAACGGACATCCCGGCTTCGGCGGACTGGATATCTACTATGTAGAGGTCCCCCTGTCGTCCCCCGAGGGGGACACAAATGTCCGAAAGTCAAATGAAGCCCCCTCGGGGGCCGTAGAGGGGGCTCTTGTTCATCCCGGTTGGCCGCTCAACAGCGCGGGCGATGACTTCGGCATGACCTTCGAGGGACTGCACAACCGAGGATACTTCTCCAGCAACAGAGGCGACGCACGAGGATGGGACCACATCTACTCCTTCGAGAAACACGAAGTGATACAGACCGTGAAGGGATGGGTCTACGAGAAGGACGGCTACGAACTGCCGCAAGGATTGGTCTACATGGTGGGCAACGACGGCACAAACAAGAAAATCAGCGTCAGAGGCGACGGCTCCTTCGAAGAGGAAATAAAACCCAACGTCAGCTATGTCTTCCTAGGCACATGCAAGGGATTCCTTAACCACAAGGAGGAGCTGCGCGTAGAGCCTGTGCTGGAAAGCGAGGAGTACGTCCTACAGTTCCCATTGGCCAGCATCACGGCGCCGGTGCTCATCGACAACATCTTCTATGACTTCGACAAGGCCACGCTCAGGCCAGAGTCGACCGAGGCGCTCGACAAACTCGTGGATCTTCTCAACGAGAATGCCAATGTCACCATCGAGCTGTCATCGCACACCGACAACCGAGGCTCTGACCAGTACAACGAGCGACTCAGCCAGAGACGTGCTGAAAGCGTGGTGAACTACCTCATAGAGCATGGCATTGCAGCCGACCGTCTGTCACCAGTGGGCTATGGCGAGCAGAAACCAAAGGTCATCAAGAAGAAACTCACCGAGAAATACGACTGGCTGAAGGAGGGCGATGTCCTCACGCCTGAGTTCATAGAAGCCCTTGGCGACGAGGAGCAACAGGAAATCTGCCATCAGCTGAACCGACGCACCGAGTTCATCGTACTGCGCACCACCTATGGCATGTATGATGCCGAGCGCTCAGGAAAGTGATTTCACAACAATGCTGCTATGAGAAGGAATCGTCTTTTGGGCAACAGAACCATTGCAACACTTGTTTCCAGTCTGGCTGTCTTTGCAGTCAGCGCACAGAACCCCATTATCTGCGACCGTTACACGCCCGACCCTGCACCCTATGTGCATGGCGACACCCTCTACCTCTTTGTCGACCATGATGAGGACGTGACACTCAACAACTATTTCACCATGAAGGACTGGCTGCTCTACAGCACGGTGGACATGGTCAACTGGACATACCGCGGTACGCCGTTGACGTCGGCCACGTTCTCGGCCTGGGCCAAGCAGGACAACGACTGCTGGGCCAGCCAGTGCATAGAGCGTAACGGCAAATGGTACTGGTATGTGACTGCCACCATCAAAGGCGAAGCCTACCCGGGCATTGGCGTTGCTGTGGCCGACAGCCCTTCCGGACCGTACAAAGATCCCATCAAGAGGCCGCTTGTCAAGGGATGGTTCAAGATTGACCCTACAGTATTCATCGACGACGACGGCCAGGCCTACATGTACTATGGCAACAACATGCTGTGGTATGCCAAGCTGACGAAAAGCATGACGGCCATCACTGGTGGCGAGAAAGAGGTGACGACGAAGGACGAGAAAGCTTTCGGCCCGTTCAAAGGCTACAACGACGATGGGACTCCAAAGACTAACTTCGAGGAGGCTTCGTGGATATACAAGCGTGACGGGAAATACTATCTGGAGTATGCTGCCGGCGGTGTGCCCGAGCATTGGGCCTACTCCACAGCCGACAAGCCTACTGGCCCGTGGACTTATCAGGGCAAGGTGATGGGACAGTCGAACAACAGCTTCACCATTCATGGCGGCAGTGTGGAGTACAAGGGCCACCACTATATGTTCTACCACAATGGAAAACTGCCTGGCGGCGGAGGATACAAGCGCTCTACCTGCATAGAGGAATTCACACCCAATGAGGACGGCACGCTGCCCTTCATCCCATTCACGACAAAGGGCGTAGAACAGCTGCAAAAGGTCAACCCCTACATGCTGCAGGAAGGTGAAACCATCAACCAGTGCCAGGGCGTGAAATGCGAAGGCGACTACACAAGATGTTATGTGACCAACATCAGTGCCGGTGACTATATCAAGGTGCGCGGCGTGGATTTCGGCGAAGAGGGAGCGCGGTCGTTCACTGTCAAATTGCGCGTAGAGAAGAAGAGCGTATTACAGGTGCGTATCGGCAGCAAGACTGGCTCCATCAAAGGACGTGTCGTCGTGGACCCCACCAATGGCGAATGGTGCGATTTCACTTGTGACCTCACGTCAGCCATCACAGGGGTACATGACCTCTTCTTTACTTTCATGGGCACTGGCAATTCCCTCATGGACATCGACAGCTGGCAGTTCAGCACGCAGCCGTCGGCCGTCGCAAGTCCTTCAGCAAGGCCGGCAGTCAAAAGCGATGCCGTCTACGACCTCAACGGACGACGTCTCGTCGGCACATCCACACACAGCGTGGGCGCTGGAAGCAACATCAATATCGTTGGTGACAAGAAAAAGATAACAAAATAAAACGAAGCACTCCATTTCTATGATGCAAGACAACAACCGTGAAGAACAAATATTGGTGCGCATCACCGGGCAAGACCGTCCGGGACTGACAGCATCAGTCATGGGCATACTGGCACGCTACGATGCACAGATTCTCGACATCGGACAGGCAGACATACACTCCACCCTCTCATTGGGCATACTCATCCGCATGGAGGAGTCGCACTCAGGACAGGTGATGAAGGAGCTGCTGTTCAAGGCCACCGAGCTGGGAGTGAACATTGGCTTCTCGCCCATCACCGACGACGAGTATGAGGAGTGGGTGGGCCATCAGGGCAAAAACCGCTACATCCTCATGGTGTTGGGTCGGCAGCTGGAGGCCCGTCAGATTGAGGCCGCCACGCGTGTCATTGCCGACCAGGGCTTCAACATCGACGCCATACGCCGCATGACCGGCCGGAAGAGCATCAAGAACCCCGCCAAGCACACCCGTGCCTGCATTGAGTTCTCGCTGCGCGGAGAGCCTTCCGACAGGCAGGAGATGCAGCGACAGTTCCTCAAGCTGTCGGCTGAGATGGAAGTGGACTTTTCGTTCCAGAAGGATGACATGTTCCGACGTATGCGACGGCTCATCTGCTTCGACATGGACTCCACACTCATACAGACAGAGTGCATCGACGAACTGGCAGAGCGTGCCGGCGTGGGGGCAGAGGTAAGGGCCATCACCGAGAGTGCCATGCGGGGCGAGATAGACTTCAAGGAGAGTTTCACAAGGCGCGTGAGTCTGCTGAAGGGACTCGACGTCAGCGTGATGCGCGACATAGCCGAGCACCTGCCCATCACCGAGGGCACCGACCGACTGATGACCATCCTCAAGCGCTGTGGCTACAAGATTGCCATACTCAGCGGAGGATTCACATACTTCGGCGAATACCTGCAGCGGCGTTACGGCATTGACTACGTCTATGCTAACGAACTGGAGGTGGACGAGAACGGCAAGCTGACGGGGCACTACCTGGGCGACATCGTTGACGGACACCGAAAGGCGGAGCTGCTCAAGCTCATCGCACAGGTGGAGAAGGTCAACCTGGCACAGACCATTGCAGTGGGTGACGGAGCCAACGACCTGCCGATGATCAGCGAGGCTGGACTTGGCATTGCATTCCATGCCAAACCACGCGTCGTGGCCAATGCAAAACAAAGCATCAACACCATCGGACTCGATGGCGTGCTCTATTTCCTTGGATTCAAGGACTCCTATCTTGGTGATCAGGGAATGATGTAGCAGTTATCTGAACGAGTCAGTAAGCAGCTTGATTTCTATCTGGGGCGTGATGCGCTCGTACAATATATTATATACGGCGTCGAGGATGGGCATGTTGACGTGCCAGTGGCGGTTGATTTCCTTCATGCACTTGGTGCCGTAGTAACCCTCGGCTATCATCTCCATCTCCATCTGCGCACTTTTCACCGAATAGCCCTTGCCAATCATGGTGCCGAACACACGGTTGCGGGAGAAGTTGGAATAGCCGGTGACAAGGAGGTCGCCCAGATAGACGCTGTCGTACACGTTGCGCTCTATAGGGTGCACCGCCTGCAGGAAGCGTGCCATCTCCTGCACGGCGTTTGACATGAGCACAGCCTGGAAATTGTCGCCGAACTTCAGGCCGCCGCAGATGCCGGCGGCAATGGCGTAGACATTCTTCAGCACCGACGAGTACTCGATGCCCACAACGTCGGTTGAGGTCTTGGTCTTGATGAACGGACTGGCCAGCACATCAGCAAAGTCCTCGGCTTTCTCCTCGTCCGAGCAGCCCACGGTGAGGTAGCTCAGGCGTTCCAAAGCCACCTCTTCGGCGTGCGAGGGACCTCCGATACACGCCAGATTGTCGTAGGGCACGTCGAAAGCCTGATGGAAATATTCGGTGCAGAGGAGGTTCTCCTCGGGCACAATGCCTTTGATGGCCGTGACAATAAACTTGTCTCTCAGCCGTGTCTTCAGCTTGCGCAGGTGGTTCTTGAGGTAAGGCGAGGGCACAACGAAAACCAGCGTTTCATACTCTGATGCCATCTTGCTCAGGTCGTTGCTGAACACTATCTCATCGGTGTTGAAGTGCACGCTCGTGAGGTAGCTGGGGTTGTGCCCCATGCGGAGGAAATCGTCTATCTGGTCTTCGCGGCGCATATACCAGCCAATGTGGTGCGTGTGCTGCACCACAATCTTGGCAATGGCGGTTGCCCAGCTGCCGCCGCCAATAATGGCTATCTTACCACAGTCAAACATATCTACATTTCAAGTTTTGCATTCGCTCCGCTCTGTGAAGAACTTTCAGGAGGTAAAGAACTTTCAGGAGGTAAAGGAGTTAAAAGAGGTAAAGGAGTTAAAAGAGGTAAAGACAAATGACTCTCCATGAAAAGCCTTTGTCTTTGGGTTAAATCCATAGCAAAGCTATTGTCTTTAACTCCTTTAACTCCTTTAACTCCTTTAGCTCCAAAATATGTAAGAATTGAATCTACACGTTCACTTTGTCAATCCAGCTCTGTACTTCTGTCACAGAGGGCTTGTCGTAGCCGAGCTTAAACTTCTTCACGATGTCGCCAATCTTCTGCTGCAGACCCTGCGGCTTCTCGTTCTTGATGTCAGAGAGCAGGTAGAAGCCTGCCTTGCGCAGCACGTAGACCCAGTCTTCGGCCACGCCGATGGCGGCCCACTCCTGGATGCTGCTCTGCGGCGCCTTCTTCTCAGGCTTCATCTGCGGGAACAGCATCACCTCGCCGATGGCAAACTTGCCGGTGAGCAGCATCACCAGGCGGTCGATGCCGATGCCGATGCCGAAGGTGGGGGGCATGCCGTACTGCAGGGCGCGCAGGAAGTCGTGGTCGATGATCATGGCCTCGTCGTCGCCCTTGTCGGCCAGTCGCATCTACTCCTTGAAGCGCTCCTCCTGGTCGATGGGGTCGTTGAGCTCGGAATAGGCGTTGGCCAGCTCCTTGCCATTGACCATCAGCTCGAAACGCTCGGTGAGCCCGGGCTTTGAGCGGTGCATCTTGGTGAGCGGCGACATCTCCACAGGATAGTCGGTGATGAACGTGGGCTGGATGAAGGTGCCCTCGCAGAACTCACCGAAGAGCTCGTCGATGAGCTTGCCCTTGCCCATGGTCTCGTCCACCTCCATGCCCTTCGACAGGCAGAAGGCACGGATGTCGTCCTCGCTCTTACCGTCGCAGTCGAAGCCGGTCTTCTCCTTGATAGCGTCGAGGATGGGCAGGCGGCGGAACGGGGCGCGGAAGGAGATGACCTTTCCGTCAATCTCTACCTCAGGCTTGCCGTTGACAGCAGTGCAGATGTTCTCCAGCATGTTCTCGGTGAAGGTCATGCCCCACAGCAGGTCCTTGTAACTCACGTAGAGCTCCATGCAGGTGAACTCGGGGTTGTGGGTCTTGTCCATGCCCTCGTTGCGGAAGTTCTTGCCCATCTCGTAGACACCCTCGAAGCCGCCCACGATGAGGCGCTTCAGATAGAGCTCTGTGGCAATGCGCATGTACATGTCCTGGTTGAGGGCGTTGAAATGGGTGATGAACGGACGTGCTGTTGCTCCGCCTGCAATGTTCTGCAGGATGGGGGTGTCCACCTCGGTATAGCCGGCATCGTCGAGGATGCGGCGCATGGTGCGTATGATGGTGGCACGCTTGAGGAATGTGTCCTTCACACCGGCATTCACTATGAGGTCGACGTAGCGCTGACGATAGCGCAGCTCGGGGTCGTCGAAGGCGTCGTACACCTTGCCGTCGGCATCGGTCTTCACCACAGGCAGCGGCTTCAGGCTCTTGCTCAGCACGGTGAGCTCCAGCACGTGAACGCTGATTTCGCCTGTCTTCGTGCGGAACACATAGCCCTTCACGCCGATGAAGTCGCCCAGGTCAAGAAGCTTCTTGAAGACGATGTTGTAGAGGTCTTTGTTCTCGTCGGGACAGATGGCGTCGCGCTGCACATACACCTGAATGCGGCCCTTGGAGTCCTGCAGCTTGGCAAAGGCTGCCTTGCCCATGATGCTCTTGCTCATGATGCGTCCGGCAATGCTCACCATGCGGCTATTCTCGGCAGTGGCGGTCTCGCGCACATCGTTGCCCTTCTCGTCTTTGCCAATGACGGGCAGGTCCTCAAAGTTGCTGATGATGTCAGCGCTCCATGCTGTTACGGGGAATTCTGCGGCAGGGTAGGGGTTGATGCCCAGACGGCGCAGCTCGTCAAGCGACTGGCGGCGCAATATCTCTTGTTCGGATAGTTCTAAGATGTTCATTATTAATGATTGAGTGATAGTTGTCTCGTAAGTTTTACAATTCGTCGGCAAAATTACTAAAAATACTGAAAATGACAAAACATCGGGCAAGCTTTTCTCTTTCAGCCTATTGTTTTTTTTGACATTTGCCTATAAGGCGTGACGCTGTCGACGAAAAATCATAGCAAAAGTCACGAAAACAGGAGTGGAAACAGCAGACTTTTATTCTTTTAAAACTGTCCGCGATTTTTCTTTACGTTTCGGACTTTTCGTCCGAAGCCTTCGGACAAACAGTCCGAAGCCTCCGGACAGACAGTCCGAAGCCTTCGGACAAAGCGTCCGAAGGCTTCGGACAATTTCTACCTATTTGTTTTCCGAGTTCTGTCGTCCCTTCAGGACTTTATGCTGCGCCTTCCCCGCCGCGTAGCTCAATACGCAGCCCTCCCCTCCCCGTAAGGGCAGGGTTCAAGAGGGGAGTGCCTCACGAGGTTCCTGCGGCGAGCAAGGAGATAGACTTTTTTCCCAAAATTGTTTTTATTTTTTTCTATATGATTATCCGCAATTACCCGATAGTGTGCACGCCAAAATAGAAGCAAACCTACTCCTCATAAGAATGTATCATGACAGATACAAGCAAAGGCTTGCGGTAACTCAATTCTCCCCCTTGCAAAGGGGGAGTTAGAGGGGGATCCATCTGCGCAAAGTTTCATCCCCCCCTGCCCCCCCCTTTCCAAGGGGGGGAATAAGATACTTTTGCGGTAGCACGTGTTTGTCTGATAATAATTGAGACAGAACATGATAGCAAAGGCATCCATCAGCTACATGCGGATAATCATAATTTTCTAAGTCCGCTTAGCGGAACAAACTGATCGACTTCACGACGTAACCATGTCTAATTCCATCCGTACGATAATTACGGTTACTAAAAAATGCAATGAGAGTGAAACGGCTTTAGGCCGCTCCACTCTCATTGCATGACGAAGTGAGACGTTACGATGTTACGCTAAGACTCGTTTTTCTGCACTTTTTCCTATGCAGCAGACTACTGATGCTGATCGCGCAGCAGGTCGTTGACGGTCTTCACGGGATTGAATGTGCCAAGGGGCACCTCGACGAACACCGTGTTCCAGTCGCTCATGGCACCGTTCCACAGACCGGGCAGCTCCAGTGCCTTCAGCTCCTTGCCGCCTTTCGACTTGCTGGAGATGAAGCCGGTGCTCTTGTCCACATAGTCGGGCAGATTGAACGGCTGGCCCTTGTAGTCCTTCACGGCGCACACCAGGTCAACGGGATTGAAGTGGGTGCCCTGCGTGAACATCTTCATATAGGCCTCGTTTTTGGTGTCTATCTGCGAGCTCTCCAGAATCTGCAGACTGACGGTGCCGTCCTGGTTGTAGGTGAGGAACGGGCCGCCGCCAGGCTCGCCCACATTCTTCACCACGCCGCAGACGCGCATGGGGCGGTTCAGCTTGCGGCGCAGGTAGTCGGCGTCCACCTTGTTGTCCTTCGGCTGGCAGCACAGCTCCTTCTCCACGAAGGCGGCCATCTCTTGCAGCTCGGCCTCGGTGGCTCCCTTGTCCAAGAGTTCCAGATAGGCGAAGGCCTTCTTCTGCAGGCTGACCAGCACACCGGCGATGACCTGCTTCCATTCCACGGTCTCGGGCTTCAGGCGGTCGGGTACGACGTTGTCGATATTCTTGATGAAGATGACGTCGGCCTCAATCTCGTTGAGGTTCTCGATGAGTGCGCCGTGGCCACCCGGGCGGAACAGCATCGAGCCGTCGGCCTCGCGGAAGGGTGTGTTGTCAGGATTGGTGGCGATGGTGTCGGTACTGGGTTTCTGCTCGGAGAAGGTGATGTCGTACTTCACGCCATACTTCTGTGCGAAGCCGTCGGCCTTCTCGGCAACTTTCTGCTTGAAGAACTCCATGTGCTCGTGGCTCACGGTGAAATGCACGTGCGACTCGCCGTTGCTGGCAGCATAGAGTGCACCCTCCACCAGATGCTCCTCCATCGGTGTGCGTGGTCCCTCGGGATACTTGTGGAAGAGCAGCATGCCCTTGGGCAGCTGGCCGTAGTTCAGTCCTTCCTTCTTCAGCATGTTGGCAGCCACGGCCTTGTAGTTGCCCTCAGCCATCAGGGCCTTAATGCCCTTGCCCTCGTTCTTCTGGCAGACAGCGTCGAGTGCGTCGTAGAAGGCGAACTTCTCTATCTCGCCGAAGAATTTCTTCTCGAAGTCGGTGGTGGGCACGTCGTAGTCGGCATCGACGAAGGCAAACATATTCTTGAACATGCGGCTGGCAGCACCTGAGGCGGGTACGAACTTCACCACGCCGTGGCCTTCTGCCTTGTACTGCTCCCATGCCTCGACGTATGTCTTGCGCTCCTCGGCCGTAGGGGCAACGATGCCGTTGCCAACGGCTGCGGCAGCCTCAAGGCGCAGGAAGGGGAAGCCTGTGGCGACTTGTTGCAACTGGGTTTCAATCTGCGCTGCGCTGATGCCACGCTGGGCTATCTGCTGCAGGTCTTTCTCTGATAAAATCATGGTCTTTTCTTTAGGTTAAATGAAATAAGGTTGTTATTGCTCGCAAAAATACGAAAAAAAACAATAACAGCCAAACATTTGCCTCTTTTTTATCACGAAAAAGTTAGTGCACTCAGCAGAAGCCCCATCCTGCAGGGAGGGATTACCTAAAAGGCGAATAAGGCGGGCATGCAAGGTAAAGCACGTCTACGATTGTGCAAGGTCAATGCTTTCTATTCTCAGCTTCATCATACCTATCGGCACCTGGACTGCCACCACGTCGCCAACCTTCTTGCCAAGCAAGGCCTGGGCAATAGGCGACTTGATGGATATCTTCCCCTCACGCAGGTTGGCCTCATGCGGACTGACGACGGTATAGGACATCCGGGCATTGTTGTTCAGGTTGGTCATGCCGACCTTCGAGAGCAGCCCCACCTTCTCACTGCCAAGCCTTGACGTGTCGATGACCCGCGCAAATTCCAGCACACGCTGCTTGAAGCGGATGCGGCCAAGGAGCCGCGCCTGCTCACGCTTGGCGGCATGATACTCGAAATTCTCGCTGAGGTCGCCCTTGTCACGGGCCTCGGCAATGGCTTCCCTCACTTTGGGCAGTTCAACACTCTCCAACTCATGCAACTCGGCCACGAGCTTGTCGTAGCCTTCCTGAGACATGTATTCCATTTTCAAACAAGGCGCTAACCTTTAATTGTTACTAAATTTGCGGGCAAAGATACGAAGAATTGCTAAATAATTGGTAAATTTGTAGCCACATTTTAAGGAACCCAACAAAAAAACTATGATTATGAGGCAAACACAGTCTTTCATCGCCTTTCTGATAGTTGTCTTACTTATCATGTCGTGCAGCGCGGAGAAGGAGAAGGCCAAGGAATCGGCCCAGTATCAGACGACGGTGGTTGGCAGGAAAGACATGACGCTGGAACGTCAGTACAGTGCTCGAATGACGGGACGACAGATTGTGGAAATCAGGCCACAGGTGTCGGGGTGCATCACGCGCATCCTGACAGGTGAGGGGGAGAAGGTGGGCAACGGTCAGACGCTGTTCATCATTGACCAAGTGCCCTACCGCGCAGCGCTGGAGGTGGCCGTTGCTGCCAGGAAGAGCGCCGAGGCACGGTTGGCGACAGCCCGGATGAACTATGAGAACGAGATGCTGCTGCAAGAGGGCAAGGTGGTGAGCGACGTGTCGGTAGAGACCACACGCAATGCCTTGCTGGAAGCCGAGGCGGCACTGGCACAGGCCAAGGCACAGGAGGTGAACGCCCGCAACAACCTGAGCTACACCGAGGTGAAGAGCCCCGTCAGCGGCGTGGCCTCCATGATTCCCTGGCATGTGGGCTCGCTCGTCAGCAGCAGCATCAGCGAGCCACTGGTCACCGTAGCCGACGACTCCGAGATATACGTCTACTTCAGCATCAGCGAGAACCAGATGCTTGACCTCATCGAGCAGTATAGCTCCACTGCCGACTTCATCAGCAAGGCCCCCGCCGTGAGCCTGCGCCTGAACAACGGGCAGGAGTATGACCAGAAGGGGCGCATCAGTGCTGTCAGCGGTACGGTAGATGCGCAGACGGGAGCCGTCACGCTGCGTGCCACATTTCCCAACCCCAACCATTTGCTGCATAACGGCGGCAGCGCCACGGTGGTCGTGCCGACACACCGCACAGACTGCATCGTCATCCCGCAGGAGGCCACCTATGAGTTGCAGAACCGCATGTTCGTTTATCGTGTGGTCGACGGCAAGACGAAGGCGACAGCCGTTACGCTGTTTCCTCAGAACAACGGCAAGGAATACATCGTGGAGGAAGGGCTCCAGGTCGGCGACACCATCATAGCCGAAGGCGCCGGACTGCTGAAGGAAGGGATAGAAATCAAGTAAGCCATGAACGTAAGAACTTTCATCAACCGCCCCATACTCTCAGGCGTCATTTCAGTGGTGATGGTCTTGGTGGGCATCATCGGCCTGAGCCAGCTGGCGCTGGAGCAGTTTCCTGAGATAGCTCCGCCAACCGTCAGAATCATGGCTTCTTACACCGGCGCCAATGCCGAGACGGTGCAGAAAAGCGTCATCGTACCCTTGGAAGAGGCCATCAACGGTGTGGAGGGCATGATGTACATGACCTCGTCGGCCTCCAACAACGGCACAGCGTCCATCGGCATCTTCTTCCGCCAAGGCACCGACCCGAACATGGCGATGGTGAACGTACAGAACCGCGCCGCCACCGTGCAGGGCCGACTGCCGAGTGACGTGGTGAAGAGCGGACTCACCGTGAGGAAGCGACAGACCAGCAACATCAAGCAGATAGCCGTCTACAGCCCCGACAGCACCTTCGACCGCTCATTCCTGGCCAACTATACGAAAATCAACATCGAGCCGCGCCTGAGCCGCATACCCGGCGTGGGCGAAGTGAACGTGATGGGCGCCGACTACTCTATGCGCATCTGGCTCGACCCGCTGAAGATGGCACGCTACGGTCTGACGCCTTCCGACGTGACGCAGGTGCTCAACGAGCAGAATGTGGAGGTGGCCACGGGTACACTGGGCGCCGAGAGCCAGAACACGTTCCAGTATGTGCTGAAGTACCGCGGACGCTACGAGGAGGAGAAGGAGTACGAGAACCTCGTCATTCGCTCGCTGCCCGACGGCGACGTGCTGCGCATCGGCGACATAGCCCGCGTGGAGCTGGGCTCGCAGAACTATAACATCATCGGCGAGACCAACGGCAGCCCCGGCATCAACATCTCCATCAACCAGGTGGCCGGCTCTAACGCCAACGAGATCATCAAGCAGATTGACGCTGAGGTGGAAGAGATACGCCAATCGTTGCCGCCGGGCATCGTCATCGAGGATCTTGAATCGAAGAAGGATTTCCTCGACGCCTCCATCGCCAGCGTGGTTGAGACACTCCTCGAGGCCCTGCTGCTGGTCATCCTCATCGTATGGCTGTTCCTTGGCAGCTGGCGTGCCACCATCATCCCCACCATTGCCATCGTCGTCTCGCTCATCGCTACGCTGGCCGTCATCTACGCCATCGGCTTCTCGCTCAACATGCTCACGCTCTTCGCCCTCGTGCTGGTCATCGGCACCGTGGTCGATGATGCCATCGTGGTGGTAGAGGCGGTGCAGGCGAGGCTGGAGGCCAAATCTGCTGCTCCCGAGAAGACGGACGTAGACTCAGGTACTGAAACCAACGTGCCGACCTCGAAGGGCGAGAAGGGGGCCGTGGAAGAGGCCATGCACAACATTACCTCCGCGCTCATCACCACCACCCTCGTCTTCATGGCTGTCTTCGTGCCCGTCTGTTTCATCGGCGGCGTCACCGGCACCTTTTATACGCAGTTCGGCCTGACGATGGCCATCGCTGTAGCCATCTCGCTGTTCAACGCCCTGACGCTCTCGCCGGCACTGAGTGCCATCATCATGCGCGACTCGAAGCTGAACCGCTTCCAGGCTGGCTTCAACCGATACTTCACGGCGCTCTCCGCCCGATACAGGCATGCCGTCGGAGGCTTCACCCGTCACAAAAAGATAGCCGCTGTCCTCGTCGTCCTCGCCATCGCCGTCCTCGGCTGGATGATGAAAACCACCCGCACCGGCCTTGTGCCCAATGAGGACATGGGCACCGTGTTCATCAATGTACAGGCATCGCCGGGCAGCAGTCTGCAGCAGACATACGGCATCCTGAAGGAGGTGGAACAGCGCATCAAGGACTTGCCACAGCTGCGCATCTACTCGCTCATTGCCGGCAACAGCAACAGCTTCGAGCAGTCATCGTCGAATGGCAACTTCACGCTGAAACTGAAGAAATGGGACGAGCGCAAGGGCAAAGGCGACGACGTGCAGAGCGTGGTGGACGAGATATACCGCCGCACCGCCGACATTGCCAACGCCAAGATTCAGGTCAACACGCAGAACATGCTGCCGGGCTTCGGCCGCATCAACGGCTTCGAGCTGCATGTACAGGACAAGCACGGCGGCACCATCGCTGAGCTGTTCGACTACACCAACCGCCTCATAGCGGCCCTCAACGAGCGCCCGGAGATAGGCCGTGCCTACACCAACTTCTCGCTGAAGTACCCGCAGTATCGCGTCGAGGTGGATGCCGCCCTGTGCAAGCGCCGTGGCGTGTCGCCCAGCGATGTCCTGTCAGCCCTGAGCGGATACGTCGGCGGCACCTACGCCTCCAACTTCGTGCGCTTCACCAAGCTCTACCGTGTCATGGTGCAGGCATCGCCCGAATATCGCCTTGACACAGAGTCGCTGAACCACATCTTCGTGCGCAACGCGTCGGGCGAGATGTCGCCTATCGGCCAGTATCTCACGCTGACACGCGTCTATGGCTCGGAGACGCTCTCACGCTTCAACCTCTTCCCCAGCATCATGGTTGGAGGCACTGCTGCCGAGGGCTTCAGCAGCGGGCAGGCCATCGATGCCATCCGTGAGGTGGCTGCCGCAGTGCTGCCCGAGGGCTATGGCTATGAGTTTGGCGGCATGACGCGCGAAGAGGCCTCGGCACAGAACACCACTGCCCTCGTCTTCATCCTCTGCATCATCTTCATCTATCTCATCCTCTGTGCCCTCTACGAGAGTCTGCTCATCCCGCTGGCAGTCATCCTCAGCGTGCCCTTCGGCCTGGCTGGCTCGTTCCTCTTCGCCAGTCTCTGGGGGCTGGAAAACAACATCTACATGCAGACGGGTCTCATCATGCTCATTGGATTGCTGTCGAAGACCGCCATTCTTCTGACCGAATATGCGACCACACGCCACCGTCAGGGCATGGGCATCATAGAGGCCGCTCTCGATGCCGCAGCCGTACGTCTGCGCCCCATCCTGATGACATCGCTCACGATGGTCTTCGGCCTCCTGCCCCTGGCGCTCGCCACCGGCGTCGGCGCTAACGGCAACCACTCGCTCGGAGTAGGCACTATCGGAGGCATGGTCATAGGAACCATTGCGCTCCTCTTCATCGTGCCCGTCCTCTATATCATCTTCCAAAGCATTGAGGACAGGCTGAAACGTTGAGTAAAGGAGAGAAAGGCAGCCTTGGCCCTTCCTGTTGTACCTGTTTTCTACAAGTCTGAGAAGCGGCGGCGGCCTTTCACATAGTATTGCCAGAGCAGGGAGAAACGTCGCTGCTCTGGTATTTCTTTTGCTACACGGCTGTCCTGAATGTGGCGGCGGTCGGCCTCGAAGTCCTTGCGCCAACGCTTGTAGGCGCGGCGTGCACGGTACACGGCCTTGAAGTCGCCCATGTTGCGCTTCAGCAGCAGCATCTCCCAGGCTGCCAAGTAATCGAGCCACCAGCGGCGACGCATGACGACAGAAAGTTCATCGTCGGAGAGGCACTTGTAGAGCATTGTCAGATTGTTGCGGAAATTGAGGAATGTCTTCATCGGATTCGACTTCGGCAGCGTGCCGCCGCCCACATGATAGACCACGCTCTCAGGCAGACAGAAAATCTTGTATCCCAGGAGGCGCATACGCCAGCAGAGGTCTATCTCCTCGCAGTGTGCAAAGAAGCGCCCGTCCAGGCCTCCCACATTATTATATATACGCGCGCGCACGAAGAGGGCGGCACCTGTGGCCCAAAGCACCTCGGCCGGCATGTCATACTGGCCGTTGTCAAGCTCTATGGTCTCGAAGATGCGGCCGCGACAGAAGGGATAGCCGAAGCGGTCGAGGAAGCCCCCGCAGGCACCGGCATATTCAAAGGCATCGCGGTTGAAGATGCTGAGCAGCTTGGGCTGGCACGCCGCCACCTCGGGATGAGCGTCCATGAACTCGATGAGCGGCGTCAGCCAGTGGTGCGTCACCTCGATGTCGCTGTTCAGCAGCAGGTAGTATTCGGCGCCAATCTGCGCCAAGGCTTTGTTGTAACCGTCGGCAAAGCCCCAGTTCTTGTCAAAGAGGATGAGCTTCACCTCGGGATAATGCTCACGCAACAGCTCCAGGGAGTCGTCGGTGGAGGCGTTGTCGGCCACATAGACGGTGGCTTCTTCGCGCGAATACTGCAGCACGCTGGGCAGATACTGGCGCAACATGGCGGCACCGTTCCAGTTTAATATGACTATAGCTACTTTTTCCATGATGAGTTGATTGGCAGTAAAACAGTCTTCGCTACACATTCTCTATTTTCAGTGCTGTCTTGTCATGGTTGAATCCGCCCAGCTTGACAAGCACCAACTGGTTGTCAAGCTCAGGACGGGCATCTTGCGGCGACAGCTCCACACGGATATAGTTGCGGGTGAAGCCGTGCATGGCGCGGCCTCGGGTGGCTTTCTCCATCAGCACCTCAGCCTGTTGACCGATGTGTGCAGCATAGAAGGCGGCGGTCTTCTCTTCCGAGAGATCCAGCAGGCGCTTGCTGCGCTGTTTCTTCTCGGCTTCGCTCACCACGTAGGGAATCTTCAGCGCTGCCGTGCCGGGACGCTCGCTGTAAGGGAAGACATGCAGCTGCGTGACGGGCAGACCGTCGAGCAGGGCATAGGTCTGCTCGAAGCACTCAGGTGTCTCGCCGCGACAGCCCACCATTACGTCGACGCCGATGAACGCGTCGGGCATCAGTTCCTTGATGCGATGAATCTTGTCGGCAAAGAGCTGGCTGTCGTAGTGGCGGTGCATCAGCTTCAGTACGTCGTCGCTGCCGCTCTGCAAAGGAATATGAAAGTGGGGCATGAAGGCGCGGCTCTTGTTGGCACACCATTCTATCAGCTCGTCGCTCAGCAGGTCGGGCTCCAGACTGCTGATGCGGTAGCGCTGTACGCCCTCCACCTCGTCCAACGCTTTCACCAAGTCGATGAAGCGCTCGCCGGTGGTCTTGCCAAAGTCTCCGATGTTCACGCCTGTCAGCACGATTTCCTTGCCGCCTTCTGCCACAGCCTCCTTCGCCTGCTCCACCAGCGAGGCAATGGTGGGGTTGCGACTGAATCCGCGGGCAAAGGGAATGGTGCAGTAGGTGCAGAAGTAGTCGCAGCCGTCCTGCACCTTCAGGAAGAAACGGGTGCGGTTGCCGCGCGAACAGCTGGGTGCAAAGGTCGTGATGTCCTTGGTCTTCTCTGTGCGGACGACTTCAGCCTTTTGGGCCAAGCCACGATGCACAAAGCCATCGGCGAGAAAAGGTATCAGGCGGTCTTTTTCGTTAGAACCCAGCACAAGGTCGACGCCATCGATATGGCTCACGGCGTCTGCCTCCATCTGAGCATAACAGCCGGTCACCACCACGAAAGCGCCAGGATGCTGACGCACCAGGCGGTGGATGGCTTGCCGGCATTTGCGCGACGCCACCTCCGTCACCGTGCAAGTATTGACAAGGCAGATGTCGGCCTGCTCGCCACGCGATGCCGTCCTGACGCCCATCTGCTGCAGCAGGCGCCCGAAGGTGGACGTCTCAGAGAAATTAAGCTTGCAGCCCAAGGTGAAGTAGGCTGCTGTCTTGCCTTGAAGGGCTGATGTGTCTATCATGATAATATATATATGAACGCGATTGTTTGCGCATACAAAGGTACTGCTTTTTATCTGAAAAAAGCTCATTTTTCTGAACAAATATCAATTGGGTGTAATAATTGCAATATTTAACATTTCGGAAATGTTTGGTTTTTAGGCGTTTGCAAAAAAGTTACAAAAAGGGAGGAAAAATTTTCAAAAAAAATGATACGTCGTATTAAAAAAAGTCTTACCTTTGCAGCGTTTTAATAAACTAATGATTGTTTTACAGATTAAAAAAAGCAAAGAAATGAAAAAGATCGCATTTATGTTCGCTACTGCCGCTATGTTCGTGGCTTGTGGTAATGCCCCCAAAGTTGCTACTCAGGAGCAGAAGGATTCTATCCTCAACGTGCTGAAGGCTGAGTGCCAGGCTAAGGCTGACGCCATCCAGGTTGAGTATGTTCTCGCCGAGGGTGCTGAGGCTATTGACTCCGCAGCTTGCGAGGCTGCTGCTCAGGAGGCTAAGAACGCTATTCTGGCTGCTGCTGACACCACCAACGCTGACTTCAAGGCTGCTTACGAGGAGGCTGTGAAGGCTTTCGAGGCTGCTCTGAATGCTCCCGCTAAGGCTGAGGGCGAGGCTGAGCAGAAGTAATTCTTGCGAACAGAATTGTCAACAAAATGCTGCTGGACGAGAGTTCAGCAGCTTTTTTTTTTTACCTACGCGTTTGAACGTTCCTGAATAGACAACGCGGAAGACGATGGTGAGCACCCCCAAAAAAGTCCGAAGGCTTCGGACACTTTGTCCGAAGGCTTCGGACTCGTTGTCCGAAGGCTTCGGACTGTCAGTCCGAATATCTATTTCCATCAGCACAGTACGACAAAATCCAAACCCTTGACGTCGGCATCAGCTGCCAATATATAGGCAGATCATGCCCAGCAGCACCAGCGCCAGGTCGATGGCCTTGGCCTGCAGATTCTTCTCGTGGAAGAAGAGAGCGCCGCAGATGAAGCTGACGACGACGGAGCCGCGGCGTATCATCGACACAATGCTGATCATGGCTGTGGGCAGCGACAGAGAGTAGAAATAAAGGAAATCGGCTGTGGAGAGGAAGAGGCTGATGCCCAGAATGGCCCAGTCCCAGCGGAACGGCGTGGTGTGCCTGCGCTTGGGCCACCACAACAGCAGGAGCATAACAAGCATCATCACACACTGATAGAGGTTATACCACGACTGCACCATCATGCGGTCGAGCCCCACCCCCCCCTCGCTCTGCGGCGCCATGAGGTACTTGTCGTAAAGGCCGCTCAAGGCGCCGAGCAACGCCGCACCCACAATCATATAGATCCAGCGGTCGTGCTTGAAGTCAATGCCCTCCTTGCGTCCGCTGCGACTGAGCAGGAAGAACGAGGCCACGGCCAGCAGCACACCCGCCCACTGCCACAGGTTGAGACGCTCGCCAAACAGCAGCAGGGCGCCGACAAGCACCATGACGGGCCGAGTGGCATTGATGGGGCCAACGATGGTCAGCGGCAGGTGCTTCATGCCGAAGTAGCCCAGCACCCAACTGCTGAGTACGATGAGCGCCTTGCACACGATGTAGCGATGTTCGTGCCATGTGCCCTGGGCTACATGAAAGATTGAATCGTCTGCAAGCAAACCGTTGTGACTAAGAATGATAAACGGTACAAAGATGAGCGACGAGAACAGCGTATTAAGGAAGAGAACAGGCAGGACGGCGTTATCCCTTAATGACTTCTTCTTCAGCGAGTCGTAGATGCCGAGGAAGGCTGCGGAAAGAAATGCTAATATCAGCCACATAATCATTTCAAATTGGGTGCAAAGGTACAAATAAAAAACAAGAAAAACAGAAAAGAAAAGATTTTTGCAAGAAATGTTTGCAAGCTCAGAAAAAATTCGTACTTTTGTGGCTGATTATAAATATGTATCATACATAATCTATAAAAACAAACAAAAAAACGACAATGGCAAAAATTGTAACATTGGGCGAGATTATGCTTCGCCTGTCGCCTCAGGGCAACGACCGTTTCATTCAGAGTGAATCATTCCGCATCATCCCCGGCGGTGGCGAGGCCAATGTGGCCATCTCAGTAGCCAACTACGGACATGAGGCCTACTTCGTCTCGAAGCTGCCGAAGCACGAGATTGGCCAGATAGCCGTCAACGCTCTGCGCCGCTATGGTGTCAGCACTGAGTTTGTGGCCCGTGGCGGCGACCGCGTGGGCCTGTACTACGCTGAGACAGGTGCCTCCATGCGCCCCTCGAAGGTCATCTACGACCGTGCTCACAGCAGCATCGCCGAGGCAGTGCCCGAGGACTTCGACTTCGACAAGATCATGGAGGGCGCACAGTGGTTCCACTGGAGCGGCATCACCCCCGCCATCAGCGACAAGGCTGCTGAACTGACACGTCTGGCCTGCGAGGCCGCCAAGCGTCACGGCGTTACAGTGTCAGTTGACCTAAACTTCCGCAAGAAGCTGTGGACCAGCGAGAAAGCTATCAGCATCATGCGTCCGCTGATGAAGTATGTCGACGTGTGCATCGGCAATGAAGAGGACGCTGAGCTGTGCCTCGGTTTCAAGCCCGATGCCGATGTGGAAGGCGGACAGACCGATGCCAGCGGCTACGAGGGCATCTTCAAGCAGATGATGGCAGAGTTCGGCTTCAAATATGTCGTCAGCACCCTGCGCGAGAGCTACAGCGCCACGTTCAACGGCTGGAAGGCGCTCATCTATGACGGCAAGGAGTTCTACCAGTCAAAGCGCTACGAGATCAATCCCATCATCGACCGCGTGGGCGGCGGCGACTCGTTCTCCGGCGGCCTTATCCACGGTCTGCTGACCAAGGCTACACAGGGTGAGGCCCTCGAGTTCGCAGTGGCTGCCAGCGCCCTGAAGCACACCATCAACGGCGACTTCAACCTAGTCACTGTTGAGGAAGTGGAGGCTTTGGCAGGCGGCAATGCTAATGGACGAGTGCAGCGTTGATTCGTTATCACGGTAAATCGTTATTTCGTTATCACGTTAAACTGTTATTTCGTTATAACGTTATTACGCGATAACGTTATAACGACAAAAAAATCAAAGAAAGATGGCAAAATTCGATAAAATCGCAGTGTTAAAGAAGATTGGTGACACCGGCATGGTGCCCGTCTTCTATCACAAGGACTTAGAGACCTGCAAGAATGTGGTGAAAGCCTGCTACGAAGGCGGCGTGCGCGCATTCGAGTTTACTAACCGCGGCGACTTCGCTCACGAGATTTTCGGCGAGCTGGTGAAATGGGCCGACAAGGAGTGCCCTGAGCTGGCACTGGGCGTGGGCAGCGTCGTCGATGCCCCCACAGCATCGCTCTACATCCAGCTGGGTGCCTGCTTCGTGGTGGGCCCGCTGTTCAACCCCGACATCGCCCCCGTCTGCAACCGTCGCCTCATCCCTTACTGCCCCGGCTGCATGACTGTCAGCGAGATAGGCAAGGCACAGGAGCTGGGATGCGACCTGACAAAGGTGTTCCCCGGCGACGTCGTTGGGCCGAACATGGTAAAGGGTCTGAAGGCTCCGATGCCCTGGTCGAAGATCATGGTGACGGGTGGCGTGGCTCCCGAGGAAGAGAACCTCACCAAGTGGTTCAAAGCCGGCGTCTTCTGCGTGGGCATGGGCTCGAAGCTCTTCCCCAGCGACAAGGTGAAGGCTGGCGACTGGCAGTATGTCACCGACAAGTGCAAGGAGGCACTTGGATATGTGGCTAAGGCTCGCGCTTAGGCTGCTCGCCCCACTATTTCTTCTTTCAGCTTGTTCGCCGACGGATAGGCAAGCGGCGGACAAGCTGAATTCTCTTTCTTACGCCTATCACTATTGCTCGCTCGACTCCACAGAGCACTACGCCCAGCAGGCGTTGCGTATGTCGGCATCTTATGACGACGGAAAGGCCGAGGCCCTCAACAATCTGGCTTTTGTCTGCATTGCCCAGATGCGCTACGAAGAAGCAGAACAGCTGCTGAATGAAATCCCCGACATCACCGACAACCAGATAGAACTGCTGGTGAGCTATATCCAGCAGATGCGCCTTTGCCAGCGCAGGTCACACAACCGAGACTTCTACGACTACCGGGAGCTGGCCAACAACGCCCTGCGACGCATCAACGAAGACCGGGCCACACTCGACGAGCGACAGACAGCACGCATCGTTTACGCCGAGAGCGAGATGGCCATCGTCACCTCCACCTATTATTATTATGTAGGACTGGAGCGCCAGGCATCGCAGGCCCTGGAGAGGATGCCCGCAGAACTGGAGCGCGACACGGCACAGTATCTCAACTACCTCTACAACGTAGGTGCCGGAGGCATCATCACTCAGGGCACACAGGAACAGATCAACCAAGCGGAGTTCGACTATCTGATGCGCTGTTTCCTCTGGTCGCAGCAGAGCAACATCATCTATTTCGCAGCCAACTCCTTAGAGGCTCTGGCCGAGCACCTGATGGTGGACGAATACCGTGAACAGCTGGTGGCCGACAACCTGCCCGCCATGAAGTTCTTGGCAGAGCCGAGCGGCATGGCCGGGCGCATCGACAACGTGACTTACGACTCGCTGGCGCTTTATCTTGCTCAAGTGTCACTCAACATCTTCACCGACTACGGCGATGTCTACCAGATAGCCGGCGCCCACCGCACACTGGCCTCCTGCTATCTGGCACACAATGACTACGGCCATGCACTGGAACACCTGCACTTGGCACTGAGCGACACCATCATCAACCAGGCACCCGACCTCGTGGCCAGTATTCACGAACAGCTCAGCGTGGCCTATGCTGCCATCGACGACAAACAGCACAGTGACCAGCACCGTAACATCTATCTCGACCTGCAAGAGCAAACCCGACAAGACCGCTCCTTAGAGGCCCGGGCGGGACAGCTGGAACAGGCCTCACAACAGCTCACCATACTCATCTGGGCCGTCGTGGCCGTCATCGTATTGCTGATACTGCTGCTGGCCATCTTCTTCCTGCGTCACCGCCACCGCACTGCCCACAAGGAAGAGCTGGCGATGCAACAGCAGGAGGACGAGCTGAACGAACAGTTGGCCATGGCCCGTCTGCGTGTGGAGAAGGGCGAGCGCCTGGCGCTGGAACAGCGTGCCCGTGTGTCGTTGGTGAATGGCATCACGCCGCTCATCGACCGCATCATCCACGAAGTGAGCCGCTTGCAGCAAGACCCTACGCAAGAGCGGCTGGACTATATCTCAGAACTCACCGACAACATCAACGAGCAGACGCAGGTGCTCACCCACTGGATTCAACTGCGGCAAGGCGAGCTGAGCCTGCACATCGAGACCTTTGCACTGCAGCCTCTCTTCGACATTGTGGCCATGGGGCGCCGCAGCTTTGCCATGAAAGGCATTGACCTGCGAGTGGAACCCACAGCGGCCAAGGTGAAGGCCGACAAAGTGCTCACGCTGTTCATGCTGAACACCTTGGCCGACAACGCACGGAAATTCACACAGCAGGGCGGCAGCGTCAGCATCAGTGCCATAGAGGGCGACAACTACGTCGAACTCTCCGTCAACGACACCGGCATCGGCATGACGGAGGAACAGCTGGCTCATGTCTTCGACCGTAAGACCATAGTGGAGGACAAATCACAAATCACCAATCTCACATCTCAATCCTCGCATGGGTTCGGACTGCTCAACTGTAAGGGCATCATTGAGAAATATCGCAAGCTGAGCCAGATATTCAGCGTCTGTCAGCTGTCGGCCGAGAGCCGTAAGGGCGAGGGCAGCCGTTTCTTCTTCCGTCTTCCCAAGGGTGTGACAAGGGCCGTCATTGTCCTGCTGATGGCAACAGGGCTCAGTTCGCAAGCGCGTCCTAAAACCCCCACTGAAGCCTCTCCCTACCTCTCTGCGGCCAGCGCCTTTGCCGACTCGGCCTATTTCTCCAACGTCAACGGCACTTATTGGCGCACCATCCATTTCTCTGACTCCTGTCGCCGCTATCTCAACACTTATTACCGTCAGCAGCGGCCCAACGGCAACGACACGCTCTGTCTGCTCGGCGATGCGTCGCTGACTCCTCCTGAGATTATCTGGCTGCACGACAGTCTGAGGCTCAACTACGACATTTTGCTGACCATACGCAATGAGAATGCCGTGGCAGCGCTGGCCCTGCACCAATGGCAGCTCTACCACTACAACAACCGCATCTACACACTGCTTTTCAAGGAGTTGTCGGCCGACGCCTCGCTCGACGACTATTGCCGCAAGATGCAGCAATCGCAGGCCAACAAACAGGTGGCCATCATCCTGCTCGTCCTGCTGTTCCTCGTCATCCTCATGGCTGTCGCCTGGCAGGTGATGGCGGCCCTTGGCAAGGCGGCAAGGCGGCAGCAGGAACAGCAGGAACAGATGGAGCTGACCCATGACGAGATAGCCCGCACAGAACAGGAGGAGGCGGCACTGCATGTGAGCAACGCCGTGATGGACAACTGCCTCTCAGCCTTGAAACACGAGACGATGTACTATCCCAGCCGCATCAGGCAGCTCATCGACAGCAGCCACACAGAGGCACTGCCCGAGGTGGTGGCCTATTATCGTGAGCTTTACGGACTGCTCAGCCTGCAAGCTACACGACAGACGGAACATGCACGGCTGCACCTGCGCCGTCTGCCCCATGACATCTTGGGCGATACCGTCCTCGTAGACTATCTCTTCGAGCTGTTGCGCAAACAGTCAGGACAGAAGAAGCTGGACGTCAGCTACACGCCACGGCCGGACGGAAAGTACGTGGAATGTAGCGTACCCATGCCGTCGCTGCGGCTCGATGAGCATCAGGTCGCCACGCTCTTCACGGCCTCGGCGGTGGAGAACATCCCTTACCTGCTGTGCCGACAGATAGTGCGCGATCATGGTGAAGCCACCAACCGGCGAGGCTGCGCCATCAGGGCCGAAGTGTCAGCTAGCGGCAGCGCCACCATCGTCGTCACCCTGCCGAGAATAAACAAGCCGTTATAACATCATAACGTTATAACGTTATAACGTAATAACGAAAAAAAGATAATAATGAACAATATGGAACCATTTAAAATCATCATCGTAGAGGACGTGCCCTTAGAGCTGAAGGGCACGCAAGGCATCATCCGCAACGACATACCCGAAGCGGAAATCATAGGAACCGCCGACAATGAGACTGCCTACTGGCGGCTTATCAAGCAGCAGCAGCCTGACCTGCTCCTGCTCGACCTCGGCCTTGGCGGCTCCACCACCGTGGGTGTGGAGATATGCCGCCAGACTAAAGAAATGTACCCGCAGGTGCGCGTACTTATATTTACGGGCGAGATCCTGAACGAGAAACTGTGGGTGGACGTGCTCGATGCCGGCGCCGACGGCATCATCCTGAAGACGGGCGAACTGCTCACCCGTGGCGACGTGCTGGCAGTGATGTCGGGCAAGCAGTTGGTGTTCAACGAGCCTATCCTCAAGAGAATCGTCGACACGTTCAAGCGCACCGTGGGGTCGCAGCTGGCCAAGCAGGAGGCACTGGTCAACTACGAGATTGACGAGTACGACGAGCGTTTCCTGCGCCATCTCGCCCTTGGCTACACGAAAGACCAGATCACACAGCTGCGTGGTATGCCCTTCGGTGTCAAGAGTCTGGAGAAACGGCAGAACGAACTGGTGCAGAAGCTCTTTCCCGACGGTCGCAGTGTCAACGCCACGCGACTGGTGGTGAGAGCCTTGGAGCTGCACATCCTCGACCTCGACAATCTCGAGCCTGATGACGAGTAAACGACTGATAGGCTATCTGGCCGTCGTGCTGCTGCTGGCGCTGGTAGCGCTGGTGCTGCTGTCGTGGCTGCTGTCGGCCACCCAGGGCGGTGCGCGCTCACTGCTGTCGTCCGAAGGCATCCGCTTCTTCTTCGGCGGCTTTGTCGACATGCTGCGCAAGCCCCTTCTGGTGTGGCTGCTGCTGCTGTCGATGGCCTGGGGATGCCTGCAGATGAGCGGCTTACTGCAGTTCTTCAGCAAGCCGCTCGCACTGCCCCGACGCCGTCAGGCGCTCATCTTTCTCTTTGTGATAACAGCGGTTTATGCTGGGGTGCTGCTCATCCTGACTTTGACGCCGCAGGCCGTCCTTCTCTCTGCTACCGGCCAGCTGTGGCCATCGCCCTTCAGTCACGCCCTTATTCCTGTCATTGCTTTTGGCATCATACTGTTGTCGGTGGTCTATGGACTGCTGTCACGCCGTTTCCTTTCCATGGCCGACGTCTGCCAGTCGTTGATTCAGGGCATCGCCGATGCGGCCCCATTGCTGCTGCTCTATGTCCTCACCATGCAACTCGTCGGAGCCCTCCGCTTCGTCTTCGGCTGAATCTCGGGAGGGGAGTGCCTCACGAAGTCCCTGCGGCGGGCAATGCCCCTAAAAAGGGTGGGGTGAAGTGCCTTGTGGAGCATTGTTAGTCCTGGGGTCAACTGTGATGTTATTACCAAAATAAAAGCCACCCAGTGGGTGACTTTTAAAAACAGAGTTTTATAGGCTCTAAACGAGGAGTATTATCATTGCTCACAGCAGTTAGAATCTCCTCTTTTTTGATACTTTCTTCCAATAAACGAGATGGCCGATTACACCGCTATTAATTCCTGGCCTATTTCACGGACCGTATCAAGAATCAGCGTGACCCTTGCTTCGCTCGCGTTCTTCTTGCCACTGATATACTGTGCCATCAGACTCTGAGAAATACCCAAACGGCGTGCGATAGCAGATACATTCAACTCCGGGTGAGCCATAAAAACTTTGTAGAGTTGTGTTGTCTCTCGCTTATCAAAGAACCCTTCAAAACTCAAGTCTTCATCAATGTCCTCCCAATGCAACCCGTACTCATCAGCCTCATAATTGGCACGTTGTTCTTTGGTTGCATATCTTAGACGAGGATAGTCACAAAACTTCTCGCACGCCTCACGTCCGTCTGCAGTCCTAATCCAAACCGCATCGTCAGTCAGCCAAATCTTCTCAATCTTCTCCATTATTACCCCCTTTTTATTTTGCATTATTAAAAAACGTATTCCAATGCTGGGCTATGATCTCTTCGTTGTCCTCCAAGATTGCCTCTATCATTTTCAGTTCAGACGGTTTGAATCCGTGATTATAAACCAATGAAATGGGCAGGATGTTATATTTCGCCACCGCTCCACCTTTCTTCACGTGAATATGAATTGGTGTATGGTCATTCCCATAGAACCAAAATCTGAAACCTAATAGCGTAAATACTGTTGGCATATCACTCAATCATTGCATTACAGCTGCAAAGATAGGTAATTATTTTATTACCTCCAAATTTAGGAACTACTTTTTTATTCAATCCATTTTCCATCAACCCTCATACATCTTCCGTCAGGTCATAGAGGTGATAGACGAGGCGTTCAATTTCGGATTCCTACTCAGGTTTCACTTCTTCAATCTTCAGTCCAAGATGATAATGGTCTGAAATGCGCTTCAGGTCTTCTGCTTTGGTGCTGTTGCTGATGTTGGAGTAGATGTACCAGCCATCACACTCATGTTGCCAGATGCGGCCTGGGACAGGCGGGCGTTTGTCTTTGCTGACGAGGTTGACTTAATTCGCCTATGCGAGACAATCACCTGTCCCCGATTCCACGAAAGTCATATCAGCACCTCCGCTGAGGCGATACTCTGATACTTGATTGCAAAAGTAAGAAAAGAATCTGAAACGGACAAGAAAACAGACAAAAAAAGGAGAGTTTTTTTTTCATTCTCCTAAAAAGGCTGGCTGTTTGTTTTCATGGACGAAGCTTCTTGCGATGTGGTTCAAAAAGCGACCAAAAAGTTCGAGCTGTTGCGGTTGAATAACACAAGACATGCCATCCACAGGTTTTTAGCCTGCTGGCGTTTGTAACTTCTTCTGTTTTAAATTTTTAAAAAGTCCGTAATTTTTCTTTACATTTCGGACTGTCAGTCCGAAGCCTTCGGACAACTTGTCCGAAGCCTTCGGACGGAGTGTCCGAAGCCTTCGGACTTTTTTGGGGGAGCCAGACAGAGATGTAAAAAACTGACACGAATAAAAAAACTGGCTTAGTTACGTCGCTAACTCAGTCAGTTTGTTCCGCAAAGCGGACTTAAAAAAAACCAATAAAAACAAGAAAAACAAATAAAAACAATTTGGGACAATAGCTGTCGCTTTGCCCGCTGCGTAGCTCAATGCGCAGCTTAATGCGCAGCCATTCCCTTGCAAAGGGGGGGGGGCAGGGGGGATTCACTCTGCGCAGATGAATCCCCCCCTGCTCCCCCTTTGCAAGGGGGAGAATTGAGCTACCTCTGCAACGGCTACATGACGGCGCAGCCTTTTCCCCTTCTTTTCCAAAGGAGGGGTCAGGGGTGGTTTGTCAGAGATGTCCCAACCTCTTTACAGTCCCGAAGGGACGACGGAAGACGATGGTGAGCACCAATCGTCTTCCGTCGTCCCTTCGGGACTTTTTGCCGTTCCTTGCCCGCCTCACGGGGGCCCTGCGGCGGTCAAGGCGATAACCTTTTTCCCAAATTTTCCCAAATTGTTTTTCTTGTTTTTATTTGTTTTTATTGGGTTTTTTCTCAGGCCGCTTCGCGGTATCAACTCACATAGATAGCGCCGTAACTATGTCTTTTTCATCTGCACAGTACGGTTATTTTTACATTTACTTATTCCTTCTCGTCCTCTGAAGTGTCTGGTCGCTCGTGGAAGATTTTGTGATGGATAAAGTCGGAGCCTTCGAGACAGAGCAGCACGAGGGCGGTGGCCACGAGGGCCAGGCCATACATGCCTGCGCCTGCCGTCATGCCGATGGCCGACGTCACCCACAGACCTGCAGCGGTGGTAAGTCCCTTCACCGCATTCTTCTGGAAGATGATGCAGCCGGCACCAATGAAGCCCATGCCGCTGATGACCTGTGCCGCCATACGGCTGGGGTCGCGCTGTATGCCTGGAATGCCCAGGAACTCATCAAAGCCGTGTATCGACAGCACCATCAGCAGGCCGCTGCCCAGACCCACGAGGAAGTGGGTGCGAAAGCCGGCCTCCTTCGAACGGTATTCGCGCTCCAAACCAATGGCGCCGCCCAACAGAGCGGCCACCACGATACTCAATATATATTGTCCGGTCATCTTGTCAGTGCTTGATCATCTGTGACTCACGCAGTCTGATGCGAGTGAGAACCTGCTTGGTGTTGTAAGTAAAGTCGCCACCCATGATCCACGAGTAGTAACCCAGATCGGTACGGAGAACATCGGCCACGGTCTTGCCTTTATACTTGCCGAAGTTAAAGTACTCAGTCATCACAGGATGGCCATCCTTGTCAAGTATCGTGTTTCCCTTGGCATCCTTCATCTCGCCCCATACGAT
The DNA here is from genome assembly GCA_016285055.1 of Prevotella sp. GTDB lineage: Bacteria > Bacteroidota > Bacteroidia > Bacteroidales > Bacteroidaceae > Prevotella. The sequence continues at coordinate 40,098 of JAEEPZ010000005.1, forward strand.
GCGGCCGGCGAAGTCCACATTATTATTAATACGCGAGAAGTCGGCGAGCATCTGCACGTCGTTCTCCAAGGTGCGGCCTTCAGGGTCTTCGCCTATAGAGCGCTGATGCTCCTCGGTGTAGTAGTCGAGTTCGGCCTGCAGCACACGCCAGGTGGCCTCAGTATCTTCATCGGCACGATGCGCCGTAAAGTCCTCCTCCATCTTCCTTCCGCAGTAGAACTTATAGGCAGCGGCCAGGTTGCGTCGCTCCATCTTGTGGAAGATGGTCTGTGCATCGATGAGACGGCATTTGGAGAAGTCGAAGTCGATGCCGGCACGGAGGAACTCCTCTGCCAGCAAGGGAATGTCGAAGTGGTTGGAGTTGAATCCGGCGAAGTCGCAGCCACGGAATGCCTCGTTGAGCTGCGGCGCGAGCTGCTTGAACGTCGGTTTGTCCTTCACGTCCTCATTGGATATTCCTGTGAGCTGCGTGATGTTTGGCAAGATGTAGCACTCGGGGTTGATGAGGTAATTGCGTCGCTCCTCTTCACCGTTGGGAAACACTTTGATATAGGAAATCTGTATGATTCGGTCTTTCACCAAATCAAGACCGGTCGTCTCCAAATCGAAGACGACCAGCGGCTTTGTCAGGTTCATTTTCATGATGATCTACGACTCAAATCTAATCATTGATGAGCATGGGCATCATCAGCATGAGCACATCCTGATCGGACGGCTGCTCTGAGGGCAGCACCAGCCCGGCACGGCTGGGGTCAGCCAGTTGCACTACCACCTCCTGGCAATCAAAGCTTCCGAGAATCTCGATGAACGAGGATCCTTTGAAGCCAATGCTCATGGGCATACCGTTGTAGTCACACGACATACGCTCTGTAGCAGTCTTCGAGAAGTCATAGTCCTCGGCATCGAGCTGCAGGGTGCCGTTCTCCACGTGGAAACGGATGAGGTTGCTGGACTCATTGCTGAAGGGCTGCACACGACGCAGGGCTGAGAGCAAGCTGACACGATCGACAGTGAGCTGGTTGGGGTTGCTCTGCGGGATAACGCTGTTGTAGTTGGGATAGCGTCCCTCAATGAGTCGGCAGATAATGACGCCATCCTCATAGTTGATTTCGGCGTTGCGGTCGTCGAAGCGGATGATGACATCACCTCCCTGCTTGCCTAAGACACCCTTCAGCAGTGATGCCGGCTTCTTGGGAAGGATGAACGATGCCGGCTCCTCGCTCTTGATGTTCAGCACCTTGTTGCGCACCAGCTTGTGGCCGTCGCTGGCCACAATGGCCAGGCAGTCGGGTGTGAGGTCGAAATAGATGCCATTCATCACAGGGCGCAACTCGTCCTGAGCCGTAGCGAAGAGCGAGCGGTTGATGTTTTCGGCCAGCACGGGCGTGGGGATGCTGATGGTGATGGCCTGCTCGCCAATCTGCTGAGCCTGGGGAAACTCGTCGGCATTGTTCACTGGCAGTGAGAACATACCGTTCTGATAACTGATCTTGGCGATGCTTGACTGCAGGTCGACATCGAAGGTGATGGGCTGCTCGCTGATGCCTTTCACGGCCTCAGAGAGGTCGTGGTTGCCCACGCAGAAGCGTCCGTCGCTATCGGTCTCATTCAGCTCCAGCGATGTGTGCATCACCACCTCGCTGTCGCTGGCCGTGAGGCGAAGCTGACCTTCTACCACTTCGAAGAGGAAATCGCCAAGGATGGGCAATGAATTTTTACTGTTGATAACTTTCCCCAGCGCCGACAAACGGGCTGCAAGGGCAGTGCTTGATACGGTGAATCTCATAATTATTATTTGTTTTTTTATTCTTCTCCTTCTATTTCGGACTACAAAAATACAAAAAATCTCAGTCAACACAAAAATAATCAGAAAAAAATTGCTTGATTCAAACTATTTTTAGTAATTTCGCAAGCGAATTAAGAAAAACGAATCTTTTAATACTTACAGACAAAATGGATTTATCAGGAAAAATTATTGCTATTCTTCCCGCCAGCAGCGGCACTTCCAGCCGTACCGGCAACCCTTGGATGAGTCAAGACTACGTGATTGAGGTTCCCGGACAGTACCCTCGCCGCATGGTCTTCCGCGTCTTTGGAGAAGATCGCATCAAGCAGTTCAACATCCAGGCTGGTGAAGATGTCACCGTGCAGTTCGACATTGACGCGCACGAGTATCAGGGCCGTTGGTTCAACGACATCCGTGCCTTTAACATCATCCGTGGCCAGGTGGCTCAGACCATCCCCGCCGCTACCACCATCGCAGGCGCCGCACCGGCCCCTGCCAGTCCCTTCCCCCCGCAGCAGCCTGTTGCAAATGATGCCGCAGCACCTTTCCCAGCAGCACAGGAGCCTGCCAGCGAGGGAGCCACCGACGACCTGCCTTTCTAAGTGATTACGACAGGAAGGATTGAACAGCCCCGACTCATTCATTGAGGGAACAGCCTTATTCAAAGCATATCGCAGGCTTCGGCCTGCGATATGCTTTGCATTTGGGGGCGAGCATCAAAAAGGAGCATCCAAGGGCTGCTCCGTTACTTTAGTTCTCCACGCAACATGTCCATGACGTAAACGGCACCTTGGTAATATAGGCCAGTGCTGGGACGTTCTACCTTCTCGAAGGTGTGCGAGCTATAGACAGCATCCATGGCCTGTTCCATCGTGAGGCCTCGCTCGTCCATCAGCATGGCAATCAGCTCATTTGCCAGACATTCAATTTGGAACTGACGGTCTTGTTCTTCCTTCATGTTCATTGGTTCTCAATTTTATGGAGTAAACGGATGGCCCGCTCGGTTCCGAAGAAATACTGAAACGTGGGGCGGATGAATGACAGTTGCCTGATAAGTTCGTCCATTAGTATGTATTGCATCTGGTAGCGGTTGATTTGCAGACCAACCTTGTCGTCGGCTATCGGCCCATAGACGATGTCGTAGTCGTGGACAGGCATGAGAGTTCGGTTGCGGCGGTTTATCATGATAAATTCGGCCCACTCTTTGCTGTAGCCTTCGAACACTTTCACTTTTAGGTCCGAAGGTTTGAAAAGAATGTTGTCGTCAAACTCGTAAATAGTCAGCGTGGCCTCACCTGATTCCTCACGGTCCACCGTCCGCTCAGCCATCATCTGCGCCTGGCTGCGGTCAGCACTCAGATAGAAGCCTTGGCCGAAGTCCTTGCCACGCCGACCGCGCTTCAAGTCAATCTCGTGGATGCTCATGTTCGAGCCATGGTAGAGTTTCATAGTGCTAATAACCCCTCCGTGGCGGTTGCAGATGATGGTAACGTCCTCCACAGCATCTTCAATTGACTGTGTGTGTTCCACGCCGTAGTGCTTGGTCAGAAACTCTAACCCCTTGTACTGGCGTAGATACTGGTATGCCTTGGCATTGGTCAGCGAAAACTGTCGGGCAAAGGCACCAATGACGCATACCAGATATTCAATAATGTTTGACTGCTCTTTCGACATTGTTTTTGCATTTTACGCCACAAAGTTACACATTTTTTTTTAATTGTCTATATATAAAGGCGAAAAATATAGAAGTCTTTCCATGTCGGTGAAGGCAACGGTCTGCAGGTGGTGCATGGCATCGTCGTAGCGTGGGTCGCCCTCGCGCAGCAGGTCGTCGAAGAAATGGTAGGGCTTCAGCTGTTCGCGGTAGTCGGCCTCTTCGGGATGCTTCTCGAGTGTTGCAGCAGGTTCACCAAGTAGCAGAACAGCTCGTCCTTGTTCATCAGCGACTGGATGATGCCTACGTAGTGACGCTTCGCCCGCTCGTCGATGGTGTCATCGCGAAGTACGGTTGTCACCTCGTGGTAAACGTACTTGAACGCATGGCTAAAGGCAACACCGTCACGAATGCCCATCTTGTAATCATCCCACAATGAAATTAGATCGCTGATAATCTTTAATTCATTCTGCCTGTAAGCATAGTACTTATAGAAGTTGGAAAACGCATTTTCTTCTTCCTTGATACAATATGAACCGAAAGTTCTAACAGGCTTGGTCCTTGAAAGCACTTCACTTTCGAAGATGGCTTTGTGATTACCTATCAGTTGAGTAAAGAGTGAGTTGAACATATTGTTTTTTCTCATCTTCTTTGATTGCTGATAGGCAAAGAAAGCAACGACCGTTGCCATGATAGTTCCCAAGGCCGTAAAACCTGAGAAGATTATTTCCAAGGCATCAGCATAGCCACCATAGAAGTTTATCGTTATCATTGTTCAATACATCATAGGCGACTGCTGCTTTGACTTCTCCGCTTCAAGATATTGCAAGTATTTGTAATGCAATTCTATCCATTTAGTCACATCTGGAGTGCGCTTTGATTCTATGACTAAGTAGTATTTAATATAGAATAATTGTAAAAGAAAGTTGATAAAAAACACAGAGAAAACCATAATAGACAGGAACGAGTTCTTCTCATAAAAGCAAGCTAACAAAGCACAAATAGCCAAGGAAACGATAGGTAGTGATAATAGAAAAAATGCCAAGCGGTGATAGTTTCTTGTATATGAGTTGTCTGCTAACATATTCTTTAGCTCTTCTGGCAAATAAATAGTTGTTTTTTCTTTCATATTCCACATTTGTTGCTTAAAAAAGATGTTGAGGCTATTATCCCGTTGATAGGGTAATAGCCTCAACACCGATTCAATCCCTTACCTAAGGTTAATATTCATTTCACGTAATTTGTTTCTATCAAGTTGGTCAATGCTAATCCTTTCACCTCTATACATGATGTAAGGTGTTAGTTCTTCCTGTAGATTGTCATTACCATAAGCACTGCTTCTTGTCGGTATGCTGGATAATTGGGCACGATTATCTGTCTGAGGAATATACTTGTCTTCGCCAAACCTGATTTGCTCACGGCTACCAGCATCACGCCAAGAACCCTTGTAGATTGTTGGCGGTCGCAATTCTATGCGCCTTCTTTGAATATCTTGACTGTCATTACCGTTCATTCTTTCCTGATTATATGCCTCACGGATGGGAGTATCGAAGACCACAAACGCCTCATAATCGTATGACCATTCATCACCTTCTGAGAGTTGCATCACCATTTTGTAAATAGCCTCACGCGAGGGAGCGTTGAACCAAGAATAGTCACGATTCATCACACTGTTCTCACTAGGTCTCCACAATTCCTCTGGCCAGTACCATGCGCCCTGGTAAATACCAACTTCGTTTTTGTATCGGTCGTCTTTGAGGAAATGGCTCCAAGGCACCTCGTCTGGGTTATCGGTTGCAGAAATGTTCATGCCCCAGCCCTTGTCATGATATGCCGTCTTAATCCAATTCCGGAATTCTTCATTTGCACCCTCCTGAGTGTGGTTGTTCTCATAGCCGCTGTACACGTATTCGTCAAGCAATTTGGCAATGCCGTGTCCACCAGTCTCATGGCAAATGATGTTTGAAGGCCCACCCTTATCAATATAGGCAATAGAAGCTCCACTTTCCCACATAGCTGTCTCGCCACTGGAAAAGAATAAGTTTTCGTCATTGCTCACCACTGTGATAGCGACATGGTTCATGTCTATATTTGGAATTTTTGAGGCATATTCGAAGACGATGGAATTATCATAATTGAACTTATGTACAGGCCCATCATTGCCATTAGGAGAAACCACTTTGACAGCATAGACATTAAAGCGGTCTCGTAAGGTTTTATATGGCTCTACTCCAAAAAGTATTCCATAGAAGCACGCATATCATCTTCATATTGACCTCCTTCTACAAGCAGTGTGTCTACATACATGTCACCCATAAACACGAGGTCTACACCCTTTCCTACTGTTGCGGTTTGAAGCGTGAGTACCTCACCATCCCGACTATAATCAGAAGAAATGTAATACTCTTTCTCATTGGGAACATACGGTTCATGCTCTTCAGGCTCACCAAGGTATTTCAAAAGCAAGTTTTTTAAACGATTATAATAAAAATCGTCATTCCATCCCCAAATCATTTCAACATAATCAACAACATTACCTTCTGAATCTAATAAAAAGGTTGACCCAAGGGCACCTAATCCTAAACCAAGATCCCCATTTCCCCAGCTCTTATAGCAAACTTTAACATTGGGAACATTTTGATATTCATAAGCCGATTTCTGTGCTTCTTCAATGGTTCCTCCGAACATGTCTTGTGCCGCATAGATATACTCAAATCCTTTATTTGCATACGACAAGCAAAGGTTGCAATAATCCTCATTTGGTCCTCCATAGGAAATAAAGGTCAATTTATGCTTCGCTAACTCTTCGTATGCAGTAGATTTAGTTCCATCAGCATACATGATTTCTTCGTCTTGCATACGTAAATTGATATCTTCCATATCAAAACCGCCTCCCTTCATGGGGTTTTGCATTATGAAATTCCATCCATAGATTGGCCATTTTTCATGATGACGGATATTATAAGGTACTTCTCCGTACAAAGCACAATTTTCTAAATCAAGTGCACCTCGAACATCATCAACATCATCCATAAACACTTCAAAACTGGCAGGAAGGGTACCGTGCACACCAGGGTACTGACCTCCACCAAAGTATAAATTTGTAATGTGGTCATTAATTCGCCAATAATAATCTCCCCAAATTCTATGATTCACTCCATAGTCCCACTTCCATAATGGTTCGTCAGTCCACCAGTTCAGATTTTTCCCCCAGTTAGCAAAATCTGTAGCATCACAAAACTCATGCAATGCGTTCATGTGCTCTTCTGATGAATGTTTGAATGGAGCAGCTTGGTCTATGGAAATACCCCATACTTGCAACATGTCATTTTCAATGTATACGTAAGGAGAATAGTTTCGTTTCCTTTCATTATCGTTTTTTGAAAAGTGAAGAACTATTTCTCCATTATCATTATAATGCCAATCTACCCATTCGCAGGATTCGAATATTAGCTTTGGGAAATTAACGTCTAAACAATAATCGGTCTCATCTGGAGGTAGACAAAATTTACGACAGTCATTATTGACTAAAGGCAAACCTGTATATACAATGGAAACACTATCGATGAAATTTCCACATGTAAAATAGAATTTCTCTGAGGGAATGTCTGATCTATGCTCAAGACCTCCTATCGGCGAAATATAAGTATTATGTCCCCACCAATCCATAGGCAAAGAATAATCACGAAATATCATAATTGGACTTTCGCTTTCGCTTTCAGGACAAGACACAATGAAATCCAAACCACAACCGTCACTTGGAATTCTATACAAATGTCGGAAAGCGACTAAATGTGGAAGATTAAACTTAACACTATCTACCACATCATATTTTTTTATTCCATCCTTTGTAACATACACTTGCTGGTATTCTGTAGAGCCATAATATTTGGACTCAAAATAAATGCTGTCAATGGCTCCGTTCGCTACTACATCAGGCGTTGTTTGTCCGTCATGGAATATATGCAATGCCTGTGCTGAGGCAGAAAGTGTTATAGTTGATATAGCGAAAGATAATAATAGCTTTTTCATCGTTTGTATATTTTGATGGATTCATTGTTGATGTTGACTACATATACTCCTGTAGGGAAGTCTGAAAGGGATAAGGCATGACAGCCTTGACCAAGTCTCTTTGAAAGGATTTGCCTGCCGTCAATGTTCTGCACCGTAATCATAGTACTGCCAGAGGTTACCGTTACCATAAAAGCATCTCCCTGTCTAACAAAAGATGACACGCCATTCGTCATAAGATTGTTTACATTTGTAACAACATCATCTGTACTGACAACGGTCATTTTGTGCAACATGGGAGTATGTAATTCAACAGTATTATTAGAAGTGACAACATACATCCTTTCATAATCCTCTTTTTCGAATTTGATAGTCGGTTGTTCACTAATAAAGAATGACACCTCAGTATTATCATTCTTGACGATGACAAGTTTCTGTACGTTCTCGGCAACTGCCCATTGTGGGAATAGCCATGCTGCCAGAATACATACGCACATTTTACTAAAACATTTTCTTGTTTTCATACGCTTTATCTTTTTAGTGATTAAAAATGGGTTGTCCTTTTGAGGGAATGACGCACACCTGCGCCTCATCAAACCAATGCAATGGTAAAGGTACAAGGTTATCGGCTTGCCACTCTCTTGCTACCATCGGGACGCAAGAATGGCGTGGCCACTCTTACGCACTTACCTAAGGGGCATGTCTGGAAATTGGAACCCCCACCTAACATATAAGAATGCTCCACGCCAATGCGTGTGCATAGCTAATGCGTTAGGTGGGAACACCGTTTCCGAGGCTTTTCCCTTTGCTTCTCAATCGAACTTATTCCAAATTAGTTTTCCAGACATTTTCGGTAAGTGCGAAATAAAAGCTAATGCATCAATGGAACCGGATTTCTCCCCGATCCGATTGCAAAAGTACACATTATTCTTCTATTTGCCAACAATTTTGGAAAAAAAAAACTAAAAATGTGCTGGCTGGGTAGTTGACTGCAAGGAAAATGTCTGCTTCAAGGGCAAATGGGCCTTGAAAAACATAGAAATCGAATCGCTTTTGGTCCGCAGAGACTTGAAGCACGTAGTATTGACCTCAATACTCGCCCAATCGAGTCGGAAAAATGGAGTATTGCCCTCAATACTCAGCCACACAGTTTTGTAAGTGAGGAAACGAAGATGTTTCTCGTTCGCGCAGGATGGAGGGAAGAGAAATAAAAAAGTTTGGATAGTGTCTGGATTATTCTCTTGCTTTCTGAACAAACTCAGCAGGTGTCATTACCAGTATGTCAAAGTCGTTGAAACCTTTTTTGTCTCTTGTAATAATAATGTCTGGACGTAACAGAAGGGCTGACAGATACTGCACAGCATCCTCATAGTCGTATGGTTTCATCCTAATGGCATTCTGCACCAGTTCTTTTGCAATAGGCGTAATATCAAGTATCTTACATAACGTGTCTAACTTTTCAAGCATCATATCAGATCCGTAGGCTTTCTTCAAGATATATGCACAATTGACAATGGTCAGCGATGAGACTGATGCATGAATGCTACCATCAGCAATCATGGAGAATATGGCAGCGGCGTCAACGAAGAATCCTTCTCTTTCCCCCATGAAGTCAATTACGACATTGGTATCAAGAAACACATTCATTGCGCCCGTTCCTCCCACATCAATTCAAGTTCTTTGTCAACGTCAAAATCTTTTGGCAATGGGCCACACGTCATTGCCATCACTTTTGCCGACGGCTTATAGTCCTTTGGGATTTTAGGGAATACAAGCTCTGCCTTATTGTGCTTTTTCTCAACATTATCCGCAGCCTCCATCAAGTGACTGGCCAACCAACGCTGATTGCTTGCAGTGAGTGAAAGTCCTTGCAAATAGCTCCACAGATTATTAAGTGAAATTGCATTCATGTTTAAGGCATTTTTTGGTTATACGGTGCAAAAATACATATTTTTTTTTAGACTACAAAGAATAAGACGAAAAAAGAGGCAAAAGCTGTGCGGCTTCGCCCCTTTCAATATTTTTAATGATAATTCGTGGTAAAGAAAGCCACGAGCATTGGTGTTTACTTGAACTATGTTCGAGTAACGTCGCGACTCGGCAAAACTCATGCGAGCATGGCTCTGCTCTCGCAGCTCCGTTACTTCAGTGCCTTGTTCAGCATGAAGTAGACCTCGTTGTTGCGGAGCGTCTGCTTGAAGTCAGCGATGGTGGTCTTCTTGTTGATGCGGACGTACTCGATGCCCAGCATCTCGGCGAAGTCCTCCCAGTACTCTTCGTTGATGTCGTAGGAGAAAGCACTGTGGTGTGTGCCGCCAGCGAGGATCCATGCAGCAGCACCAATCTCGAAGGTGGGCTGGGGAATCCAGAGTGCGCTGGCCACGGGCAGGTTGGGCATGGGCTTCGGCTCGATGCACTCCACTTCCTGCGAGATGAGACGGAAGCGGTTGCCCAGGTCAACGACAGTAGCCTTGATGCCGGGGCCAACCTTCGAAGTGAACACCAGGCGGGCGGTCTGCTGCTTGCGGATGCCGATGCCGAGGAAGTGTACCTCCAGTTTGGGCTTGTCGACAGCAATGAGCGGGCACACCTCGAGCATGTGGCTCTGCAGGCACGACGAGCGGTCGCCGGCGAAGTTCAGCGTGTAGTCCTCGAGGAACGAGCAGCCGGTGGGCATACCCTGCTGGATGACCCACAGCGTGCGGTAGAGGCAGGCGGTCTTCCAGTCGCCCTCGGCACCGAAGCCGATGCCCTCAGCCATCAGACGCTGCGAGGCGAGGCCGGGAATCTGGTCGAAGCCGCAGAAGTTCGGATCGTCGACGTCGGCATCGCCCAGGTCGTCGAAGTTGGTGGTGAAGGCGGTGGCACCCTCGTCCTTCAGCACGCGGCGCAGGGCAATCTCGGCCTTGGCGGCGTTCCACACCTTCTGCCAATAGACCTCCTCGCCGCTCTCGTCAATCTTGATGGTGTACTCTTTCTTGTACTCCTCAACGAGTGCGTCGACCTCTTCGTCCTTCACCTTCTTGAAGTAGTCCATGAGCGAGCTGACGGGATAGTAGTCCACGTGATAGCCGAGACGCTGCTCAAACTCCACACGGTCGCCGTCGGTCACGGCCACATTGTTCATGTTCATGCCAAACATCAGGCAGCGCACATTGTGGGCGTCGGCCACACCGGCGGCCACGCGTGCCCATACGGCAATCTGTTTCTGAGCGGCCTCGTCCTTCCAGTAGCCGCACACCACCTTGCGAGCCACGCGCATACGGGTGCAGATGTGTCCGAACTCGATGTCGCCGTGAGCGCTCTGGTTCAGGTTCATGAAGTCCATGTCCATCGTGGCCCAGGGAATCTCGGCATTATACTGAGTGTGGAAATGCAGCAGGGGCTTCTTCAGAGCCTGCAGACCCTTGATCCACATCTTGGCGGGTGAGAAGGTGTGCATCCAGGTGATGATACCCACGCACTTCTCCTCGTTGTTGGCAGCCAGCATCACCTGCTCTACTTCCTTCGAGCTGTTGGCCGTGCCCTTATAGACAATCTTTACGGGGATGTTGCCGCTGGCGTTCAGCCCCTCGACCATTTCCTTCGAGTGACCGTCAACTGCCACCACTGCGTCGCCACCGTACAGGAGCTGTGCGCCCGTTACCCACCAAATCTCGTAATTCTCAAATGCTTTCATTGTTTGTAAGTTGTTTAAGTTATTAAATAATAGTTGTTCGTCTGAAATGAAATCTGGCCGCAAAGATAATAAATAACTCTGAAATACGAAAACATTTAAGATTCTTTAGCTACAAAAACTATTTCCGCTTCCAAGAAGATGCTATTCAGCTATTAGTAGGCGGCACGATATTTCCCTTCCTCCTTGTCTTGAAGCATCGAGAGATAGCTTTGATAGCGGCTTTGTGCAATGTAGTGGTTTTCCAAGGCTTGCAGCACAGCACAGCCCGGCTCGTGGGTGTGGGTGCAGTTGCTGAAGCGGCAGTCCTTGGAGAAATGGAAGATTTCCTTGAAATATCCGGAAATCTCCTCTGGCTCCATGTCGAAGGTGCCAAAGCCCTTGATGCCTGGGGTGTCAATCAGATAAGTTGGTGAAGTGCCCTCGTCGCCCTCTTCCTGGGGGAGGCAAGACAGGGGGACCTCTATCATTTCCGAGAAGGTGGTGGTGTGCATGCCCATGTTGTGGGCATCGCTGATTTCAGCAGTACGCAGGTTGGCGCCGGGCACAAGACGGTTGATGAGTGTGGATTTTCCTACCCCGCTGTTTCCGCTAAGCAATGTAATCTTTCCCTTGAGAAGCGTCAAGAGAGCATGGATGCCTTCACCTGTTTCTGCGGAGACCTGCATGCACTGGTAGCCTATGGTTTCGTAGAGCTGAACCATCATCTGCTGATAGCGGCGCAGGTCATCATCGAGCAGGTCGGTCTTGTTGAAGATCAGGATGACAGGCACGCGGTAAGCTTCTGCAGAGGCGAGAAAGCGGTCGATGAATGTCGTGCTGGTCTCGGGATTGGCCACAGTGACGATGAGCATCGCCTGGTCGACGTTGGCGGCAATGATATGGCTCTGCTTCGAGAGGTTGATGCTCTTGCGGATGATGTAGTTGCGGCGGTCTTCGATTTCAGTGATAAAGGCGCCGCCGCTTTCTCCCTGAGGTCGAAAAACTGTAACATGATCGCCCACGGCAACGGGGTTTGTGCTGCGGATGCCTTTCAGACGGAAGTTGCCCTTTATCTTACAGTCAAGCAACTGGTCATCGTCTGTTCGGACGGTGTACCAGCTGCCTGTATTTTTCACTACCAAGCCTCTCATCCCTGTGAAGCCTTACTCACCTTCCCAGCGGAATACGTCGACAGTAGTGGTTCCAAAATATTCCTCGTTGTCATTGCCTTGTATGAGTTTCGGATTCTCATAGTTGGGCAGAGGACCTTCGCGTGGTACGAACTCATTGAAGTCAACCAAAGGAATGACCATACCGAAGATGCCGAGGCCTACACGCTTTGTCTCACCCTTGAAGTTGCAGTTGATGTACATGGTGGTGAAGAACGTGTGGTCGAAGTATTCTTTGGTGTTATTGTTGTTGAAGCGATGCATGCGGCTCTTCATGTCCTCTGTGACAGAGTCCGACCAGTGTGTGAATGTGTGGCCGATGTTGCTGACGAAGATGTCGAGTCCGTCGGCCTCTATGCTGTCACGTGACCAGATGCTCTGCTTGATGTTGTCCTCCATCTCATTCCTCATCTTCATGTCTGACGGATTGGTGAGCCAAGCAATGATGAGGAGGATGACAAAGACAGCCAGAGTGATGACAATTTTTCCCAGACACGTATGCCTGAACTGTTTGAAAGCTGATTCCTTTGTGCGAAATTCGCCGTTTTCTGTCTGTTGCATCTTTCTATGTTTCATTCGTAATGCCTAATGTTGAATCGCGATACTCAAATCTCAATGTGAAATAAGATTCATAAACTCCTGCCGGGTCTTCGCCTGATTGAAGGCGCCGCTGAACTCGCTGGTGGTGGTAATGCTGTTCTGCTTCTCCACGCCTCTCATCTGCATACACATGTGCTTGGCTTCAACGACCACCATCACGCCTAATGGGTGAAGGGTCTCGTCGATGCACTGGCGTATCTGCATGGTCATGCGCTCCTGCACTTGCAGGCGGTGGCTGTAGATGTCGACGACGCGGGCTATCTTCGAGAGTCCCGTGATGTATCCGTTAGGGATATATGCCACGTGCACCTTGCCATAGAAGGGTAGCATGTGATGCTCGCAAAGTGAGAAGAAATCGATGTCCTTCACAATGACCATGTGGTTGTAGTCCTCGCGAAAGAGGGCATCGGTAAGCACTTTGTGGGCGTCCATCTCATAGCCTCTTGTCAGCACTTGCATGGCTTTGGCCACTCGCATGGGGGTCTTCTGCAAGCCTTCACGGGTAGGGTCTTCACCTAAGAGCGTGATGACTTTCCTATAGTGTTCGGCCAGCTGCTCCAGCCCGTCGCGATATTCTGTTTCTGGATTCATTTAGTATGGTACGTTGATTTTACCTCTCACCATGATGGCTCTGTCGTAGCCCATCTTCACCAGTTCGTCGAGCACCTCCTTAGCCTCGGCCATTGTGCGGAAGTCACCCAGGCGGCACGTCCACTTACCACCAAGGAAATGAACGTAGACCCTGTGCCCGGGGAAGAGCGACTGCAGGGCTGAACCCGTCTGCTCAGCCTTTACACGGTCAGCACGTGAGTTGCCTCCCACAAAAGGCTGCACCCTGAATCCCGACATCTTCCTGGTGCGTCGGGGAGCAGCTGCCACAGAGTCGGTGTTCTGCACGGGCTCGGTGGTGGAAGTGGTAGGCGTAGTGGGTGTAGTGGGTGTGGCGGGTGTAGTAGGCGTTGCAGGCGACTCGGTACGTCCTGAGGGCTGGTTGTTCTGTCTGTTGCTCTGACCGCTGTTCTGGCGAGGCCTGTCAGTGTTCTGACGCGGAGTCGGAGTGACGGCAGTCCTGCCATTGACCAGGTCGGTGATGGCGTTGTCCTGGTGGATGGTGATGCGTGCGCCAGCCACTGCCTCCTGCTGAATGCGCTGCGTGAAGGGAGTCTGTGCCACTGCGTGGCAGGATGGTAGAAGGAAGAGCAAGAACAATAGCCTCCCCAAGCCCCTCTCTGATAGGGGATGTTTAGTTACATTATATAATAGTTGTTTCATCATTGTTTTGTTGTCTATACATCCCTCCCTTGAGGAGGGCTTGGGTGGGCTTATTCTTACTTCTTCCAAGCATCGATGATACCTTTGAAGTCGGCAGCCTTCAGCGAGGCACCGCCAATCAGTCCGCCATCGATGTCGGGCTTGGCGAAGAGCTCAGGAGCGTTGCTTGCCTTGCACGAACCTCCATAGAGGATGGTGGTGTCGTCGGCTACTGCCTGACCGTACTTCTCTGCGATGATAGAGCGGATGTATGCGTGGATCTCCTCTGCCTGATCAGCGGTAGCGGTCTTGCCCGTACCGATGGCCCAGATGGGCTCGTAGGCGATGACAATCTTGCGGAAGTCCTCCTCGCTGAGGTTGAAGATGCTGCCTTCCAGCTCGGCTTTCACCACTTCGTTCTGCTTGCCAGCTTCACGCTCGGCCAGGCTCTCGCCGATGCAGAAAATCACCTTCAGGTCGTTCTTCTGAGCCAGCAGCACCTTCTCTTTCAGAATCTCAGGTGTCTCCTTGTAGTATTCGCGGCGCTCAGAGTGGCCCAGGATCACATACTGTGCTCCCGTTGACTTCACCATCTCGGCGCTCACCTCACCAGTGAAAGCACCCTTCTCTTTGTCGGCGCAGTTCTCAGCACCCAGACCGATGATGTCCTGGTCGAGGAACTGGGCAATGCTGGCGAGGTGGATGAACGGTGTGCAGATCACAACGCCACAGTTGGGCTTGTCGGCCTTCAGTGTCTCGTTCAGTTCCTTTGCCAGTGCAATACCATCCTGGAGATTCATGTTCATCTTCCAGTTTCCAGCTACGATTTTCTTTCTCATGTCTTTTTTTGTTTAATAATTATTGTTGAGTGTTTATTGTTGATTGTTGAGTGGCATCTGTTGCCTTGTCGTCTTGACGTCTTGTTCTCTTCATGTATCTCGTCCACATCCATGTACGGTCTGCCAAGGTAAGCAAAGTGAGCGGCAGCACAAACCAGAGCAGCAGCTTCAGAATCTTTCCCGGCACTGAGTCTTCCGGCATGGTGCCTATGTCCAGTTGCTCCAAGGGCTGGGCAGCCTCTTCGGCGGTTATCTGTGGCAGCCGGTTGTGGCTCCATTTGCCTATCACTGTGCCGTCTTTCAGCAGCAGCAGGCCGGGATTGCTGCGGATGACGGTTTTCAGCGTGGTCTCGTCGGTGAAGCAGAATGGATACTCTGCGCCGGTCATGTCACGCCACTGTTGCCGTCCCTCGGCATCGCTGGCTGTCAGGCAGTAGAAGCCATAGCCGTGCTCCAGACTGTATTCGAAGAGCTCGTTGATAAGGTCGAGCCTCGAGTCGTCGGCCTTTTCCAGCTTGGGTGTCACCAGCAGGAATGTATAGCTTGTGTCGCTGATTACCGCATCGGTGATGTCCTCGCCCTCATTGCTGTCAGTGTCTTCATAGAGCAAATCGATTCTGAGGTCATGCTTGGGCAGCTCTGCTCCCGCCTTCAGCTCCTGCCTGTCTACGAAGGTCCACGTGCTGTCCGGCAAGTTGTCGATGTCGAACTCGCGCCGCTCGCCGTTCTTCTCATAAATGAAAACGTACTCAAACTGTGCATCGCTGCTGTCGGCTGAGGCCTCTTCACCTCTCAGGCTGGCTCCTATGTGGTAGGGTCGGAAGTCGAACTGCGGCAGGTCGTAGAGGCTCCAGCCTGAGACGGCCAGTATGAACAATGCCGAGTAGTTGACCACTATCCACTGGTTGCTGCGGCTGATGAAGCGGAACATGTCGCATGGCCGCCATGCCACCACGATGGCGCACGCCAGCAGCACGATGTTCTTCCAGAACGTCTGCCAGTTGGTGAGCACGATGGCATCGCCGAAGCATCCGCAGTCGCTGACGGGATTGGCTATGGCCAGCCACAGCGTCAGGGGTGTCATCACCAGCATCATGGCCAGCACGAGGCGTGTGGTCAGCCTTCGCCGGATAGCGAAGAGCAGGAAGATGCCTAAGCAGAACTCGGTGGCAGCCAGGGCTACCGACATGGCCAGCGTCACCATTCCTGGCAACACTTCGCCCAACCCCATGGCAGCCAGATAGTCTTCAATCTTGTACTGCGTGCCTAAGGGGTCGACGGCCTTGACGAACCCGGAGAAGATGAACGTCACCGTGAGCGCCAGACGGCAAAGTGCACCCACAACCCTCAGCCATAGGGGCGAGGTGTGGGTCGGTGAAAGGCTTGTATCACTCATGATGTCAAATCACAGAGCCTCTTCCCTCTGGGAGAGGTCGGAGGGCGTCAACTTAATCAGTCCGAAGACAGCATAATTGATGATGTCCATATAGTTGGCATCGATGCCCTCGCTTACTTTTGCTTGTTGTCCGTGTTGCAGCAGGTCCTCCATCTCCTTGACCCGCTCCAGCTTGGTGAGGATGAGGTCGGTGTAGCTGCTGACACGCATGGAGCGCCACGCCTCGTCGTAGTCGTGGTTCTTGCGCTTCATCAGCTCCAAAGCCTGCGTGGCATAGTGGTCATAGAGCGTCAGCGCCTCGTCATTGCTGATGTCAACGGTGTCGCTGTAGCCGCGTTCCAGCTGTATCAGACCTACTATGCCGTAGTTGACCAGCCCAATAAACTCAGGCCTGATGCCTTCGCCTACCAGCGAGCAACCCGTCTCTTCCAACTGACGCACGCGCCGCGCTTTGATGAGCAGTTGGTCGGTCAGCGACTTCGGCCGGAGGATGCGCCAAGAGGCACGGTAGTCGTGCAACTTCTGTGCAAACAGCTGTCGGCACTCGGCCACGGCGGCCTCAAATTCATGGTTGGTCTTTTCAAATCGGTCCATATCAGGGTGCAAAATTACAAAATAAAGTGGAAAGCGGAAAATGAAAAGGGATTTTTTTTCACTTTTGCCCTTTTTGTAACCGTAAAATAATAATTAGGGACAATTTAGCTTGAATGATTCATGGATATTTTTTTGCGTAGCGCTGCAGGCTCATTTCTCCACTTTGCTCAGATAGAACTTCACCTTTTGGGCCTGTTTCTCAAACTCCACCTGCAGCGAGTCACGCTGTGCCCGCAACTGGTTGAGCCGCAATACCTCTTCCGACTGCTCGTTCAGTTGCGAGGCATGGCTCATCACCCAGTTGTGCTGCTCGTCGTGTTTACGCTTGGCATGGTTCAACAGACTGTCGGTGAGTGCCAACTGCTGACGTGCCGATGCCAAGCTGTCCTGCAGGCTGGCGGCCAGATGCTCACGGCGAGCGTCAATCTCGTCTCTCAGTGCCTCGTTCTCCTTTTTCAAGTTGCTGTGACAGCCTGTCAGAACCAGGGCGCTACACATTATTATTAATAATAGGGGTCTCATGGGGGTGTTCTGCATTTTTTCCGTTATGGTTCTATTCATTGGAAGGAGGCCACACACCGCTATCCGGCGCTGTTAGGCCTGATCAGAGGGCATCGAGCATCAAGCGGATTTCCGTGTCTGTGATGCCATGCTGTAGGAGAAGTTCATGTTCGGTGCCTTCCATCAATTCTTTTTCTATGTCAGCCTTTCCTTGTCCCTCCGTTCTGCGCTGGCCGTCGGCGTCTGAGGCTTGCGCGCTTTCCTGAAGACTGATGTATTGTCGGAACATGCTGATGGCATTGACTATCTGCCCTGACAGCCAGAGGCTGTAGCCATAGTTGAGCATGTCGGCAGGCAGAGGCTCCTCAGTAGTGATGAGCTGGCTGTAGAGCTTGTCTGCCTGCTCATATTTGCCGTTGAGGGTGAGTGCCCAAGCCAATACACGGCTGACCGACAAGTCGTCGGGATAGAGGTAACTCAGTTTGAAGAGCATCTTCAAGGCCTCGTCACTGCGCTGAAGATGGATGAGGCACACCGCTGCATTGAGTTGATAAGACCGATGGTCGGGCTGCTGCGTCAACAGTGTCTGGTAGATGTCGAGTGCCTCCTCGTAATCCTGACAGGCAAAAAGTGAACGCGCCAACGCTGCCTGAGCCTTCTCGTTGTCGGGCTGTAACTCAAGCGCCAGCCGATAGCAGGCCATCGTTGAAAGGTGGGAAGGCGAGGGGTGATGCTGAAGGGCGGTTCCCAGCATCATGTAATACTGGAAGTCGTGCTGTTGCTCCTTTGGGATGTTTGTCAGCACGCTGACAGCGTCGGCATAGCGACGGCGCTTCAGCAGGAAACGGGCCACGCCAAGCATTTGCGACGAGAGCGCAGGCACAGACAGGAGGGGATGAGAGAAAAACACCGTATGCTCGAAGGGATTGAAGAACTCGCTGCGAGTAGCGAACAGACGGTAGAAACGATAGAGGTCTTGCAAATAGAGACGGCGCATGAACGGCGGCGTCTCCTGCTGCTCTTCAGCCACCTCGCCCCCCAAGGGGATGGCTGTGGCCTCACCTTCCTCAATCAGTTTCAGCATACTCTGTGGCAGACGGTCGAGCACATGGTTGAAAGCCAGGACGAAAGAATACTTGTCGCTGTCGCAGAAGGCTCCCAAGCGGGTGATGGCTTTGAGAAACCTCTTCCCACGGGTGTTGTTCCATATCTGACTGATGTCGGGATGCTGTGAATAGAAGGGCACAAACCAGTTGCTGAGCTGGTTGAAGAAGGGGAAGCGCTTCATCTGCGAGAAGCCTCCGAAATAGATGTCGGCTCCCTGTCGCTGCATGTCCACCATGCGTTTCATGCTTTTCTCCATCCGTTCCATGTTCTCCTCGGCAGCCTCGGGGTGAAGGATGTCGTCAAGGGTGTCCTCGTCCATCTCGACAAGGCCCTGGCGTGTCACCTTGATGTTGCTGCCATTCATGATGTCGGGCAGTATCTCCTTCTGTATGGTGTGGGTATCGGAATCGGCTTCGGTGCAGTAGATGAGCTGCATCTGCAACTCGGCCAGCTCGTTGCGTGTCTGTTCGTCTTGGCAAATAGCGGCAATGCTGTCGCCCACCTCTGGAAACAGGCGCCATGCCGTGGCATCGCTGCAGCAGGCCGCAAGCACCCAACCCACAAGTGCTCGCTGGCGCACATGCTCGTCGGTGCTTTGGCGGCATACCTCGGCCAGTACACGGAACTTCTGGGGACAGAAGACCTGCAGGGTAGAGAGAGTGATGGCGCTGATGACCATTTGCTGGTCGTTGGAGGAGAGGGTGGGCGAGAGAAGCATGTCGAGGAAGACGTCGGCCAGCTGCTGGCGCCACTGACGCGAGGTGGCGATGTAGTCGAACAGGTCGTTCATCAGCTGCCAGTGATGCTGGTGCAGCTGCTGGGAGCTACTGCCGGAGTTCTGCACGTCCTTGTTGAGCTGGAGCATGGCCAGGCTACCCACGAAGTCTTCCATCTGGGCACGCACGGAGGTCATCGACCAGTCTGCTCTCGTTTTGCGAGGACGCAGGTGAAGGGCTTTCAGAAAGGAGCTGTCGGCTATTTGCCAGTTGGTGATGATATTGGCTGTGAGCGCATACATGCGGTGCAACAATTGGTTGTAGACCGCCTCACGCTGCGGGTCGTCAAAGCCGCGCTGCCAGTAGTCGGCCATCAGGCGATAGTCGGCGCGAAGGCTGTTCAGCGCATCCATATCGGCCTGCCGTGGATGGGTGAGCAAATAGTTCTCAAGGGCATCGATGCTCTTGCCCAGCTGCCGGCCTATCACCAGGGCCATAATCTCGTTCAGTGTATCGTTCTGGGGCATTGTTAAGGAGTTTCAGGGGCTTCAGGAGCTTCAGGAGTTAAAGGAGTTATGGGGATTATAGAAATTAAAGACAAATGACTCTTCATGAAAAGCCTTTGTCTCTGGGTTGAAATCCATAGCAAAGCTATTGTCTTTAACTCCCTTAACTCCTTTAACTCCTTTAACTCCAAAACTAACGAAAGTTGAATTATTTAATAGAATCTACGATTTCTTGTTGGACGTGACAGGAGGCGGCTATCAATCTGCGATAGTTTGCCAGGCCACGGGTGGCAATGCTGTCAGTGGCCTGCTGCCATACCTTTACGAGGCGCTCCACTTGTTGGCGCTGAGCTGTATCGGCCATCACATCCGAGCGGAAAACGAGCACGCCCAGCTGCCGACCATCGGAAGAGAACAGCACTGGGTGACCGTCCAGCCGGGCCACGGTGGCCTGCGGCTCGGGCAGGAACATGGCGTCCATGATGCCGTTCTGCAGCATCGACAGTCGCACGCCGATGTCGTTGATCTGTATGCGGAAGACGCGCTCAGGCTTCAAACCGGCACTGTCGATGGCGTGCTGTGCCAACATGTCGGTGGCAGAGTGACGTGTCATAGCCACCATCTTGTCGTCGAGCTGCGAGAGCAGGGTGAGGCGTGCCGCCTTGTTGGTGATAAGCTGCCATGAAAGCGTGGTGGTGGCCACCTGCTCCAAGGGCGTGCCGTGCTGCTGAAGCCATGCCATACGCTCAGTGTCGGTGGTCATGCCGTGCACCCGATGGCGCTCAATGGCAGTGTCCTGATCCATCTGCGCCTGATAGGGTAGGAGCTGTACTTGAATACCCTCGCGGTCAAACCATCCCTCTTGCTGTGCCAGATAGAGCGGCAAGCAGTCGAGGGTGGGCGTCACGGCTATCCGCAGACTGCCGTCGTGTGCATCCTGCCCTGAAGCAGAAGGCGCGTTCTCAGCAGTCGTTTCCTCCTTGTTGCAAGCACAAAGAAGGAGCGATGCCGTTACTGCCAAAGCCAATATCTTTCTCATTTTACCAGTGGTCTGTATCTTGTTGTCGTGATTACTGAGTCTTCGTGTCATCCGAAGAGGAGCCGCAGTGCTTCCTCCACCTTCCTCACGGGATGCAGCTCAATGCCTGTTTTCTTATTAGCGAAGACGCGCATGTTGTAGCGTGGAATGATGATGTGCTGGAAGCCCAGCTTTGCAGCCTCCTGCACACGCTGCTCGATGCGGCTGACGGGGCGCACTTCGCCGCTGAGTCCTACCTCGCCACACATGCACCATCCTGCTTCTATGGGTGTGTCGACATTGCTCGACAGCACGGCAGCGATGATGCTGAGGTCGAGGCCCATGTCGGTGGAGCGCAGTCCGCCGGCGATGTTGATGAACACATCTTTCTGCATCAGCTTAAAGCCCACACGCTTTTCCAGTACGGCCAGCAGCATATTCAGACGGCGCTGGTCAAAGCCCGTGGCCTGACGCTGCGGTGTTCCGTAGGCGGCACTCGACACCAGAGCTTGCGTCTCCATGAGGAAAGGTCGTACACCCTCAATGGCAGCACTGATGGCTACGCCCGACAGACCGTCGTGCTCCTCGCTGAGCAGCAGTTCCGAGGGATTGCTCACTTGGCGCAAACCGTCCTGAGCCATCTCATAGATGCCCAGCTCGGAGGTGCTGCCAAAGCGGTTTTTGATGGAGCGAAGGATGCGGTAGGTGTAGTGCTGGTCGCCCTCAAACTGTATGACGGTGTCAACGATGTGCTCCAGAATCTTCGGCCCGGCCAGTGTCCCCTCCTTCGTGATATGTCCAATGAGGATGACTGGCACGCCGCTGGTCTTGGCAAAACGGAGCAAAGCGCTGGCACACTCACGTACCTGGGCGATGCTGCCTGCCGACGACTCCACATCCTCGGTGGCAATGGTCTGTATGGAGTCGATGACCACCAGGTCGGGCTGCACCTCCTGGATATGTCCGAAGATGGTTTCCAAGGATGTCTCACAGAGTATGAGGAAGGTGTCTGACTCCTTGGCAGCAGGATTGATGCGCTCTGCGCGCATCTTCAGCTGGTGGGCGCTCTCCTCTCCGCTGACATAAAGGATACGCAGCGGGCTATGGGTCTCATGGGACTTATGGGTCTCATAGGTCTCATAGGACTTATAAGTCTCATCAGCCCCATTGGCTAAGGCCAGCACTGTCTGTAGCAGCAGCGTGGACTTGCCGATGCCCGGCTCGCCGCCCAGCAGGACAATGCTGCCTGGCACTAAGCCTCCGCCGAGAACACGGTCCAGCTCGCCGTCGCGCAGGGAGATGCGCCGCTCGTCTTGGTCGGCAATCTCACGCAGACGCACAGGACGGCTGGTGCGCAGGGCACGACCGGCCACTGACGCGGCTGGTGCACTGCCTGATGCAAGACCGCCGCGCGACACCGTGGGCGCTACCTTTATCTCCTGAAATGTGTTCCATTGGCCGCAGGCAGGACACTTGCCTATCCATTTCGGCGACTCTTGTCCGCAGTTGGAGCAGACGTATGCTATCTTATCTTTGGCCATCGTTCATCGTATATTCCAGATAGTCAATGATGTCGGCAGCCACCTCCTTCTTGGGCTTCTTTTCATAGTCGCGCCGCCCGTCAGCACTGATGATGGCTATCTGGTTCTCGTCAGAGCGGAAGCAGGTGCCCTCGTTGCGCAGTGAGTTCAGCACGATAAAGTCGAGGTTCTTTTTCTGCAGTTTCTTCTCAGCATTCTGCTGTTCGTCGTGGGTCTCTAAGGCAAAGCCCACCATCAGCTGTCCCTTGCGTTTCATCTTTCCCAATGCGGCAGCGATGTCGGGATTGGGAACAAGCTGAAGGTTGAAGACGGAAGGGTGGGGGAGGCCTGTGGACGCAGCATCCTGTTGACTACTGCCTGCGGTCACCTGTTCACGCTTCATCTTCTGCTCGGCCACCTGGGCGGGGCGGAAGTCGGCCACGGCTGCACAGAGGATGGCGGCGTCGGCCTTGGGGAAGGCTTCCACGGCAGCGTCATACATCTCTTGGCAGCTCTCCACGTCGATGCGGTGTATCTGTTTCATCGAGCATTGCACATTGACAGGCCCTGCAATGAGCGTCACATCGGCACCACGGCGGGCACATTCGTCGGCCAGCGCAAAGCCCATCTTCCCGCTGCTGTAGTTGCCGATGAAGCGCACAGGGTCAATCTTCTCGTAGGTGGGGCCGGCGGTGATCAGAATCTTCTTGTTGCCGAGGGCTGACGGCGCTGCGTTGAGAGGCGCGTCGAGAGCGGAGAAATACTCCGCCAGACGGTCAACAATGACGGCAGGGTCTTCCATGCGGCCCTTGCCTTCGAGACCGCTGGCCAGGAAACCACTCTGTGGCTCGATGATGTGATTGCCGAAGGAGCGCAGGCGCTCCATATTCTGCTGTGTCGTAGGGTGGGCATACATGTCGAGGTCCATGGCAGGCGCAACAAACACTGGAGCCTTCATCGACAAATAAGTAGTAATGAGCATGTTGTCAGCTATGCCATTGGCCATCTTTCCCAGCGTAGAAGCTGTGCAGGGAGCGATGAGCATGGCGTCGGCCCACAGTCCCAGAGCCACGTGCGAGTGCCACGTGCCGTCACGTTGTGAGAAGAAATCGCTGATGACAGGTTTCTGCGTCAGTGCCGACAGCGTGATGGGGGTAATAAACTCCTTGCCTGCCGGCGTAATCACCACCTGCACCTCGGCACCACGCTTCACCATCTCACGAATGATGAGGCACGACTTATAGGCTGCTATCGAGCCTGTGATGCCCAATACAATCTTTTTTCCCTTTAACATATTATATTATTATAGTTTGCATTTGCTTCCTCTTCTACTTCCCCTTTTACTTCCCCTTTTACTTCCTATTTTACTTCCCCTTTCTACTTCCATCCATTGACTAATCATGTGCAAAAGTACGAAAGAAAACCGAACTCTCCAAATTTTGAAAAGTTTTTCGTCGTGATAGGCACGTTATTTCATTTTTTTTAGCTACTTTTGCATCGGTGATAAGCATTTGACAACAAACATAAACATAAAGCATTAAGCATGCATTACGCTCATCTCTTCATAGACTTCGACGACACACTGTACGATACTTACGGCAATGCTGTCATCGCATTGCGCGAAACATTCGAGCACTTCGGCCTCG
This sequence comes from Prevotella sp., assembly GCA_016285055.1. GTDB lineage: Bacteria > Bacteroidota > Bacteroidia > Bacteroidales > Bacteroidaceae > Prevotella. The sequence goes on from JAEEPZ010000005.1 coordinate 64,070, forward strand.
GCCGCTGGTTTACTGACCCGCAAGTCTTCTACGACGCCTACTGGGCTGCCAATATCGACCTGTGGAGCCATTACTCGCATGGAGAAATCACTCGCGACTATCTGATTGTGGAACGCTTCAGACGACCATTGAGCAGCTACGACAAAGCCTTCGACATGGCAACCCCTCCTTGGGAAGGGCTGGGCGAAGCTTTCTATTTGGAAATGAGCGATGTGTTCTTAGGCTATTGTTCCAATAAACCCGGCGTGGTGGACGGTGCGCACGAGCTGATGGACTACTTGAAGGGCAGAGGCTATCGTATGCATATCTGCAGCAACGGCTTCCATGAGATTCAGTACAAGAAGCTGGCGGCTTGCGGACTGCGAGACTACTTCGACACCATTATCCTGAGCGAAGATGCTGGCGTCAACAAGCCCTCGCCCTTTTATTTCGACTACGCCCTCAAGGTGTCTGGGGCTAAAAAGGAGAGCACGCTGATGATAGGCGACAACCTGCAGACCGATGTCCTCGGTGCCATGAATGCGGGCCTCGATGCCATGCTTTTCAATCGATGGGGCGTTGACCTCAGCCAGAGTGCGCAAGCTCCCACTTTCGCAGTGGAGAGCCTCCGTGACATCATGAAAATACTATGATTGCCGCCTCCTTTCGTCTCTTGCAGGCGCTGAGAGCGCCGGTCGCCGCCTCCTTTCATCTATTGCCTGTCGCCGCCTCCTTTCGTCTATTGCAGGCGCTGAGAGCGCCTGTTACGGCCAAAAAAGGTGCTCTGTGGCAGACTTAACCGACTATTTGGCAGGGCATGACAATTCGGCACGGTTTTTGCTACAGCCCTATTATACATTAATACATTAATAACAATCATGAAAGAAGAAGATATTAACATCGAGGACGGGGAACAGATAGAGAACCCTGTCGATAACGAAGAAGCAGCAGCCTCTGCTGAAACACAGGACACTGCCGAAGCTGAAACGCAGGCTGAGTCTGAAGAAGAGAAAGACCCACTGGACGTGGCACTTGAAGAGATAGCTTCGTGGAAAGACAAGTATCAGAGACTGGCGGCCGAGTTTGACAACTATCGCAAACGCACGCTGAAGGAGCGCGCCGAACTGATACTCAATGGCAGCGAGAAAGCCGTCAAGGCAGTCCTCCCAGTAGTGGACGATATGGAACGTGCCATGAAGAACGGTGCCTCGACCGACGACCCACAGGTGCTGCGTGAAGGCATGGCGCTCATCTATCATAAGATGATGAAGACGCTGGAGAGCCTGGGCGTCACAAAGATTGACACCGATGGTGCCGACTTCGACACCGACCTGCACGATGCAGAGGCGTTGGTTCCCGGTATGGGAGATGACAAGAAAGGAAAGGTAATCGATTGCCTTACAACGGGATATAAACTCAATGACAAAGTGATTCGCCACGCTAAAGTGGCTGTAGGACAATAATGGCACAGAAGCGTGATTATTATGAGGTGCTCGGCGTGGCCAAGACTGCCTCTGAGGATGAAATCAAGAAAGCCTATCGTCAGATAGCTATCAAGTATCACCCCGACCGCAATCCTGGCGACAAGCAGGCTGAGGAGAAGTTCAAGGAGGCTGCCGAGGCCTACAATGTGCTGCATGACCCCAAAAAGCGCCAGCAGTATGACCAGTTCGGTTTTGCCGGTCCTATGGGCGGTGGCGGTTTCGATGGGTTTGGCGGGGCGTCGATGAATATGGACGACATCTTCTCGATGTTTGGCGACATCTTCGGCGGCCACGGCTTCGGCGGATTCAGCCGTCGAGGCGGCAGACAGCAGCACAGGGGCAGCGATTTGCGCCTGAAGGTGCGCCTCACGTTGGAAGAAATCAACCAGGGAGTCACAAAGAAATTCAAGGTGCGCAAGGACATGACCTGCAGCCACTGCCACGGCACAGGTGCCGAAAGTGGCAGCACACGCGAGACGTGTCCCACGTGTCATGGCTCGGGAGTCATCACACACACCACGCAGAGCATCTTCGGAATGATGCAGACACAGGGCGTTTGTCCCACCTGTCAGGGTGAGGGGCAGGTCATCAAGAACAAGTGCAAGCAGTGTCAGGGCACTGGAGTGGTGAAAGGCGAGGAAGTGGTGGAAATCAACATTCCCGCAGGCGTGGCAGAAGGCATGGTCGTCAATGTGCCGGGTAAGGGCAATGCCGGACAGCACGGCGGCATTGCGGGCGACATACAGGTGTTCATTGAAGAAGAGGAGCACAGCACTTTCGTGCGAGATGGTAATGACTTGATATACAATCTTCTGCTCGATTTCCCTACAGCAACACTCGGAGGCGAGGTAGATATTCCCACTATCGAAGGAAAGACACTGAAAGTGAAGATAGACAGCGGCACACAGCCAGGCAAGACCATGCGCCTGCGCAGCAAAGGCCTGCCAGCCGTGCAAGGCTATGGCTCGGGGCGTGGTGACTTGGTGGTGAACATCAGCGTCTATGTGCCGAAGACACTCTCGCGCGAAGAGCGCAAGGCTATAGAGCAGTTCAAGGACAGCGACAATTTCAAGGGCGACCGCCAGACGAAGGAGTCCATCTTCAGCCGTTTCAAGAACTATTTCTCTTGATGGAAGGGCTAAGATAAAGCATGGAAGTTAATACGGAAGTTAAAACGGAAGTTAAAACGGAAGATAATACGGAAGTTAAAACGGAAGTTAAAAAAACGGAAGTTAAAGGGGAAGTTAAAATGGAAGTTAAAGGGGAAGTTATGCGCCATGCGCAGGACAATTGCCTTTCCGCGTATATTGTATTGTCCTGCACGAAGTGCTTTACTTCCAGTCAGCAAGGCTGACTTGACTTCCATTTTAACTCCATTTTTTTACTCCTAAAAACTTAAATAAAGCATTATGACATATCAGGAGGCGACACAGTATTTGTTTGACCAGACGGCAAACTTCGAGAAGCAGGGGCCGTCGGGCTATAAGGAGGGACTGCGCTCGATGCAGGCGCTTGACAATCATTTCGGCCATCCGCATAAGAAGTACCGCGCCATACACGTAGCTGGTACTAATGGCAAAGGGTCGCTGTGTCACATGCTGGCAGCACAGTTGCAGGTATGTGGCTACCGTGTGGGGCTGTACACATCGCCTCACCTCGTTGATTACCGCGAGCGCATACGTGTCAACGGACAGCCAGTGAGCGAAGAGTATGTCACAAAGTTCGTGGAGACGGAACGCCCATTCTTCGAGCCGCTGAAGGCCTCGTTCTTCGAAATCACGACAGCCATGGCCTTCAAATACTTCAGTGAGATGGATGTGGATATTGCTGTCATAGAGGTGGGCCTTGGTGGAAGGATGGACTCCACAAACATCATCACCCCTATCCTTAGCATCATCACCAATATCTCGCTTGATCACACACAGCTGCTGGGCTCCACGATGGCAGAGATAGCAGCCGAGAAGGGCGGTATCATCAAGGAAGGAGTGCCTTGCATCATCGGTGAGGCCACCCCTGAGACGCGGCCCGTCTTTGAAGCCATTGCCAAGGAAAAACACTCAGAGGTGATCTTTGCAGAAGACAAGCCTGTCACGAAGCTCATCCCGTCGTGGCCTGGCGAGAGAGGACAACGCTATAGGAATACTTATGGCATGGAGTTCAGCTGTGAGTTGGTAGGTGACTTCCAAGTAAAGAACATGAACACTTTCTCAACTTGCATGATTGTGCTCATGAACATTGGCTATCTCTGCTCTTGCGCCGACCCGAAGAACGTTAATAACATTATCGTTGAGTTGAACTCCGCCTTGATGAACGTGTGCAAGCTGACCGGCCTCAAGGGACGCTGGCAGACCGTCAGGGAAAATCCCACCGTAGTATGTGATACTGGCCACAATGCCGGTGCATGGAAATACCTGAGCAAACAGTTGCAGGAAGAGCAAAAGCGTTGCCATGAGATGCGCATCGTCTTTGGCATTCTGGAAGACAAGGACATCTATGGCATCATGTCGCAATTGCCCAGGAACGCACACTACTACTGGACGAAAGGCGCTTCGAAACGAGCCTTCCCTGAGAGCTCGCTGAAAGTCTTCGGTGAGCAGTTCGGACTGAAAGGCGATTCCTATACCAATGTGCAGCAGGCTTTTGATGCAGCACTGAAAGACGCCCATCCAGACGACTTTATCTTCGTGGGAGGCAGCAATTATATCGTTGCAGATTTCCTCAAAACACGCATTTAGCCGTATTTAGTTATCTTTAACACCAATTTTTTGCCGATATGCTTGCGCGTATCGGCTTTTTGTTGTATTTTTGCAACAAGATTGTAACTAAAAACATCTTAATTATTAGTAATTATGACAGAAAATGCGAATCTCTGTGGTCTGAAGCGCGAAGACTTCCAGACCACTGTTAACGGACGTAAGACTGATCTTTACGTTCTGCGTAACCGTAAAGGCTACGAAGTGGCAATCTCTAACTATGGCGGAGCTATCTGCTCTATCATGGTCCCCGACAAGGACGGCAATGTGGGCAACGTCATTCAGGGGTATGACAACATCCAGCAACTGCTCAATGCTCCCGAGCCCTTCCTCTCCACGCTCATTGGGCGTTTCGGCAACCGTATCTGTCACGGACAGTTTACGTTGAACGGAAAGGAGTATCAGCTGGCCATCAACAACGGAGTGAACCATCTGCACGGTGGACCCACTGGTTTCCACACACGCGTTTGGGATGCCCGCCAGATGGGACCGAGAACTCTTGCCCTGCACCGCGTAAGTAGCTATGGTGAAGAGGGATTCACTGGCGAGGTTGATGTGACAGTAGAGTTCACATGGAGCGACGATAACGAGCTGATCATCGAGTACATGGCCTCTACAAACAAGAAGACCATCATCAACCTGACCCACCACGCCTTCTTCTCATTGGCAGGTACAGCCGACCCGACGCCCACCATCGACGACCAGATTCTGGAGATCAATGCCGACTTCTACATCCCGACCGATGAGACGGCCATTCCTACTGGCGAGATTCTCAAGGTGGCAGGCACACCGTTTGATTTCCGCACCCCGAAGCCTATTGGGCAGGATATCAATGCCGATGACGAGCAAATCAAATTTGGCAACGGCTACGACCACAACTATGTGTTGAACAAGAAGGAAGAGGGTGAGCTGAGCTTTGCCGCCCGCGTGACAGAGCCGAAGAGCGGCCGCACACTGGAGTGCTACACCACCGAGCCGGGCGTACAGCTCTATACTGGCAACTACCTGACAGGTGACTATAAGGGAGTCAATGGCGCCACGTTCCCACGCCGTTCAGCCCTCTGCTTAGAGTGCCAGCACTTCCCCGACAGCCCTAACCGTCCTTACTTCCCCAGCGTAGTGCTTAACCCGCATCACCGCTACAAGCAGAAGACGGTGTACAAATTTGGTATTGCAGAATAATAAAACTACGGAACAATGACACAACAGAAAAACAACACACAGTTGGTGGCCATCATCACCATGTGCTTCATCTTCGCGATGATCAGCTTCGTCACCAACATGGGCGCTCCCTTCGGAAACATCTGGGGCTTCACCTATCCCTTTGCCAAGGCATGGGGCAACCTGATGAATTTCGCTGCCTACCTCTTCATGGGCATTCCGGCAGGTAAGATGCTGATTAAGTACGGCTATAAGAAGACCGCCCTCATTGCTCTTATCGTCGGCATCGTCGGTTTGGCCTTCCAGTACATTTCCAGTATTGCCGGCGAAGGTACCTACATCTTTACCTATGACGGCATCCCTGTTGCCCTCAACCTGCTTATCTATCTGCTTGGTGCCTTCATTTGCGGCTTCTGCGTCTGCATGCTGAACACGGTGGTGAACCCCATGCTCAACATTCTGGGCGGTGGCGGCAACCGTGGTAACCAGTTCATACAGATTGGCGGCACGCTGAACTCGCTGACAGCCACACTGACCCCGATGCTGACAGGCATCCTGGTAGGCACTGTGACCGCAGAGACCAGCATGAGCAATGTGGCCCCCCTGCTGTTTATCGGCATGGCCGTCTTTGCCATCTCATTCCTCGTCATCAGCCGTGTCAACATTCCTGAGCCTACGCTGGGCAAGGAGCAGCCAAAGTACGAGCGCAGCCCGCTGGCCTTCCGCCACTGTCTGCTGGGCGTCATTGCAATCTTCTTCTATGTAGGCATTGAGATTGGTATCCCCATGCACCTGCAGTTCTATGTCACCGAGCTGGGCTTCGAAGGCTCTGCTGCTGTGGGAGGCGTCATCGCCGGTATCTACTGGATTCTGATGATGGTAGGCCGTGCCACATCGAGTGTCATCTCGGGCAAGGTGTCCACCTCGCTGCAGATGATTGTGGTGTCGAGCGTAGCCATTGCCTTGCTGCTCATAGCCATTATGATGCCAGAGAGCAGCACAGTGACCTATGACGGACACGACATTCCCATCAAGGCCTTCTTCATCGCTGCCTGCGGTCTCTGCACCTCCATCATGTGGGGCGGCATCTTCAATCTCTCCGTCGAGGGACTGGGCAAGTACACCGAGGCTGCCTCCGGCATCTTCATGACCATGGTGGTGGGCGGTGGTATCATGCCCCTTATCCAGCAGGCCATTGCCAGCACGGCAGGCAACATCGCATCCTACTGGCTCGTTATCGCCATGCTGGCCTACATCCTGTTCTATGCCACCATCGGCTGCAAGAACGTAAACAAAGATATCAAGGTAGATTAAAATTCAAACAAATAGTAAATTCTGTAAACCGTAAATCATTATGATGGACATTGAATTTGTAAGAAGTCGCTTCATTAAGCACTTTGATGGCAAGACCGGCAACGTGTATGCATCGCCCGGACGTATTAACCTCATTGGTGAGCACACCGACTATAATGGCGGCTTTGTGTTCCCCGGTGCAGTAGACAAAGGCATCATGGCCGAGATGCGCGCCAATGGCACTGAGGACACCGTGATGGCCTACGCTATCGACCTGAAGGATCGTGTAGACTTCCACCTCAATGACCCCGCAGGCCCCCGTGCCTCATGGGCTCGTTATATCTACGGTATCGCCAAGGAGATGCAGAAGCTGGGCGTGCCTGTGAAGGGCTTCAATATCGCTTTTGCAGGTGACGTGCCCCTCGGCGCAGGCATGTCGTCGAGTGCTGCTATGGAGAGCTGCTTCGCCTGCGGCCTTAACGACATCTTCGGCGAGAACAAGGTGTCGCAGTGGGATATGGTACTGGCTGGACAGGCCACTGAGCACAACTACTGCGGCGTGAACTGCGGCATCATGGACCAGTTCGCCTCTGTCTTCGGCAAGGCTGGCTGCCTGATGCGCCTCGACTGCCGTAGCCGCGAGTTCGAGTATTTCCCCTTCAAGCCCGATGGCTACCGTCTGGTGCTGCTCGACTCAGTGGTGAAGCACGAGCTGGCTGGCTCACCGTATAATGACCGTCGCAACAGCTGCGAGAACGTGGTGAAGCACATCGCCGCCAAGCATCCCGAAGGCAAGTTCGAGACGCTGCGCGACTGCACCTGGGAGCAGCTCGATGAGGTACGTGCTGAGGTAGGCGAAGAGGATTACAAGCGTGCTCACTTCGTCTTAGGCGAGAAAGACCGCGTGCTGGCCGTGTGCGACGCACTCATCGCCGGCGACTACGAGACGGTAGGCCAGAAGATGTACGAGACGCACTACGGCTTGTCGAAGGAGTATGAAGTAAGCTGCGAAGAGCTCGACTTCCTCAACGACATCGCCAAGGAAAACGGTGTCACCGGCAGCCGCATCATGGGTGGTGGCTTCGGCGGATGCACCATCAACCTCGTCCGTGCCGACCTGTACGACAAGTTCATTGCCGACGCCAAGCAGAAATTCGCCGCCAAGTACGGCCATGAGCCAAAAGTCTACGATGTTGTCATCGGCGACGGCTCGCGCAAGCTCTGCTAACAATCGTTTTATTCCATCGAGTAGGAGGTGAATGCCAACAGTGGTGTTCACCTCTTTTCGTTTTTACACTGACAAGGGATTTTCCTGACAGGAGGAAGCTTGCGAAGAACTGCTGGAGTTAAAGGAGTAAATGGAAATAAAGACAAATGACTCTCCGTAAAAAGCCTTTGTCTTTGAGTTGTAATTCATATGCTATTGTCTTTAACTCCCTTAACTCCTTTAACTCCCTTAACTCCCTTAACTCCTTTAACTCCTTTAACTCCTTTAACTCCTTTAACTCCCTTAACTCCCTTAACTCCTTTAACTCCTTTAACTCCTTTAACTCCCTTAACTCCTTTAACTCCAAAACTTACGGAAGTTGAATTACAAAAAAATCGCCAGAATCCGATGAATTCTGGCGATTATTAGGAACCTACGCTTTTCGTAGGGGCGTGGCTTACTGCAGCGTTCCCTGCTCAGCGGCGTTGATCATGGCCTGTGAAGCATAGAGGTAAACCTCCACGCGGCGGTTCTGAGCCTTGCCGGCTGCGGTAGAGTTGTCGGCAACGGGATTGGCCTCACCGTAGCCCACGGTGTTGCGAATCTGAGCGGCGTTGACACCCAGTGTACCAACCAGGTAGTTGGTCACCGACTGAGCGCGCTGCTGCGACAGGTCGAGGTTCTTCTGCTGGCTCTGAGCAGCCGAGACACCTCTCCAGGGAGCGTTGTCGGTGTAGCCCTGAATGGCGACGTCGCACTCAGCATTGGACTTCAGCAGGTTGGCGAGCTGCATCAGCGACACCTTCGAGGCATCGTTCAGCACGGCGCTGCCAGAAGCGAACTTGATACCCGTCTCGTTGAAGGTCATCATCACAGCCTGCAGACCGTTGGCGTCGGTCACAGTCTGAACCTGTGCGTTCTGCACGGCCTCGGCCTGAGCCTTCACCTTGTCCATGTGCTTACCAATCAGAGCACCGGCACCTGCGCCGACAGCAGTTCCGACAGCAGCACCAACGGCAGTGTTACCAGCAACCTTACCGACGATAGCGCCCAGAACAGCTCCACCTACAGCACCGATGGTGGTACCCTTACCCAGATTGTTACAACCCATCATCACGATGCAAGCGCAGAGCGTGAGGACCATAGCTTTCATTTTTTTCATGTCGTAATCTTATTAAATGGTTAAACAATTGTTGATTTCACGTTGCAAAGATAAGTAAAAGTTAGGGTTTGACCGAGAATACGGTGAGTAATTTCCCGTTGCTTAACATAAATTAAGCAATTATGCCCTGTTTCACTTATGTACCTTTACTTCACCACAATCTTCTTCTTGCCTACCAGATAGACACCTCGTTTGAGCTGGCTTCCCTCTTTCATCATGATGCCCTGCAGTGTATAGACCGATTTGTTATTGCGTGTTGCCTCAGCTGTGGTGATACTCTGTGGGTCGCGCTTCACGCGATAATTGAAGGAGACCACGTCGCTCTCGGCATAGCCGGGTGCCACAGCGATGGCTTTCAGCGTCATGTCGCGCGTGATGACGATGGGACTGTTGTAGCGCAGACGGTTGGGATTGTCGCAGGGGCATGAGCCGTCGAGCGTGTAGTAGATGACGGCGCCGGGCGTCTCGCAGCGCAGGCTGACAGGTGAGCCGTAGAGCACCTCCGTACCGCTGATGCGCGAGGCGGTAGGTCGCTTTGTCAGCAGGCCGTCGGCATCCTTGACGCCCACCACGGTCAGTGTCTGTATCTCCTTATCGTCGGCCAGCGTGAAGCGCACGGCGGTGGTGCCGTAGCCCTTGCCCTTTATGGTGAGTGTGGCCTGGCCGTTTTGGTCGAGGGTCAGCTCGGTGGCTGCTATGCTGGCAATGTCGGGATTGAGCGACTTGACATTTACCTTCTTGCCCTTGGCCACTGCTGCGGGCAGGGTGCTGACGGTAATTGTGTAGTCATCGCCGTGGAGGATACCCACCACGCTGTCGGCCACCAGTTCGCTGATGTGCTGCTCTACGTCGAACTCCTGCGTGAAGTCGTTGAGCAGACCCACGTCGGCGTAGCTCTCAATGCCAGCCTTCACCGTAAGGCGCACCTTGTCGTTGAGCTTCAGTGGCTGTGAAGGTTGGAAGAGGACGCGGCGAGCGAAGGTCTTTGTAGAGTCGGGCGTAGGCTCGGCATCCATCAGTCTCAGGGTGCCGTCAAGTTTCTGTCCGCCCTTGGTGAGGAAGATATTCTCACTCGTCAGGTGGGCAGGCTTCATGTACTTGTCGAAGCGCAGGTCCACGCCCTGCTCGGTGGCCGTGACACGCTGCACCACAGGTGCCGTGGGCTGCTGCATGGCCAGGTTGACGTCCAACTGCGGCGGCGGCACGGGCAGCCACTCCGACTCGGTGGTCAGATAGCCGTCCTTGACGACGCGCACCTGCCACAGTCCAGAAGGCACATCCCAGCCGTACTCGCCGTTCTCGTCGGTGAGCATCGGGTTCACCTGGTCGAACTTCTCGGCATCCCAGAGTACGGTACGCTCGTGCGTGTCGCCATACATATCCTCGTACAGCTCCTTGTAGAAAACGCTGGCCAGCGCATCAGCCACACGGTTGGAGGCTACTGCCTCGTAGACATAGCCGGAGGGGTCGAGGATGGGTGTGGTGCCGGGAGGCGGCGGTGGAGGAGGCCCGGGACAGCCGCCGTTGCTGGAGCTATCCCTGGTGTTTCGGCCTTTCTGGCAATCGTCACCGCCACCACAGCCACCGCTCTTGGCCGAGCCACCGGAGCCGCTGCTGCTGCCCGTATCACCCTCTGCCAGCTCTTTGTTCATGTCGAACTTCAGACTCTTCGGACAGGGCACGGTGTCGCACTTCAGCTCGTCAATCTGTTTTCGAAAACTATTCACTTTCTTCTCCCAGATATAGTCGCTGGCCATGTTGCCTATCCAGTTGGCCGTGCTGATGGCAAACGAGGCTCCTACGCCGATGCCACCGAAGATGACGCCCGTTCCGGCAGTGGTGACAGTAGCGAGGATGCCGGCCAAGGCCGAAGCCACCGAGGCGGCGTCGTTGACGATGGCAATACCTTTCTGTACCAGGCGTGCCGTGGCCCAGTTGTCAATGCTGCGGCGCAGTGCATCGGCCTTGTCCTGCTCGAGCTTGCAGGGGTCGGGCACTGAATAATAGAGTTTTTCCAGCGTCTCAAAGCACTCAACGAAGGCCTGATAATCGGAGACGAGAGAGATGATGGACAGGAATTTGCTTACCTTTCCTATCTTTGACCAGGTGGCACTGAGCTTGTCTAACTTTATTTTCCCTAAGCGCAGATTTTCTAACTGATTGCAGGCATTGGTGGCCTTTAGCTTCATGTTTTTCAGGCGCAGGCCATAGCCCCAGCGCTCGTTGCAAGCATAGAACTTGTCCCAAGCCTTCATCGTGGCATCATGAATCTTGTCCACATTGGCATCGATGGCCTTCTTGGCTCCATTGACATAGACCTGGACAGCACTCTCAATCTCGCTGACATAGCCATTGATCTTGTCTATCCATTCGAGGATTTTCTTGGTTATTGCAGCCACCTCGCGCACAAATCCCGGCTCGCTGGCACGGTAGGGAGCCTGCTGAACCAAGCGTGAGAGTGTGGCCATATCGTGGCGCAGCTCGCGGACGGCAGCCGCCACCTCAGGGTCCATGGCCGAATAGTCGCAGGTAATCTGCAGATCCTCATGTGGTATGACGATGGTGTAGCCGTCGTCGTGTACACGGTAGTAGACTTTCTCGCCGCTCTCAAGGTCGAGTACATACTCCTCCTCGTTGGGGCCAGCAGCAGCCATTTCGGGGTGCTCGCCCCGTGCGCGTGCCTCATAGTATTGGCGTGCGCTGCTGCTGAGCTTTGAGAAATTGTAACCTCCGAGAATCTGGCCCAGCTCGTTCAGCGGCGTGGCATCGAAGCTGAAATATCCCTCGGCGTCGAGCTTGGCGTATTCGGCATCCGTGGCGTCAAAGGCGGCCAGAGCAGCATCCATGTCAGCCTCCCACTGCGCCTTGGCCTCGGGTGTGTTGGGAAGGGTCTCAGTGTTCATCACCACGTCGGGGTCAACGCCTGTGTGTATCATCAGCTGACGCATGGCCTCCTGCTCCTCCTTGCTGCCTTCGGGACTATTGTTAGCCTGGTCGAAGATGGCAGTCAGCTCTGGGTCTTCGGATTTCATTTTTTCCTCAATGTCATCGTAGTAATGGATCTTGTCGCTGATGGACTTGTCACTCACAATGGTGGGGGCATGGTCCTCCACGACGACGTTCACCTGCGTCGGCAGGCCGGTGGCATCGAATACGTCGGTGGCCACCCAGGTACCCGTCTGCGCGTTGTACTTGGGGAAGAGGATGCGTCGCTGGTTGCCGGTCATATAGACATAGAGCAGCACATTGTCGATATAGGTGCTGTCTGGCGTGTTGAGCGTGACATCGAAGGTAAACTCCGCCTCACGGAAGAAACTATAGGCCGGTGGCGAACAGGTATTGTTTCTTAAGTCGAAGTTGACCACGTACTCACTCTTGGCATACGTGTTGTAGTGGCTCATACGCACGCTGATAGGGCGTATGCTGTAGAGGTCGTAGACAACAGTCTTCGTAGCCGACTTCAGCGTGTAGCCGTCGGTGCCCTCGAACTGTGCATAGACGGTGTTCTCGTCCATGTTGTTAGTGGCGGTCAGTGTCACGTCCATCGTCCACTCACCGTAGACATTACTGGTTGTGGTGCCTGCCTTCTGGTCGTTGACATAGATGGTAACGGGCACTGAGGGCAGTGCGGTGCCGCTGACGTTCACCTGCTCGGAAGCCGTGAAGTTGACGACATGAATCCCCGCTTCGTTGGCCATGAAGGTGGTGACGGGCAGTGGCTGCTCGCAGGGTGTGCCGTCGAGGAGGAAAGTGATGCGTGCGTTGACGCCGCACTCGCCAGCGTCATGGGGCACTACGCAGAAACGCAGCAAGTGCTTCTCTACGATTGGCACGGTAATCTGCTGTCCGTCGCGCGTGTAGGCGGTCTGTGCATTGTCGATGATGGGCGAGCCGTCAATGAAGTTCACGCTGTCAGGCAGGGTGAAAACCGCCTTCAGCTGGCTGATGCGCCCCTTGTACTCTGGACGGAACAGCACCTGTGTACTCAGCGTCTGGTAGGTGCCGATGGTGACCGACGATTTTTTAGGAGTCACGCGGGTGGAGGCATCGTCGGTGTAGAGGTGGGCGCTGCTGCTCAGTGCGGGCACGGTTTCAAATGCTGCCGTAGCTGTCTCACCGGAGCGGATGCTGACCTGCTTCGACACGTAATCGACATCCTGCTGCAGGAACTTGTCTATGTCGCTGAACGTGGTCATGGCATTGGCCATGGCGCTGCCTTCCATCAGTACGACGTTGTAGTTGCCGTCCTTGAGCAATGAGAACTCCTTGACGGTGGAGACGGCATTACCCGCATTGACGAGCTGTCCCTGAGCATCGTAGATACGCACGGAGACACGGCTGCACTCAGTGGCTGTGAAGCTGACACGGAGCGTGCCGTAGTCGCGGGTCACAACGTCGTAGCTCAGGTTACCTTCACTGTCGGCCTTGGCGCGCAGTACAGCGGGTGCGAACTGGCTGCCGCCACGGTTGCCCAAGGTAAGCTCTACCTCGGTGCCTGGCTCCAAAAGCTCCTGCAGGCGCAGGCTGCCGGTAGGGGTGACGGCGAAGTCGGTGAGATTTCGGCCATTGGTCAGGTCGCGCAGGGTGATGGCGGCCTCGGTGATGGGTTTCTCGCTGCCGGTGGCCGTCGTTCCCTCAGCGGCCACGCCATAGTGTGTCCATTTTAGGTTGACGGTACTGCCTTTTGCCTCAGCTAACTGGAAGGTGAGTGTCTGGTCGCCATAGAGACTCAGATGCTGCGTCACGGTGGTCATGTTAGAAATGTCTACGCTGGCCGTCACGTCGTATTCGCCCTCAGGCAGCGGTTCCTGCTGGCCAGAGGTGAGACCGCCCGATGATGTCAGCTGGCTGAACGTCAGCTGGCGCACCAGTTCGCCATTGCCCGTGCGGTTGATGGTGACGGTGGCCGTCTGCCGTCCGAAGAACTGACCGTCGGCACGCTGCACCACCGTAGTGAGTTGATGGGTGGGTATGGGCTTCAGTTGATAGTTGATGGTCGATAGTGTAGTGCTGGGGGTGACGCTGATAGTGTCGCGCTCGCGGTAGGTAGCCTTTATCTCTGAGTCGGTCAAGGTGATAATGGCCTTTACCTGTTCGTCTTCCAGAATGCCGTCGATGTCGTGGCCGCGCATCAGGATGCGACCTTCATTGTTGACCCATAGACACTCGTATTTGTCAGCTGCCACAGCAGCAGTGCCAGCACTCACGGCCAGCTGCAGGGTGCAGGGGCGTCGCAGGCCGGTCAGTGTTACGCTGACATCCTCTTCGTCCAACAACACGCTGGATGCCTGAGCCACCACGCTGCCCGTGCGGCTGAGCAGTCGCACGTCATAGGCGGTGTGCTTGGGCAGGGTCATGAACCGGTAGTCCTTGCGGTTGCCAATAATCATCGAGCGGGTGGCGAGGCTCTTCACGTCGCGTATCTCCAAGGTCATGCCATAGTAGGGCGACATGTCGCCTCCCGTAGGCTGCACGCTGACGCTGATATTGGCGGCATCCTTGATGATGGGCTTTAGCTCGAAGACCTTCCATCCCTCGTCAGCCTGATAGAGGGGCAGCGACTCCTCGGGCACATAGACCGTGAAATCGGTTGAGGGGAACACATTCTGCTCTTGACCGATGACGTTCCTTCCCGACGCGTCGTAGACATTGCGCATGGACAGCGTGGGCGGCGTGGTGGCATAGAGGGTGAGCTCGTTGAGGAAGGTGCCCTTGAAGGCTTCCCTGCCAAAGCTCTTGACACAGGCCGGCAGCAGCAGTTCCTCCCACGGGCGGTCTTGAGCTGAGAAACTCATAGTGCCGCCGTAGTCCACACGGCTGAGGTCCACACGGCGCAGCGAGGGGAAGCGCTCGGCGGAGAGCCAGTAGCTGATGTCGCTGCCGTATGAGCCCAAGCGGCCTCCCACGATGACGGTATTCACCAGCTCGTAGTCTTCTTCGGGTACAAGCCTGCTGACCAGGGTGCTGAAGGCTACTTCGTTGAGATAGTCTATCACCAGTTTGCCGTCGTCGGGATACCATCCGTTGGGCATGGGGTTGTCGGGGTTGTCGGGGTCGTACTCCAGGATGGCCGTCAGGGTGAGGTTCTCGGCAGGCATGGTGAAGTACACATTCTCCTTATTGCCTGAGAGTTCAAGCTCGGCATTACCTTCTGTGGCCCGCCATTCTCTCACTTTCCAGCCCGTGACCAGATGGTTCATGTAAACCTGTACACGGTCGCCGGGAATGATTTGATAGGCACTGCCGTTCTTATAGGTGAAACCATAGCTGTCTTGAGCCATGATGGTGTATTCAGACATGCCCTGCGGTGATGTCTTCAGGGTCAGCGAATAGCGCTGCTGCGCCAGTAGTGCCGCCGTGCTTGCCATGAGGCACAGTATGAGGGTGCTCAGTAGTCGTTTCATGGTCTATATATATTAATAATGTGTGACTTTCTTTCCGTTCTTGATATACACTCCCTTGGCGGGTGCGCTCACGGGGCGGCCCTGCAGGTCGTAGAGCTGTTCGGTTTGTTGCTGTGGTACAGCAACAGACGGAACGCTGGTGATGCCGTCGCTGAGCTGCAGGACGAAGCGGCCGTTCAGGGTGCACGGCTCAGCGACGGTGAAGGTGTAGCTGTCTGTCAGCAGGTCTGTCTGGGTGCCCGTTTCCATGTCTGTCAGCCAGAGGTGCTGCGGGGCTTGCGACAGGTCGCCGCGCATGTTGACAGCGAGGGTGTAGGTGCCGGCCTCCTGCAGGTGCATGCCTATCTGCACGCTGTTGGTGGTGGGCGGCAGTTCGTTCAGGCTGTAGCGCAGGCCGCCGGTGCGGGTGTAGAGGGCGGTGGCGCTGTCGTCCATGGTGATGAACGGTGCATCCTGACCGCTATCGTAGGCCTCGGTGGCACGTGGCGTCTGCACGATGCGGGTGCGGGCTTGGATGCTGTCACCCTGTTCGGTGTGACGCTGTAGTACAGCGTCACACACGATGCGCTGCTGGCGCAGTTGTGCACGGCGCAGCGAGCGGGCGCTGTTGGTAGCATCGTGGCGCACCACGCGGTCGGCCTGCCGTCCCTCGGTATGGAAGGTGAGGGCGGTCTGCTTGGCACTGCGCTGGACGAGGAAGGCACGCAGCGGGTGCATGATGAAGTCATCGTCGAGCGGGCTGAAGACCTCAAAGCTTTTGTAGGGTTCTTTGTGGGCTACGAGGATGGGACCGTCGGTGTCTATCTGACGGATGTCGAAATAGGCCATGAAGGGATTGCCTATCAGGTTCCAGCCCTCGTTGTGAGGATATTCGCCCTTGTATTCCGTCAGGGGGATGGTGACGTCGGCAGACGAGAGCGACAGCGTGTTCAGGGGTGCCGAAGACAGCATGTTGAAAGTGACGTCGTCTCTCGAACTTTCCCACTTGTCCAGCCCTGACGCATAGCGGTAAGTGCCGTACTGCAGGATGTAGCCGCGCCCGGCCTCCAACGTGGCATCGGCAGGCACGTCCTCCCACACGCGGTAGTGGTTGCCGGCAGCACGCTGGGCGCCGCTGAAGGTGCGCAGCACGAAGGGTGTGTGCGTGTCGCTGATCTTGAGGTCGCTGACTTTCATGTCGAAGGGCGGTGTGAAGAAGAACCACTTGTCGACCTGATACTCCAGGTTCATCTCCATCGACTGTGCCGTCATCGTGCCCTCGTTGATGAGGGTGCCCGTGGTCTGGTCGTCCCAGCCATACCAGCCTAAGCGGTAGTCGTAGCGCAGGTGGTTGACTGGCCAGTTGACCTTCTTGCCCACGTGCAGGTGGCCGGAATAGTGGTAGTTCCAGTCGGGATTGTAAGTGATGGCGAGGTTGGCGTTGCTGACAACGGGGAACCACGTGGAGTCGGTGCTGACGGTAGTGGCCACCAGCACGTCCTTGGGTGTGTAGCCCGTCAGCGGCCTGATGTTAATAAAGCCGTTAAAGCCTTGGTCCTGCCTGTAGGCCTCTACCGATGCAGCGGGTACATAGAGTGCGCCGCCGTCCCAGTTGCGGTAGAGGTCGCCCCAATTGTATGGCGGCACAGCAGCGCGCAGAACGATGCTGTCGCAGGCTGGGCCGTCGCCCTGAAAGGCCCATGAGCGCAGCTGTGAGATGGTGCTGGGGAAGTCGACGTAGCGCAGGCGCTCGCTGTAGAAGGCACGCTCGCCGACATACTCCACGCCCTCGGGCAACACCACGCGGCTGTAGTTACCATTATTGAAGGCCCGTTCCTCTATCCGGCGCACCGATGCAGGGATGCTGACCTTCTCAAGCGGCGTGTTGCAGAAGGCCCAGCTCCCAATCTGCGTCAGTCCCTCCGGCAGGTCGATGTGGGTGAGCTGCTTGCAGTCATTGAAGGCATTGCCGTCAATCCTCGTCACACAGTCGTGCAGCGTCGCACTGGTCAGGTTGATGCAGTTGCAGCAGATGTGGTTGGGCACCACGTTGATGAGCGGCGGCTGCACGTAGCTCGTCTTGCTCTGGTTGTTGTTGAACACCCATTCGCCTAAGAAGCGCAGGCCCATAGGCAGGGCCACGTCCTCCAGCAGCTTACAGTTGCTGAAGGCCGAGCCTTGCAGGTAGAGCAGTCCGCTGGGAAGAGTGGCGTGGCGCAGGCTCTCGCAGTCTTCAAAGGCACCGCTCTGTATCTCCACCACGTTGGCGGGCACGTCGATGCTGGTGAGGCGGCTGTAGCGGAAACACTGCTTGCCGATGACCTGCAGCGTCGTGGGCAGGGTGATGTGGTCGAAGCGGGTGTCCCAGAAGACGGCCTCGTCCAAGTGCGTCAGTCCTTCAGGCAGTTGCGGTGAGGGTAGCATGTAGCAGCGCACGAAGGCATCGTGCTCAATGCGCTTGACACGCATGGGGATGTTCACCTCCTCCAGTGCCTGACAGTCGCTGAAGCAGCGCGCAGGGATGGTGGTCAGGCCGCGGCTGAGGTGCACGCGACGCAGCTGCAGGCAGTTCTCAAAGATGTTGTAGCCCAAGGAGGTGACGGCATCGGGCATGTCGAGCTGTTCGATGCCGGTATTATAGAAGGCATAGTTGCCAATGGTGGTCAGCGCGGCGGGCAGGGTGACGCGCTTCAGGGCGGCACACTGAGAGAACGCGCTCTCGCCGATTGTCTCTACGCTGTCGGGCACGACGATGCTGGTGAGGGCCTTGCAGTTATAGAACATACTGCCGCCAATCTCCTTGATCCTGTTGGGCAGGGTGACGCTTTCCAGCTTTTCACAGCTATGGAAGGTGCTATAGCCTATGGCGGTGAC
This sequence comes from Prevotella sp., assembly GCA_016285055.1. Lineage (GTDB taxonomy): Bacteria > Bacteroidota > Bacteroidia > Bacteroidales > Bacteroidaceae > Prevotella. Next base: position 82,366 of record JAEEPZ010000005.1, read on the forward strand.
TGACTGGGGCAGCGACGCCTTCTTGAGGTTTCCACAGTAGAGGAACAGGTTGTTGCCGATGGTCTCCACGCCATTGGGGATGGTGATGGTCTCCAGCTTCTCGCAGCCGCTGAACACCTGGTCGCCGATGGTCTTCAGCGTGGAGGGCAGGGTGACGCTGGTCAGCGACGAGCATTTTTGGAAACTGGACTCTGGCAAGTCCGTCACACCCTCAGGGATGGCCATTTGCTGCAAAGCCGTGCAGTCGTGGAACATAGCCCAGTGAATCTCCGTCACATGGTCGGGCCACGTCACCTGCGTCAGCTTCTTATTATTTCCCAAATTGTGCTGGATGAGTGTGAGCGTCTTGGGAAAGATGAAATGTTTGAGCGAGTCAGTGCTGGCATCGCAGACCATCTGATACAGCTTGCTGGGACCCGGATAGGTGTAGTAGTAGCTGGCTTCATACCAGGCGATGGTCTCTGCGTTGTCCTTCACTTGCGAGAGGTCGAGCACCTTCGCCTTCTTTATCAAGGCCTGTATGGCCTGGCGCCCGTCGCTGTCGTAGTCCTCCCTATAGAAGTCGGTGCCTGTGAAGCGCACGTGGGTAAGGTTGTACTTCTCGGACAGCTCCTGATAGGTGCAGCCGAAGCGGTCTTGCACCAGCTGCGGCATGTATGCCACCTTCGCCGGCAGCTCTATCACCGTCCATTCCTGTGCACGCGCCGTCACTATGGGCAACAGGGCTGCGAGGGCTAGCGTGGCCATGATTGTTCGTCTCAGTTTCTTCATGTCTTCCTATGTGTTGTTTGGTTAATAGTAGGATGTCGCGGCCTGGTAGGCTCGCATGGAGTCGCGAGCTGATGGGCTGCTCGCGTGATATCGGGAGCAAATATACAAAAATAATAATCAATCTCAACAAATAATGATTAAGAATTATTACATCTTCTCCAATTTCGTCATTTTTTTGTATTTTTGAACACTCCGCATCTTCGTTCTTTCGCCGCATCTTCGTACCTTTGGCTGGCGCCGAAGGCACTTTCGCTTCCATATAACAAATTTGTTTAGGAGGCTTCTGCAAGTCTTTGGTCAAGTTTAAACAGTGCCTTTTTTGCCCGTTCTATTTTTCTGATTAATAGTTCCTTCTCGTCGCT
>JAEEPZ010000058.1 GCA_016285055.1 Prevotella sp.
AAACCGACTCCTCATAAGAATGTATCATGACAGCTACAAGTAAGGCTTGCGGTAACTTAATTCTCCCCCTTGCAAAGGGGGAGTTAGAGGGGGATTCATCAGCGCAAAGCTTCATCCCCCCCCTGCCCCCCCTTTCCAAGGGGGGGAATATATTACTTTTGCGGCAGCACGTGTTTGTCTGATAATGATTGAGACAGACTATGATAACAAAGGCATCCATCGGCTACATGCGGATAATCATAAAAAGAAACGTTAAGGCTTTTCTTCTGTACAGGAAATCCTTACAGCTTGCCCTGCTCGTGGAATGAGTAATACTGTCCGTCGGCCACGATGATGTGGTCGAGTAATTTCAGGCGCATCACCTCGCAGGCCCTCTTGATGCTCTGCGTCAGACTGATGTCGCTCTGGCTGGGCCTGATGCTGCCTGACGGGTGGTTGTGGCAGACCACGAGGACGGTGGCGTTGCAGAGTACGGCTTCGCGCATGACGATGCGCACGTCGACCGAGACCTCCGAGATACCGCCGTGGGCAATGCGTGCCTTCTTGATGAGCCGGAAGTTCTGGTTGAGGTAGAGCGCCCAGAACTCCTCGGTGTCCATGTCCTGCATCACGGGGTGCATGTGGCGGTAGACGAGTGTGGCGGTGCTCAGGTCGGGTCGCTCCTCGGGCGACTCCATCTGGCGGCGCTTGCCCAGCTCGCAGGCGGCGAGGATGGTGATGGCCTTTGCCGGCCCCACGCCGTTGAAGCGGCAGAGGTCGTCGATGGTCTTCTTGCCCAGGGTGTTCAGGTTGTTGTTGCAGTCGTTGAGAATACGTTTCATCAACGACACGGCATCCTCCTTTGGCGAGCCGGAGCCCACCAGAATGGCCAGCAGCTCGGCGTCGCTCAGCGCCTGCGGCCCCAGCCTCGCCATTTTCTCGCGTGGGCGGTCTTCTTCAGCCCATTGGTTGATGTTCAGCTTCTCGCTCATGAGCGTGTTATTCTATTACGTAACGATCCATCATTTCATGCTCACTCTTGAGGTAACAGTGAAGGGAAAAAGGTATTGTCTTTAACTCCTTTAACTCCCTTAACTCCTTTAACTCCTTTATTGTCTTTAACACCTTTAACACCTTTAACTCCATTAACTCCTTTAACTCCATTAACTCCTTTAACTCCAAAACGTTCGAAAGTTGACAATGTTGTTTGTGTTTGTCTGCTTAACTATAGAAATTTTTCTCAAAGGCAGTAAACTCATCCTGTCCCAGCACGCAGCGCTTCCACCATGCCTTGATGAAGCCGAGACCGTAGCCCATGAGCTGGGTGAAGGCGGCAGGCACCGACAGCAGGCCTACGTGGGCGCTCTTGTTCTGGAGGGTGGAGTGGACGAAGATGATGAGGCTGTAGAGCACGATGGGCAGCCACGGCAGCAGACATAGCCATCGCCACTGGTCGTTGTCGCAGTAGTACATCAGCAGGCGTCCCACGGCGGAGAGGAGCACGAGGCCGATGACGCCCACGGTGAAGACTGTGGGCAGCAGGTGCACCAGCTTCAGCGTGCCTGGATGGCGCTTGGTGAGGTTGATGCGCGCAATGCCGCTGTTGAACACCTGGCGGAAGAACTTCCTGAAGTCAGTCCTGCGCTTGTGCCATACCCATGCTTCGGGAATGAGGGCGGTCTTGTGGCCGGCCTCCACGATGCGGTAGGAGAAGTCGATGTCCTCGCCGAAGCGCATCTTCGAGAATCCCCCCAGCTCGTTCCACACCTCACGTCGCACGCCCATGTTGTAGGAGCGTGGGAAGAACTTGTCCAGTGCTCCCCGCTTCTGCCCCGACCGTTTCGATGAGCCGCCGCGTATGCCGCCGGTGGTGAAGAACGAGGTCATGGAGTAGCTGATGGCCTTTTGTACGGGCGTGAAGTCGGGGTGTGCCGCGTCGGGCCCGCCCCAGGCTGCGAGCTGCGAGTGGGGTAGGGCGGCGGTCTTCTCCTCTACATTCGCCAGATAGTCGGGCGGCAGCACCACGTCGCTGTCGAGCACTATCAGCCACTCGCCGTTGGCCCGCTCGACGCCGTAGTTACGGCTCTGGCCCGGGCCGCTGTTCTCCTTGTAGTAATAATGCAAGTCAAGGATGCCCGCGAACTCGTCGCAGACATCCTTGCACGTGGTCTTGGAACCGTCCTCCACAATGATCACCTCGAAGTCCTTCATGGTCTGACTCGTCAGGCTCTGCAGCAGTTCGCGCACTTCGTCGGGGCGGTTGAATACGGGAATGATGAACGAATATCTCATCTCTTTACTCATTAGCAATTGCGTTGCAAAGATACGATATATAGTCCTTGTCATTGTGAGACAAGCCTGTTGTCTCCGTATTCTGAACTATGATCTTTGCCATATGCAGTATAATTATTCAAGTTTCGCATTCGCTCAACTTTCAGGAGTTAAAGGAGTTAAAGGAGTTAAAGACAAATGACTCTCCATAATAAAGCCTTTGTCTCTGGGTTGAAATACATAGCAAAGCTATTGTCTTTAACTCCTTTAACTCCTTTAACTCCTTTAACTCCAAAACTTGCGAAAGTTGAATATAATTATTGAATAGGTGTGCAAAGGTAGCACAAAATCATGAGACGAAAGAAGAAAGAGTGAATAAAACAATTACCGGCATGAAATATATAGAATATATCGGGTTGGGGGCTCTACCCGACAACCAAAGAGAATCTTAGCCCAAGTGCATTAGCTATAAGCATAAATGTAGATAGTTGCATATCCGTTTGTCCCTGCTCAAGCGAAGAAATATACTCACGCTTCTTGCCTATGCGTTCGCCTAATTGCTGTTGGGTCAGTTTCTGACGCTTACGTTCATCACGCAAGATTTCTGCATAGTACCAAGCTTTAGCCTTCGCCTCAAACTCTACACGAGAGGGAGACCCTACAGGCCCGTATTTTTCATCAAAATGCTGCGAAGATGTTGTCAGTTTTGCCAATTTCTTTTCATCCAACTTAATCATAATCAAACCTCCTCACTTATATATTTCATTAATATTGTTCTTGCTTGTTCTATCTCACCTTTATATTGCTTCGTATCTTTTTTCAAAAAAGAATTGAGAAACAACACTCTTTTACTCTCCATGAAACTCATAGTCTCTATCGCAAAAACTATGGAGCGATATTCATTCGTACCAACAGATATTCGTGCTTCGTAAAACTCAGTCCCTTCTAACTTCTTAACAAACTTCTTGCTTACTACATATTGTGTTTTTATCATTTGTTCTAAATAGTTGAACTTTGTCTGAGTCTTGGCGTCCAGTTGGGAGTAGTATTCTTTGTACTCCTCTGAATATATTATTTCTCGAATTAATTCATTCATGCTGCAAAAGTAATGTATTTATTCCAAATACACGAATATATTGGAAGAAAAATGTTCGTTTTACATGATTTTGTTATCTCCACAACTTTGCATTCCTCATTTCATCCGATACTCGAAGTTGGATAGAACTGAAATCTTCAAGTGTGCCCAATCACCTCATTCAAGTTTCTCATTCGCTCGACTTTCAGGAGTTAAAGTAGTTAAAGTCAAATGACTCTCCATGAAAAGCCTTTGTCTCTGGGTTGAGATCCATTGCAAAACTATTGTCTTTAACACCTTTAACTCCCTTAACTCCTTTAACTCCAAAACTTGCGAAAGTTGAATAAATAATCGGAGGAAGCGTGCACTGCTGCACTCTTCCCCCGATTTTTCTTCTGCTGTGGGCAGGCTTTACTCCTTGGCGCGGGCCAGGTAGGAACCGTCGCGTGTGTCCACCTGGATGAGGTCGCCCTCGTTGATGAACAGGGGTACGCGCACTTCTACGCCAGTCTCCAGGATGGCGGGCTTCAGCGTGTTGGTGGCTGTGTCGCCCTTGATGCCCGGCTCGCTGTGAGTGACGCGCAGGACAGTCTTCACGGGCATCTCGGCATAGAGGATGGTGCCGTCGGTCGTGTCGCTGACCACCGATACGGTGTCGCCTTCCTTCATGTACTCATGGCCGATGACTAGGTCGTTGGCAATGGGAATCTGCTCGAAGGTCTCGTTGTTCATGAAGATGCGGCCCGACTGGTCCTCGTAGAGGTACTGGTAGTCGCGGTGCTCGATGATGACGTCCTCCAGCTTTTCGCCGATGTTGTAGCGGCGCTCCAAAACGCGACCGTCGCTGACGTTCTTCAGCTTGATGTTCATGATGGTGTTACCCTTACCCGGCTTGCGGTGCTGGAAATCGATGCAAACCCAAATGCCTCCGTCCATGCGGATGGCCGTTCCTTTCTTGATGTCTTGTGAGTTAATCATATAAATATAGTCCTTATGATGTTGATTTCGGGTGCAAAGGTACAAAATATTTCTTAATTCGTTATTCATAATCCATATTTTTTTGGGAAAAACTTGCACAATTGAAAAAAAAGGAGTAATTTTGCAGCCCGTTAGCCCGCATAGGGTTATTATGTCAAGTAAAATTATCAAACAACAATAATATTATAATAAGGAATTAAACGATGAAAAGAACATTTCAGCCCCACAATCGCCGCCGCGTGAACAAGCATGGCTTCCGCGAGCGCATGGCCACGAAGAACGGCCGTCGCGTGCTGGCCAGCCGCCGTGCCAAGGGCCGCAAGAAGCTGACCGTCAGCGACGAGCGCCACGGCAAGTAAGACATCCACAGAGTGGAACAATTGATAAATGAGACAAACAGGTCTTTCGCGGACTGTTTGTCTCGTTTGTTTAAGTTTTTATTCTAAATATATATGTTTAAGAGTTTCAACGGATACCATCTCATTGATGCTTACCACAAGCTCAACCATGAGAAGAGGTATCATCCCAGTAGGGTTTTTAAGAAATGGATAGAGGCCGCAGTCATCGTCTTGGTGACGCTCGTGCTGTGGAATCTGCCAAGTGAATCATTCGGCATTGAGGGGCTGAACACGGTGCAGCAGCGCATCATCGCCATTTTTGCCTTTGCCACGCTGATGTGGGTGATGGAGGTGGTGCCGTCGTGGGCCACCAGCGTGTCCATCATCGGACTGATGCTGCTGTTCTGCAGCGACTCGGGCGTGAAGTGGCTGTGCAATCCCGACGATGTGGGGCCGCTGCTCTCGTATAAGGGCGTCATGGCGTGCTTCGCCGATCCCGTCATCATGCTGTTCATCGGTGGCTTCATCCTGGCCATTGCTGCCACGAAGACCGGCCTCGACGCCCAGCTGGCGAAGGTGCTGCTGAAGCCTTTCGGCACACGGAGCGAGATGGTGCTGCTGGGCTTCCTGCTCATCACCGGCCTGTTCTCGATGTTTGTGTCCAACACGGCCACGGCAGCCATGATGCTGACATTCCTCACCCCAGTGTTCAAGCAGCTGCCGCCTGAGGGCAAGGGCCGCATCGCCCTGGCGCTGAGTATTCCCGTGGCTGCCAACCTCGGCGGCATGGGTACGCCCATCGGCACGCCGCCGAACACGATAGCCCTGAAATACCTGAACGACCCGGAGGGCCTGAACCTCGGCCTGGGCTTCGGACAGTGGATGATGTTCATGGTGCCCTTGGTGGTCCTGCTGCTGTTCATCGGCTGGATGCTGCTGAAGAAAATGTTCCCCTTCACTCAGAAGACCATCGAGCTGAACATTGAGGGCGGCATGAAGAAGGGCTTGCAGTCGAAGATTGTCATCATCACGTTCATCGTCACCGTTCTGCTGTGGCTGCTCGACTCTGTGACGGGCATCAACAGCTATACTGTAGCGCTCATTCCCTTTGTGGTCTTTTCCATGGCGGGCATCGTCAGCCGTAAGGACTTGGAGGAGATCAACTGGAGCGTCATCTGGATGGTGGCCGGCGGTTTCGCCCTGGGCTATGGCCTCAACCAGTCGGGCTTGGCAGCGCTGGCCGTGAAGAGCATCCCCTTCGGCGACTTCTCACCGCTGTTCATCCTCATCCTCTCGGGCATCATCTGCTACCTGCTCTCCAACTTCATCTCCAACTCGGCCACCGCTGCCCTGCTGATGCCCATCCTCGTGGTGGTGTGCTCGGCCATGGGCGACAAGCTCGATGCCATCGGTGGCACGTCGACGGTGCTCATCGGTGTGGCCATCGCCTCGTCGAGCGCCATGGTGCTGCCCATCTCGACGCCTCCCAATGCGTTGGCCTATGCCACCAACCTGGTGCAGCAGAAGGAGATGGCGCGCATTGGCATCATCGTGGGCATCATCTCGATGGTGCTGGGTTATGCGCTGCTCTACGCCATGGGCGTGTTGCACGTTATCTGATATCTGATGATAAACACCGACGGGGCGACAGTATCACACGATTGATGCTGTCGCCCCGTTATCGCAAGTTTTGGAGTTAAAGGAGTTAAAGACTTTTGTTGAAGTAATTCAACTTTCGCAAGTTTTGGAGTTAAAGGAATTAAGGGAGTTAAAGGAGTTAAAGACAATACTTTGCTATGGATTTCAACGCAGAGACAAAGGCTTTTATGATTATCCGCAATCACCCGATAGTGTGCCCGTACATATTGGAGCAAGCCGACTCCACCTGAGAATGTACCATGACAGTTACAAGCAAAGGCTTGCAGTAACTTCATTCTCCCCCTTGCAAAGGGGGAGTTAGAGGGGGATCCATCTGCGCAGAGTGAATCCCCCCCCTGCCCCCCCTTTACAAGGGGGGGAATGAGTTACCTTTGCGGCTGCTATGTGTTTTCATTCTCCCCCTTGCAAAGGGGGAGTTAGAGGGGGATCCATCTGCGCAGAGTGAATTCCCCCTTGCCCCCCCCCTTTACAAGGGGGGGAATGAGTTACCTTTGCGGCTGCTATGTGTTAGTCCGGTAATGTAGGAAACAGAACATGACAGCAAAGGCGTCCATCGGCTACATGCGGATAATCATAAGGCTTTTCATCGAGAGTCATTTGCCTCTAACTCCTTTAACTCCTTTATCTCCCTTAACTCCTTTAACTCCTATTAAAGTAAGAATCACTTTGACAGGAAGAGCGCGCTGGGGCTGATGTTCAGCTGTATCCAGGCCCAGTCTTGCCAGGCTTTGTGGCTGCCGCCGGCTACTTGGTCCATCGTCTCTGTGTTGAGCATGGCGGAATAGCCCAGCGTCAGTGTGACATCCTCTTTTATCTTGGCCGTGAGTTGTGCATCCAGCTCATGGCCAAGACTTTTTTGGTAGTTGCCCAACTGCTGAGCGGTCATCAGGTAATGGTAGTTCAGTGCCAGGTGCAGCCTGTCGCAGATTTGCGATGCGACGCTGCCCTTGATGTCCTGCAGTCCCAGCGAGAGCGTGTTGCCGAAGATGTCCATGGCGCCGAAGAAATTGTGGTAGGATCCGTAGAGCGCATTGAAGGCGTTCCAGTCCTGCTTGCCGGTATCGTTGCCGCTCATATAGTCGTAGCCGGCGCTGACCTTCAGCTCCGGAGCGAATGAGTAGCCGACGCTGCCTGAAGCCATGTAGGCCTGCACCTTGCGTATGGCCGTCTTTCCCATCTGATAGTAGAAGGCGGCGTGCACGTCCCATGCGCTCGGCTGGAAGGTGATGTCGGTGCCGAAGGTCTGCAGGTTGTTGGTACGTCCGTGGCCTTCATTGCCGCGCTCAAAGCCTAAGTTCAGCGCCAGCAGCGACACGCCCAGCGGCATGGTCTCGGCCTTGTAGTGATACCACAGCCCCGCCATGTTCTTGTAAGGCATGGCGCCGTCGTAGTAGTCGCCACGGTTGGCCTGTTTCTGGTTCATGGCCAGGATGAGATGCAGGCGGTGCTGATGGTCCTCGTAGCCCAGGCGTAGCGCGTCATGGCTGAAACTCGTCATGTCCCAGTCCTGTTCGCCCAGGATGCGCTCGTCGTCGTAAGACAGTTCCTGCCGTCCTATCTGGGCAAAGAAATGGTCGGCGAAGACCATCTTCGCCCATGCCTCGCTGACGGTGGCTTTTCCGTTAGTCTTTCTGATGTCGTCGTCGCCCCACATCCCGGCGTGCTGGACCGATGCCCTCAGCTGCAGGTCGTTGCGCTTGAAATCGAATGACAGGCGCGCCCTATCGCTGATGTAGTTGGCGGCCTGGCTGCCTTCTGTGCGCGGTGTGAGGGCACCGTTGTTGTGCTCGCCGCGTGTGCGCAGCTGTGCTTCTATGCTCAAGTCGTTGTCCTGTGCGGTTGCGGTGATGGCCATCAGGGCGATGGCAGCCGTCAGCAGATGTCTTTTCATGGTCGTCGTTGTGTTTTGTTTGTTTGTAATGTCATTCCTCTTGCGGAATGATGTGCGTTAAAACTGGTTCTCCACGATTTCGGTTAGCACGTCGGTGATCGACAGGCCGGCGGCTCTCACCTGCTGAGGTATGAAGCTGGTGGCAGTCATGCCGGGCGTGGTGTTGATCTCGAGCATGGAGATGTCACCCTTGGGCGAGATGATGTAGTCGATGCGGATGATGCCGTTGCAGTGCAGGATGTCGTAGATGGCTGAGGTGAGCTGCTGTGCCCTTTCTGCCTGCTCGGCGGGGATGCGGGCGGGCGTGATTTCCTCCACCTGTCCGTTGTACTTGGCGTCGTAGTCGAAGAACTCGTTCTTTGTCACCACCTCGGTGACGGGGAACACCACGCTCTTCGTCTTCGTCTTGTAGCAGCCTACGGTGATCTCGGTGCCCTCGAGGAACGACTCAATCATCACCTCGTCGCTCTCCATCATCGCCACGCGCATGGCGGCGGCCAGCTGGTCGGGGTGCTTCACCTTGCTCACGCCGAAGCTGCTGCCGTCGCAGGCCGGCTTCACGAAGCACGGCATGCCCACGGCCTCCACTATCTTCTGCTCGTCGAGCTGCTGCTCCTGGCCACGGCGCACCAGCACGCTCTCGGCCACTCTGACGCCGTAGCCCTTCAGATACTGGTTCAGCACGAACTTGTCGAAGGTCATGGCTTCCACCAGCACGTTGCTGGTGCTGTAGGGTATGTGGAGCAGCTCGAAGTATCCCTGCAGGATGCCGTTCTCGCCCGGCGTGCCGTGGATGGTGATGTAGGCGTAGTCGAAATGCTGTGTCTTGCCGCCTTCGCGGAAAGAGAAGTCGTGCATCTTCACGCGCGAGGTGGTGCCGTCGGGCAGGTCTACCTGCCAGTCGGTGCCTTTCATCTCGACGACATATACGTTGTAGCGCTCCTTGTCGAAGAAGGAGTAGAGACCTTGGGCTGAGCGCAGTGAGACGTCGTGCTCACTGCTGTCGCCACCGCAGACGATGGCTATGGTGCGTTTTTGCTGTTTCATGGTGTGTGTTTTTTATTAGGTCAAATGGGTCTTATGGGTCTTATGGGTCTTATGGGACTTATGGGTCTTATGGGTCTTATGGGACTTATGGGGCGTTGAGGCGGCGGCGCCACTTGTCGACGAGGGCCTGCAGGTCGTCGGGTAGGGGACTGGTGAAGTCCATCTGCTGGCCTGTGGCGGGATGGACGAAGCCCAGCGTCTGGGCGTGCAGGGCCTGGCGGGGGCAGAGCTTGAAGCAGTTCTGCACGTATGCCTTGTAGGAGGCGGTGCGCTCGCCGCGCAGAATCTCGCAGCCGCCGTAGCGCTCGTCGGCGAAGAGCGGGTGGCCGATGTGCTTCATGTGTGCACGTATCTGGTGGGTGCGCCCTGTCTCCAACCGACACTCCACCAGCGTGGTGTAGCCGTAGCGCTCCAGCACCTTGTAGTGGGTGACGGCGGGCTTGCCCGTGTCGCTGTCGGGCGGGAAGACCGCCATGCGCAGCCTGTCCTTCGGGTCGCGGCCTATGTTGCCCTCTATGCGGCCCTCGTCCTCCACGAAGTTGCCCCACACCAGTGCCACGTAGCTGCGGTGTGTCTCGTGATGGAAGAACTGCTTGCCCAGGTTCGACTTTGCCTCTGGGGTCTTGGCCACGACCAGCAGTCCGCTGGTGTCCTTGTCAATGCGGTGCACCAGGCCCACCTGCGGGTCGTTGGGGTCATAAGTAGGCAGGTTGCGCAGATGCCACGCAATGGCGTGGACGAGGGTGCCGTGGAAATTGCCGCAGCCCGGATGCACGACCAGCCCGGCCGGCTTGTAGATGACCATCAGGTCGTCGTCTTCGTAGCGCACGTCGAGGGGCATCTCTTCGGGTACGATGGTAGTGTCGAAGTGCGGGCGCGTGAGTCGCAGGCTGATGATGTCGCCGGCGCGAACTTTATAGTTGCTCTTGACGGGACGGTCGTTGACAAAAAGGAATCCTCCCTCAGCGGCCTGCTGGATGCGGTTGCGGCTGGAGTGCTGCGTGTGCTCGGTCAAGTATTTGTCGATGCGCAGCGGCACTTGTCCGCGGTCCACCTCTATGCGCAGGTGCTCGTATAGCTGGCCGTCACCGTCGGCGGCCGTTGCGTCGTCGTCCACCAGTTCGGCCAGCTCGTCATCGCCGAGCAGCTCGTCGTAGTCTATGTCAGATGCCATGTCCATCGCTTAGAAATCTTCCAGTTCACTCGGGTCAACGGGCACGAAGTCGTCTTCTTCGCCGTAAGCCTCGTCTATGGGCATCAGCCCGTCATCGGTAGTGAGGTCGCCCTCCAACGGCGGCAGCTCGAAATAGTCTTCGCCGCCCAGCTCGTCCCATGAGCCGTTGCCGATGACGAGCACCAGCTGCGACTCGCGTGCCACCATGTCGCCGGCGTGCAGGTCACGGCCGTCCAGCTTGATGCCGTAGACCCAGTCCTTCTCGCCGTCGATGAGCTTTGGCGGCAGCAGGCGGAGGTCGAGGGCCTGCAGCCGGGCGATGGCCTCACGATAGCTGGAGTTGTCCACGATGTCGGGAATCTTGACGCGGGGGATGGTGAGCGAGTTGATGGTGACGTAGATGATGCGGCCTTCCTTCACGCTCAAGCCTTTGCCGGGCGACTGCACAACGATGCTGCCCGCAGGCATCTCCTTGATGTACGTGGAGTCGTTGGCTTCGATGCGCAGCCCCAAGTCGGCCACGGCCTCTTTGGCTTCGAGGTAGTTCTTGCCGTAGAGGTCGGGCACCTCGATGCCTTCGCCGTGGTGGGTGTACTCCAGCAGCCACCACTTCAGGCCTACGAAGACCATCACCACGAAGGCCACCATGCCCAACAGGTTCAGCCACAGGGGCCAGCTGGCAAACTTCCTGAAGAATTTGTTTCCTTTCATCTTATTCTAAATAGGTATAGCCGTAAAGGCCGCTGCGATAGTTGGAGAGAAACTCCTTGCCTTCGTCCAGGGAAATCTTGCCCTGCTTCACGCTCTTCGTCACCCATACCTCGAGCTGGCGCACCAGCTTCTTCGGGTTATACTGAACGTATTCCAGCACTTCCTCCACGGTCTCGCCGTCTATGATCTGGTCGATGTGGTAGCCGCCGTCCTTCACGCTGATGTGCACGGCGGTGGTGTCGCCGAAGAGGTTGTGCATGTCGCCGAGTATCTCCTGATAGGCTCCCACGAGGAAGACGCCGAGGTAGTAGTCCTCGTTCTTCTTCAGGGCGTGCACCGGCAGCGAGTGTGTGTTGTGGCGGTTGGTGGTGAAGTTGGCTATCTTGCCGTCCGAGTCGCAGGTGATGTCCTGGATGGTGGCGTTGCGCGTGGGGCGCTCGTCCAGCCGCTGGATGGGCATGATGGGGAACACCTGGTCGATGGCCCACGAGTCTGAGAGGCTCTGGAACAGCGAGAAGTTGCAGAAGTATTTGTCGGCCAGCAGCTTGTCAATCTTCATCAGCTCTTCGGGTATGTGCTTCAGCCCCTTGGCTAAGGCGTGAATCTCGTGGCACACGCTCCAGTACATCGCCTCCACCTCGGCACGCGTCTTCAGGTCTACGATGCCGTGGCTGAACAGATCGAGCACCTCTTCGCGTATCTGCTCTGCGTCGTGCCAGTCCTCGAGGACATTGCGCGGCGAGAGGTTGTCCCATATCTCGTAGAGGTCTTTCACCAGCTGGTGCGAGTTCTCGTCGGGCTCAAACTCCTCGGGCATCTCGGGCAGGGAGGCCGTCTCCAGCACGTCGATGACGAGCACGCTGTGGTGGGCGGCTAATGAGCGTCCGCTCTCGGTGATGATGTTGGGGTGGGTGATGCCGTTCTTGTTGGCTGCGTCGACAAAGGTGTAGATGCAGTCGTTGACATACTCTTGTATCGAGTAGTTGACGGAGCTTTCCGACGATGGCGAGCGCGTGCCGTCGTAGTCGACGCCCAGCCCGCCGCCGCAGTCCACGAAGTCCACGTTGTAGCCCATCTTGTGCAGCTGCACGTAGAACTGCGAGGCCTCGCGCAGGGCCGTCTGTATGCGGCGTATCTTCGTAATCTGCGAGCCGATGTGGAAGTGGATGAGGCGCAGACAGTCGCGCATGTCTTTCTTGTCGAGCATCTCTAAGGCTTCGAGCAGCTCGGCGCTGGTGAGTCCGAACTTCGAGGCGTCGCCGCCGCTCTCCTCCCACTTGCCGGCGCCGCTGCTGGCCAGCTTGATGCGGATGCCGATGTTGGGCCTCACGTTCAGCTGCTTGGCCACGCGGGCAATGATCTCCAGCTCATTCATCTTCTCCACCACGATGAAGATATGCTTGCCCATCTTCTGCGCCAGCAGGGCCAGCTCGATGTAGCTCTGGTCCTTGTAGCCGTTGCACACAATGATGCTGTCGCTCTGGCACTGCATGGCGATGACGGCGTGCAGCTCGGGCTTCGAGCCGGCCTCCAGACCGAGGTTGAACTTGCGGCCGTGCGAGATGATCTCCTCCACCACGGGCTGCATCTGGTTCACCTTGATGGGGTACACCACATAGTTCTCGCCCTTGTACTCATACTCCTCGGCGGCCTTCTTGAAACAGCTCCACGTCTTCTCGATGCGGTTGTCCAGAATGTCGGGGAAACGCAGCAGTACCGGGGCGGTGACGTCGCGCAGTTGCAGCTCGTCCATCACCTCGCGCAGGTCTATCTGCGTGGAGTCCTTACACGGAGTTACATACACGTTGCCTTCTTCGTTGATGCCGAAGTAGCTGGTGCCCCAGCCGTTGATGTTGTACAGCTCGCGGGCGTCGTCGATGGTCCATTTCTTCATAGTGGCTGCAAAGGTACGAAGAAGTGGCGAAAAAGCAAAGGAAAAACCGTTTTTTCTTTGTGGGCTTGACAACTAAAAGTGCGAATAAAGCAAAAGTGCCCTATAAAATCCCAATGTTCAATAATATTTTGCGAAAAAGTTTTGTATTTCAAAATGATTGCGTACCTTTGCACCCAAGATGAGGATAGTTTCACATAGAAGGCTGGTAGAGTTCTATTGCTCGGAAGGGCATGGAGATGCACAGGCAGCTCTTGAACGGTGGTATGACATGGCGGAGAGAGCACAGTGGAAGAGTCTGTCGGACATAAAGGTTGACTTCCCCGCGACTGATTACGTAGGCAATCAGCACTATGTGTTTAACATCAGAGGAAATAGGTACCGATTGATCGTTGTGGTAAAATTCACAATAGGTTACATTTTCGTACGCTTTGTAGGTACGCACAGCGAATACGACAAGATAGACGCATCAACAATATAACTATAAGTGGTTATGAGCAAGATTACGAAAGAACAATACGAGTTTGCGCTGACAAGGATAGAAGAACTGTTGCCTATGGTTGACGATAACACGCCTGCCAATGACCGCCATGCTATAGAACTGACCATGATGTCAGACGTGGTGATAGGTTACGAGAAAGAACATTTCCCTATTGCAAAACCGACTGTTGCACAATTAATACAGCTTTCGCTCGAAGAAAAGCAGATGAGCCAGAAGCAGCTGGCTACGGAAATCGGTGTCAGCACATCGCGCATCAACGATTACGTCTCTGGTCGGGCTGAGCCAACCTTGAAGATAGCGCGTCTGCTATGCACCACACTGGGCATCACCCCCGCCGCCATGTTAGGCTGCTAAACTGTTTCTTCCTCATCCTCGTTTTTTGGGCTTGCGCCGTGCCCATCCTTCCTCGCTGAAATCGGGCTCGGAGCCTTTGAAAAACTTCTGGCCGCCGTTCATCAGGTCTTTCCACTCGTCGCGCCAGGGACGCTTGGGCTTGGCCTTGCGCTGCACGTCGCGATGCGGCTTTTTGTCGGTGAAATCGGTGTTTTTGTCTTCTTCCGAGTTGCAGCGCACCACACGGCCGTGGTAGCGGATGCCCGTGAGCTGGGTCATCACCTTCTTGGCGTCTTTCTCGGGCACCTCAAAGTAAGAAATGGTGTCTAAAAGGTCGATGTGCCCCACCTCCTGATGGCCGCCCACATAGCGGTTGAGCGTCTGCATGAGCACGCCGGGATAGAAGCCGTCGCGCTTGCCCAGGTTGATGAACAGGCGGTGGTAGCCTGGCTGCGCTTTGTTCATACGCTTCTGTTTGTCGCTCTGCGGCTTCTCCTTACTCCTTTCCTCCTTACTACTTACTACCTCTATCTCAGGCGCATCGGCATAATAGGCGAGGAACTTGCCAAACTCCATCGACACTATCTTCTTGATGATTTCCTCCTTGTCCATGTACTCGAAATAGCGGCTGATGTCCTGCATGAACGGTGCTATCTCGTCGTCGTCAACGTCGGTCTTCACTATCTGGTCCATCACCTTGTAGAGCTGCTTCTTGCAGATCTCTTCTGCCGATGGAATGGGCGCTTCTTGGAATTTCTTGCCTATCTCTTTCTCAATGTTGCGTATCTTGTGCTTCTCCTTCGAGTGCACGATGCTGATGCTGGTGCCCTTCTTTCCTGCGCGTCCGGTGCGGCCCGAGCGGTGGGTGTAGTTCTCAATGTCGTCGGGCAGGCCGAAGTTGATGACGTGCGTCAGGTCGTCGACGTCGAGTCCGCGTGCTGCCACGTCGGTGGCTACGAGCAGCTGCGTGAGGTGCTGGCGGAACTTCTGCATCGTCAGGTCGCGCTGCTGCTGCGAGAGGTCGCCGTGCAGCGACTCGGCGTTGTAGCCGTCGCGGATGAGCTTGTCGGCTATCTCCTGCGTCTCTATCTTCGTGCGGCAGAAGATGATGGCAAAGATCTTCGGGTTGTAGTCCACGATGCGCTTCAGGGCCAGGTACTTGTCCTTCGCCTGCACCATATAATAGATGTGGTTGACGTTCTCTGCGCCCTCGTTGCGGCTGCCCACGACGATGGTCTCATAGTCTTTCAGATACTTCTTCGCCACGCGCTCCACCTCGCGGCTCATCGTGGCCGAGAACATCAGCGTGGCGTGCTCGGCTGGTAGGCACTCGAATATCTCGTTGATGCTGTCCGAGAAACCCATGTTCAGCATTTCATCGGCTTCGTCGAGCACGATGGTGCGCACATTCTCTAAATGCGCGAAGCCGCGGTTTTTCAGGTCGATGAGTCGTCCGGGCGTGGCCACAATGATGTTGGCGCCTTTCTTCAGGGCGCGCATCTGTGGCTCGATGGCCGCTCCGCCATAGACAGCCTCCACGTGCACGCCCTCCATGTACTTGGCAAAGTCACGCAGGTCGTCGGTGATCTGCAGGCACAGCTCACGTGTTGGCGAGAGCACCAGCGCCTGTGTGTCGCGGCTGCCAGTGTCTATGCGCTGCAGCAGCGGGATGCCGAAGGCGGCCGTCTTGCCCGTGCCGGTCTGCGCCAAGGCGATGACGTCGCGTTTTCCTTCTATCAAGAAGGGAATGACTTCCTCCTGTACAGGCATGGGCTGTACAAATCCCAGTTCCTCAATAGCGCGACGGATGGCGGCGCTGACGCCCAGTTCTTCAAATGTCTTCATCGTGGCTGCAAAGTTACTGAAATTTTTATAATTTACGGAAGATTATTCGTTTTATTTTTTGTAATTTTGCACACAATTTCTTTTATGGACATAATTCTTGCAATCAATGAAACTATGTGTTTTTTGCTCTGCCAATTGGCAGATTGATACTGTCTTCTTCGACTTAGCGGAGGAGCTGGGGCGTTGGGCCGCAAAAAACGGCCATTCCATCGTGTTTGGAGGCCATGACGCCGGGTTGATGCACGCCGTGAGCAAGGCCGCTCACGAGGATGGCGGGCGGGTCATCGGCGTGGTGCCGCGCATTGTGGAGCGCATGGGGAGGCTGAGCCCTTACCTTGACGTGCATATCCCTACAGAGGACCTCACCGACCGCAAGCAGCTGATGATGGACCAGAGCGATGTGTTCATTGCCTTGCCCGGCGGCATAGGCACCCTCGACGAGCTGTTCACTGTCACAGCTGCCGCCACGCTCGATTATCACCACAAGCCGGTCATCCTCTACAACATGAAAGGCTTCTGGGACTCGTTCATCGCCTGTCTCGACGATTTGCACACACGGGGTGTCACCCGCAAGGATTGGCACTCCTACATCCACGTGGCAAACTCATTAGAGGAGGTGGTAAAACTCCTGCCACTTCACGCCCAGTGCGAATAGCCTCTCATCTTCGCGAAAACGTCCGTGTTTAAAGGCAAAACGAGCTGTCCGTCATTTTTCTTGACCTTTCGCCCTTTTTGTCCGAAGCCTTCGGACGAACAGTCCGAAGCCTTCGGACGACGAGTCCGAAGCCTTCGGACAACGTGTCCGAAGCCTTCGGACTTTTTCTGTCTCAAGCCCGCGCCGTCCCGAAGCCTCCCCCCAAGAACAAAAACGCCCTTTCCCCCACCGTCCCCATCTCCCCTTTTTTTCTATTGTGGCTGCTCGTAGGCAGGGGCACCGCCCCTGCCCCTCGCCTCTCAGCCCCCCCCCTCGCCTCTCAGCCCCTGCCCCTCGCCTCTCAGCCCCACCCCTCGCCTCTCAGCCCCACCCCTCGCCTCTCAGCCCCACCCCTCGCCGCAAAAAGTTAAGAAAACAAAAATCTTTTATTATTAATAATGTGTAAGCAAACTTTATTCGTACTTTTGCAACCCAAAATGATAACCATCAGTTAGGAATATGCAAAAGAACTTAGTCATAGTTGAGTCGCCTGCGAAGGCGAAAACCATCGAGAAGTTTCTTGGAGAAGACTTCAAGGTGATGTCAAGCTACGGCCATATCCGTGACTTGAAGAAGCACGAGCTGAGCATCGACGAGAAATCGCTGCAGCCCGAATACGAGATTCCCGAAGAGAAGAAGAAGCTGGTCAACGAGCTGAAGTCGCAGGCCAAGAAAGCCAGTCAGGTGTGGCTCGCAAGTGATGAAGACCGCGAGGGAGAGGCCATCAGCTGGCACCTGTGCGAAGTGCTGGGACTGGACGAGGCGAAGACGAAGCGCATCGTCTTCCATGAGATCACGAAGCCTGCCATCCTGGAGGCCATCGAGCATCCCCGCACCTTGGACATGCACCTGGTCGATGCGCAGCAGGCACGTCGTGTGCTCGACCGCCTGGTAGGCTTCAAGCTGTCGCCCGTGCTCTGGCGCAAGGTGAAGCCCGCCCTCTCGGCAGGCCGTGTGCAGAGTGTGGCCGTGAGGCTCATCGTCGAGCGGGAACGCGAGATACAGTCTTTCAAGAGCGAGAGCTATTACAGTGTGGCCGCTATCTTTGCCATCATCCATCCCGACGGCTCAGCCTCCGAGGTGAAGGCCACGCTGCAGCAGCGCCTGAAGGACGAGCAGGAGGTGATGGACTTCTTGGAGCAGTGCAAGGAGGCCTCCTTCGTGGTGGGCAGCGTGCAGAAGAAACCCATGAAGCGCACGCCCGCTCCCCCCTTCACCACGTCGACACTGCAGCAGGAAGCCGCCCGCAAGCTCAGTTTCACCGTCAGTCAGACCATGATGGTGGCACAGCGCCTCTACGAGAGCGGACGCATCACCTACATGCGTACCGACTCGGTCAACCTCTCTGCCCTGGCCATCAACACGGCCAAGGAGGAGATCACGCGGCAGTATGGCGAAGCATACTCGAAAGTACGCCAGTATCACACCAGCTCGAAGGGCGCACAGGAAGCCCACGAGGCCATCCGTCCCACATACATGGACCAGCCCACCATCGAGGGAACGGCACAGGAGCGCCGCCTCTACGAGCTGATATGGAAGCGCACCGCCGCCTGCCAGATGGCTGATGCCGAGATTGAGAAGACGACGGTAGAGATAGAAGTGGTGAACGACCACAACAATGTGAACAACGATAAGACGGCTCACCGCTTCTTGGCTCAGGGCGAGGTGGTGAAGTTCGACGGATTCCTCAAGGTCTATCGCGAATCGACCGACGACGAGGAGGAGCAGGGCCCCGACGAGTTCTCCCATGTGCTGCCGCCGCTCAAGGAAGGCGACGTGCTCATACGGCGGGAGATCAGCGCCAGCGAGCGCTATAGCCAGGGCCCGCAGCGATACACCGAGGCATCGCTGGTGAAAAAGCTCGAAGAGCTGGGCATTGGCCGCCCGTCGACCTACGCACCCACCATCTCCACCATCCAGCAACGCGAATATGTGGCCAAGGGCGACAAGAAAGGCGAGGAGCGCGAGTACGACGTCATCACGCTGAAGGAGATGCAGATATTCACCAAGAAACGCAAGGAGACAACAGGCTCGGAGAAGGGCAAGCTGCTGCCCACCGACGTTGGCACCGTCGTCAACGACTACCTCATGGTGCATTTCCCCACCATCATGGATTATAACTTCACTGCACGTGTAGAGCAGGACTTCGACAAGATAGCCGAAGGCAAGGTGAAGTGGGAGAAGATGATGAAAGACTTTGACAAGGACTTCGAGCCTACCGTCGACAAGGCCATCAACCAGCGCATGGAGCACAAGGCCGGCGAGCATCTGCTGGGCACGGACCCGAAGACCGGGCGGCCCGTCTATGCGAAGATAGGACGCTTTGGCCCCGTGGTGCAGATTGGCGATGCCGGCGAGAAGGAGAAGCCCGTTTTTGCCCACATGCCCAAGGATTTCAGCATGGATACCATCACCCTCGAGGACGCACTCGAGCTGTTCCGCCTGCCGCGTATGCTCGGTGAGTATGAGGGCGAGCCGGTCACCGTCGGTGCCGGACGCTTCGGACCCTACGTGCTGCACAAGAAGCTCTACGCCTCGCTGCCCAAGGATATGGACCCCATGTCGATCACCATTGCTGACGCCGTGAAGCTCATCGACGAGAAGCGCCATCAGGAAGAGCGCAAACACCTGCGCGTTTTCACCGAAGACCTGGACCTGGAGATTCTCAACGGACGCTACGGCCCCTATCTCAGCTATAAGGGCAAGAACTACCGCCTGCCGAAGGCCATGCACGACCGCGTGCGGGAGATGAGCTACGAGGAGGCGATGTCGTTCATTAAGAATTAAACCGGTCGGGTGCCCCGCATATTTGCGGGGCGTCGCTAAGAAAAGAAGGGGAAACTTTACATAAGAATCAAAAGGCTGAGCATGAAAAGAATCATCCTCATCGGATATATGGGTGCCGGGAAGACCACCGTGGGCCGTGCACTGGCGAAAGACCTGGGGCTGGACTTCTACGACCTGGACTGGTATATCGAGAACCGCCGAAGGAAAAAGATACCGCAGATTTTCAGCGAGGAAGGCGAAGAGGGCTTCCGCCGCATCGAGCACAACATGCTGCACGAGGTGGCAGAGTTTGAGAACGTCGTGCTGAGCTGCGGCGGCGGCACGCCCTGCTTCTACGACAACATCGACTACATGAACCAGCAGGCGCAGGTGGTCTATCTGCATTGCTCGCCCGAGGTGCTACACGAGCATCTGCTCATGGGCAAGACCGAGCGCCCGCTGCTGAAGGGCAAGACGCCCGACGAGCTCATCACCTTCATCAAGGAACAGCTCACCTCGCGCGAACCTTATTATAATAAGGCACGCTATCAGCTCGACGTCTCGCTGATGGACAACCACGAGAAGATACAAACCACCGTGTTCAAGCTGAAGGAACTGCTGGAGCAGGGCTAAGCCACAATGGTGGTGCCGCCGCTCTTCCCTATGGCCTGTGCACTGGTGATGACGACGCGCTTGACGCCCTTCTGTATGGCGGCAAGCGCGTTGCTGATTTTGGGCAGCATGCCGCCGCTGATGGTGCCGTCGGCCTTCAGGCGGTCGAAGTCGGCGGCGGTGATGGTGCCGATGACCGATGTGTCGTCGTCGGGGTTACTCAGCACGCCGGCCTTCTCAAAGGCGAAGACCAGCGTCACGTCGTAGAGCGCGGCCAAGGCTGTGGCTGTCTCCGAGGCCATCGTGTCGGCATTGGTGTTGAGCATGTTCCCCTGTCCGTCGTGCGTCAGCGGTGCAATGACAGGAATCATTCCGGCATCGATGAAACGGGCGATTTTTGCGCCGTCAGCCTTCTTGACATCGCCCACAAAGCCGAAGTCGACGGGCGATGACGGGCTGGCAGCGAGGGCCACGGGCGGCCGCTTGACCGAGCGGATGATGTCGGCATCGGCACCCGTCAGGCCGATGGCGTCGGCGCCCAGGGCCTGCAGGCAGGCCACCACGTGTTTGTTCACCAGCCCCCCGTAGACCATCGTCACCACCTCCAGCATATTGGCATCGGTGATGCGACGCCCTTCCACCATCTTTGTCTCGATGCCTAAGCGCTCAGCCATCTTCGTGGCGCGGCGGCCGCCGCCGTGCACCAGTATCTTCGGCCCCTGAATAGCGATGAAATCGCTTAGAAGCTGCGCCAGCTGTGCCTCGTCTTCCACCACGGCACCGCCCACTTTCACAATAGTCAATTCGTTTTTCATTCTTTTTCTTTGTTATTCAAGTTTTGCATTTTTTTAGGAGTTAAAGGAGTTAAAGGAGTTAAAGGAGTTAAAGACATATGACTTAAGGGGATTAAGGGAGTTAAAGGAGTTTTTTAAGGAGTTAAAGACATATGACTTAAGGGGATTAAGGGAGTTAAAGACATATGGCTTTCCATGAAAAGCCGTCATTCGCGGTAGGGACTCCCTAAGGAACTCCCCTCTTGAACCCAGCCCTTACGGGGCGGGGTAGGGGTGGGGGGCTGTAATGTCATTAATGTTTTTTGCTGCCCCTTCTTCGCCCACAAACACGTGCTGCCGCAAAAGTAACTAATTCCCCCCCTTGGAAAGGGGGGGCAGGGGGGGATGAAACTTTGCGCAGATGGATCCCCCTCTAACTCCCCCTTTGCAAGGGGGAGAATTGTGTTACCGCAAGCCTTACTTGTTTCTATCATGATACATTCTTATGAGGAGTCGGTTTGTTTCTATATTGGCGTGCGCACTATCGGGTAATTGCGGATAATCATTTTGTTATTTCACCAACAACGCCCTTTGTCTCTGGGTTGAAATCCATAGCAAAACTATTGTCTTTAACTCCTTTAACTCCTTTAACTCCAAATCGCCTCCTTTAACTCCTTTAACTCCTTTAACTCCTTTAACTCCTTTAACTCCTTTATTATAAATCCACCATCGTGCGTGTCAGCAGGCCGTCGTAGGTGTTCACGGCGATGGTCAGCGTGTCGGTCTTCACCTCGTCGAGCGGTATGCTGATGAAGGCCGTCGTGGAGTAGTACTCGGGCTGTCCGCCTTGGTCGTGGTAGAGCATGATGTAGTCATGGTCGCTGCTGCTGTTCGCCTTGTCGCGTATCATGCCTACGGTCTGCACCGCCTTCTCATCCTCCGACGTGCCAGTCAGCAGGCGAAGCCGCATGTTCACATATTTCTTGTTCTTGCTCATCCAGATGCTCTCCACATACACCGGGTCGGTCTTCATCGCTTCCTGCGGTTTGCCGTCCTTTTCTTTCAGCTCGTGCGGCACCAGTACGCCCACCTTGCTCATGCTCACTATCTCTGCCTTCCTGTCGTTCAGCAGCTTGTAGTACACCAGTGCGCGGTAGGTGGTGTCGCCCTTTTCCATCCATTTCACCGTGTATGGCTTCGTCAGATGCAGCTGTTCGCCGAGGTCGGTCACTACGGACGTGGTGTATTTGTCGCTGCCCACGGTGATGTCGGCCATCTCGGCCGTCAGCAGCGAGTATTCGCCCTCGCCCTTGTCATACGCGTCGATGGTGCACGCCGCCATCAGCAGCATGGCTAAAGTGCCGTAGAGATAATGTATCTTTAGGTTGAAATCCATGGCAAAACTATTGTCTTTAACTCCTTTAACTCCTTTAACTCCTTTAACTCCAAATCGCCTCCTTTAACTCCTTTAACTCCTTTAACTCCTTTAACTCCTTTAACTCCTTTAACTCCTTTAACTCCTTTAACTCCTTAAATAGTTACGGTAAGGATTGGCATACATCGTGATGAGGCGCTCGCGCAGGAAGGCAGTGTCGGGTTGGTTGAGCTGTATCTTCGCCAGCCGTTCTTCGATGAAATGGCTGAAAACGGCTTTCTCCTCATCAGTGCACTCGGCTCCTGCCGCCACGCGGTTGCAGGCGAAGAGACGGTAGTGACGGTGTATCTCCTGGTCGATGTGAGCTGCCACGGTGTCGAACAGCTCACCCTTGGGCATGTCGTGGGGCAGGGTGTCGAGCCAGTCGTCGATGCAGGGCGCGCAGTGGTAGTGCACATGGCCCTTGTAGCCCATGATGCCGGTGCGCATCGACTCCACGTCGTCCTGTTTGGTCTTCTTCCATCCTGGCACGTCGCGCTTCAGCTGAAATTCGCGCGCCTTGAGGTAGTCGCAGGGGTCGTACTCGTAGCTGATGCTCAGGGGCACGATGTGCAGCTGCTTCAGCCGCTCGATGATGTCGCCCTCGCCGCCCATGGCCATCATCTTCAGGATGCTGGGCTGCGTGCGGTCGTCGCTGTCCTTGGCACGGCCCTCACGCTGCGCTATCCAGATGTTGTCGTGCTTCACGTTGATGACGTAGTGCATGTATTCCGCCATGCGTTTCGAGGCCGCCAGCATCTCGCGGATGCCTAACGAGCGCTGCACGATGAAGGACTTGTTGATGCGCACCATGTCTTTGATCCACTGCGCCGCCAGCAGGTTGTCGCCGATGGCTATCTCGCACGTGGTGTCGCACTTCGCATCGATGAGGAGCACGTCTAAGAGGGCGGAGTCGAGCACGATGTCGCGGTGGTTGCTCACGAAGGTGTAGCGCCGTGACAGGTCGATGCTCGCGGTGTCGATGTCCAAGCCCTTTGAAGCCTTGGCCATCAGCTCTTTCAGGAATGGATAGCAGAAAGCTTTCTGGAAGTCCAGACAGGTCTTGCACCCCCGCATCTTCTGCATGATGGCCTCGAAGGGCACTTGGGGGTAGAGGTAGGCCACGACGGTGCGAAACTGCATGTCCTGCTCCAGACGGTCGTAGGCTGCTGGCAGCTCCTCGGGCTCAAAAGGCCGGATGGCGTCAAAATCTTCTAATTTCATCGTTCTATTTCAAATAAAGGTGATACTCAATATGCTTTTTAAAACAACGAATATTACATTGCTGCGCGTCACTTCTTACTTCTTACTTATTACTTCTCTCACCTCTCTCACGTAGCACCGGTGGCCGTAGATGGCGACGACGGCGAAGCACACCAGGGGGATGATAAACGACAGGTTCGTGCTCGGCAGACCCATCACCAGAATGTCGGAGTCGATGATCATGGCCTGCAGCGGCGGGAACAGCGAGCCGCCCAGGATGGCCATCACAAGGCCGGCGCCCGCAAACTTCACATTCTCACCCACATCGTGCAGGGACAAGCCGTAGATGGTGGGGAACATCATCGACATGCAGGCCGAGATGCCCACGAGGCAGTAGACGCCGTTGCGGTCGGGGAAGAAGATGACACCGCCCACCAGCACGGCGGCGAGGATGGCCAGCACCGACAGCAGACGGTTGGCGCTGACAAACCTCAGCAGCCAGGTGCTGACGAAGCGGCCGATGCAGAAGAGCACCACCGCCATGATGTTGTATTTCTGCGACAGGATCTCGGCGGCCTTCTCGTTCATGCCCTCCTGCATGAACACGCGCGTACCATATTGTATGATAAACGTCCAGCAGCCCACCTGAGCGCCCATATAGCAGAACTGCGCGCCGACGCCCTCACGATAGCTCCTGACATGCCACAGCTCGCGCAGGGCCTGCCGCAGACCTTTGCCCGAGCGACGGTCGCACACCTTCGGCATACGCAAGAAGTAGATGAGGACCAGCACGATGAGGCAGGCGAGACCTAAGGCCAGGTAGGGACTGATGAGCATGCCCAGGTCATGGCTCTTCAGCGTGTTAAACTCGTTCTCTCCCAGCAGCAGACGCTCGTCGGAGGGCATGGCGCTCATGCGCGCCTGTATGAAGTGCATGGCCATATACATGCCTATCAGACAGCCGAGGGGGTTGAACGCCTGTGCCAGGTTCAGGCGCTGCGCCGCTGTCTGCTCACTGCCCATGCAGTAGATATAGGGGCTGCATGATGTCTCAAGAAACGACAGGCCGCAGGTCATGATGAAATAGGCCAGCAGGAACGGGAGGTACATGCCTGTCAGCTTGGCGGGCAGAAACATCAGCGCACCGATGGCAAAGAGCGACAGTCCCACGATGATGCCCGACTTAAACGAGTGGCGCTGTATGAAGAGGGCGGCAGGGAAGGCCATGGCGAAATAGCCCAGGTAGAACGCCACCGTCACCAGGGCGCCCTCGGTCACGCTCATGCAGAAAATCTTCGAGAACGCCTTCACAACGGGGCCGTTCATGTCGTTGGCAACACCCCACAGGGCGAAGCAGACCGTGATGAGGATGAAGGGTATGATGAAGCTCTGGCCGTCTTTCGACAGTATCTCTTGTGGGCGGAAATGGAAGTTCAGTTTCATGATTGAAGCATTGACAATCTGGTTATCGCCGCAAAATTACGATTTTTTCTTCAGATACAGCGCTTTTTCTCCAAATTTTTTAGGCCATGGCTCCACTCCTTTGTCGGGGAAGGCTTGAGGTAACTCAATTCTCCCCCTTGCAAAGGGGGAGTTAGAGGGGGATTCTTCTGCGCAGAAGTAATCCCCCCCTGCCCCCCCTTTGCAAGGGGGGAAAATAAGTTACCTCTTAGGCAGCAAAGGCTAGCAAGTGGCTGAGCCGAGCGTGTGTTAAATTGATGGTCATTCGTGTTTAAAAAGAAAAGTTCTTCCTGTCTGCGACGCTACATGAATATCCACGAATGGCCACGAATGATTCATAAATTTTGCCTTTCAACAACAAATGCCACGAATGATAGAAAATAATTTACGGCCTGTGCGGATGAAAAGACATCGTTGCGCCGCTAATTAGGTCAGTTTGTTCCGCGAAGCGGACTGAGAAAAAAACAATAAAAACAAGAAAAACAAATAAAAACAATTAGGGATTTAGTCTATCACCTTGCCCGCCATGGATTTCTATCCATGTGAGAATCCTGCAGTTTCAAGGCTGCATGGGTTTTAAAAGTTTCCTGCCGAGAAACCATCGGTTTCTCGGCAGGAAACCAAAGGTTTCTCGGCAGGAAACTTTCCCTAATTAGTGCCAATTTGTTTCTTTTCTGAGTCTAACGACCGATTGTGGATTATTGGTGTCCGAGAAACGGCCTTTCAGGCCGTCCCTTCGGACACCAATTTCTACTTAATCACAACCTTCCTTCCATTATGGATATACAGTCCGCCAGCGGTGGGCTTGCCGGCGAGGCGGCGGCCGTCGAGGGTGAACCAGCCTTGGAATGAAGAGTGAAGAGTGAAGAATGAAGAATTTGCTTCCGCTTCAGTTATTCCGTTGGTGTCATCGCCGAAGTTGACCACGAAGCTGCGGATGCCGTTGGCGGGGTCGACGGCGGTGATGCCGTTCAGCTGGAAGAAGGCGCGAAAGGCGCCGATGGTCATCGCTTTGCTGGGATAGTAGAGATTGTTGCCACTGCCGAGGTAGAGCATGGAGCGGTTCTCACCTTCGATGGCGAAGGGCGAGAAGATGCCGCGGAAGGCCAGCTCGTTGGTCTCGACATCAGAGGTGGTGTTCACGATGGTCACGCCGCTGAAGACGGGGTTCACCTGGTCGCTGCACGTCGTGGCGTTCGTGCCGTCGTAGGCCACGTAGGTGTCGGGCTTGTCCCACTTCACGATGTAGGGCTTGCCGGCCTCGATGGCGGAGAGGTCGGTCGAGAAGTTGAGCGTCAGCGTGCCTGTCTTGCTGTCGAAAGCGGTCGAAGAGAGGGTCTTCACCGTGGCACCTTCGAGGGGCGTGCCCGTG
>JAEEPZ010000184.1 GCA_016285055.1 Prevotella sp.
CGCTTTTGGAAAGACTGGTTAACATAAAAAGAGCATGTGCTGCAATGTTTTAGTTTAGACAGAAACTTGTTACTAAGCTTAAACATATTGAGGACTGGATGGTGGAAGCAGAATAACCGTGTAAGGATGAACCACCACCCTTTGTATGACAATAGCGCGTCGGGCTAGCTACGAGGACTTGGGCAAGCCCTTCGCCGATTTGCCACAGCACCTTATTAAGGGTCTTGAAATGGAGCTGAACCCTCCCGTCAATTTGGAATAATATAACTAGAGAATTATGTCATTAATGGTTGTCAATGGGTCTGAAATGATCCGATATAACCCATCAACAGCCTCTATTGAAACCTCCAGCTCAAGAGGCTTCTCGTGGTCTATGCGCTGCAGATGCTCGGATATGGGGAATGTGCGTGCACTGACACTGCACAAGGGAGAAATCACCCTGTGCTCAGACCAGGGCATCTATGCTTCCAAAAAAGAGTATCCGCATGTAGCCGATAGATGCCTTTGCTATCATGTTCTGTCTAAATCATTATCAGACAAACATGTGCTGCCGCAAAAGTAACTTATCCCCCCCTTGGAAAGGGGGGCAGGGGGGGATGAAACTTTGCGCAGATGGATCCCCCTCTAACTCCCCCTTTGCAAGGGGGAGAATTGAGTTACCGCAAACCCACAATCATCATTTGATGCAAAAAAGGAAAGCTTCATGCTGTTGTGCATACAGAACATATTGCAAGACATTTTGTTCTTTAAGAAAAACAAAAACAATGCTTTCAATACCTTATAAGTGTTAAATGTTCAGCACACAGAACAAATTATTGACAAAAATGTTTTGCGGGCTGAACACTTTTGATTATATTTGCAGTTGGGAATACAATTGAACAAGATTATGGAAGCACTGATTAAAAGGCATCTGAACAGGATGCAGACTGTAAAGCTTGATTTCATCAGAGGCATGATGGATGAAATCGACTGGAATGATCGCCTGCTGATGATTAAAGGACAAAAAGGTGTTGGCAAGACAACGCTCATGACGCAACGCATTCTGCAGGAGTTTGGCCCTACGAACACTACAGATGTGCTGTATGCCAGTCTGGACAACATCTATTTCAGCATGCATGGCCTTCTGGACTTTATTGAGCGATTCCATGCACAGGGTGGAAAACACCTTTTCCTGGACGAGGTGCACAAATACAATGGCTGGAGTCTGGAAATCAAGAATGCCTACGACGAGTTTGAGGATATGCACTTCGTGCTGAGTGGTTCGTCGCTGATAAACCTTACTGAAGGTGAGGCCGATTTGTCGCGTCGCTGCATCACATACACCATGTTGGGCCTTTCGTTCAGAGAGTACCTGCGGATGTTCCATCAGAAAGAGTTCTGCAAGAGAACGCTTCAGGATATTCTGACAGACGGCAACAGCTTGTGCGCAGAGGTCAATTCGCAGTTGCGCCCGCTACCACTTTTTTCAGAGTATCTTCGCTACGGCTATTATCCTTTCTTGAAAGAAGGCCAGAATAATTATTATGTACGCATAGAGAATATCGTCAATACAATCATCGAAGTGGAACTGCCCCAGATGAGGAAACTGGACATCTCTAATATTCGAAAGATAAAGTCGCTATTGGGAATCCTTTCATCAGGCGTTCCCTATACTGTCGATACGGTAAAACTGTCGTCAATGGCGGAAATCTCTCGTAACACATTGCTACAATATCTGCAGAATCTTAGTAATGCCCGACTGATTCAATTGCTCTATTCTGATGTCACCAATGTAAAACGTCTGCAAAAGCCTGACAAGATTTATTTGGAGAATACCAATATGCTGCATGCCCTAACGACCACACAGGTGAACGAAGGTACTGAGCGTGAGGTGTTTTTCATTAACCAACTATCAGCAGCCCATGTGGTGGAATACAGCAAGACTTCTGCCGACTTTACCATTGACCATCAGTACACTATTGAGGTCGGGGGGCGTTCGAAGGACGGCAAGCAGATTGCCGGCGTTGCTAATAGCTATATTGCCTCAGCCGACGAGGAGTATGTATTGGGAAACAAGATTCCCCTTTGGCTTTTCGGCTTTTTGTATTAGAAAAACACTCACAATCATTGAATTATACGCTCTACATTACTATAAATATATGAACGAACTAATTTTGTTCTTTAAGAAAGACAAAATTTCGTGAACATTTTGTTGATATCATTTTGATGTTCGGCATTATTTTTCTATCTTTGCAGCACTTTGTAGAGGCTTACTGCTACATTAGCTATGGAACAGATACAACATCTTTGCAAGGCCATCGAGGAAATGATGGGGCACAGGATGCAGTCGCCCAAGGACTTCGAACAACTGCGCGACAGCATCTACAGCCGTCTGCACGTGCTCATCAGCGTATCTACACTGAAGCGTGTGTGGGGCTATCTTGAATATAAGAGCGAGCCGCGACAGACCACCCTCGACGCTCTTGCCTACTTCCTCGGCTATGCCGACTACACCGCCTTCTGCCAGTCGCTGACAGCCGACGGCGGACAGGCCAGCAGTCCCGTGGTGAGCCGTCACATCAACGTGCGCGACGAGCTGAGGGAGGGCGACAAGCTCACCCTCTCCTGGCAGCCCGGCCGCATCTGCCATGTGCGCTACTTAGGCAACCTGCAGTTTCAGGTGGTCAGTAGTGAGAAGACGCGTCTGAAAGCCGGCGACTACTTCCAGTGCAGCCTCATCATGGAGGGCGAGCCGCTCTACCTGAGCAACCTTCTACAGCAGGGACGCATGGCTACGAACTACGTCTGCGGAAAGCGTGGCGGCATCCGCTTCGACAGATAACCCGACCACCATGCCAGTGCCCACAGACAACACAGGAAGCAGCGTGTCGGCCTACATGACCGAGAGCTACGAGGGACTGGACAGGGCGTTCAGCGAAGTGAGCGCACTGCCCTCGCGAAGTTATTGCGACCTCTACCGTGCCAAGCGCTACGGGCGGTGGTACCTGCTGAAATGTCTGAAACAGGAACATGCCGGCGATGCTGTCTACCAGCAGCTGCTGCGCAAGGAGATAGAGGTGCTGATGCGCCTGCAGCACCCTGGCGTGATGCAGGCCGTAGGCATGGAGACGGTGGTGCTGCCCGGGCGGGGAAGTGTCACATGCGTCGTGGCCGAGTGGATCGACGGCATGACACTGGCCGAATACCTGAAGAGCAACCCTCCGCTGAAGCAGCTGCGGCGCATCGCCTTAGAACTGGCCGAGGCGCTGGCATACGTGCACCAACAGCAGGTGGTGCACCGCGACGTGAAGCCCTCAAACGTGATGATCACCCACAACGGCGGCTACGTGAAGCTGATTGATTTCGGACTGGCCGACACCGACAGCCACGCCATCCTGAAGCAGCCCGCCGGCACCCTGCGCTATATGGCTCCCGAACAGGCACATCTGACACAGGCCGACGTGCGCAATGACATCTACTCACTGGGCGTCATCCTCCAGGAGATGAACGGCTTGGGCCGCGTGGTGCCCCGGCGTATAGTCAATCGCTGCCTGGCGCCCATTGAGCATCGGTGGCAGAACACAGAGGCACTGGTGGATGCGCTGAAGCAGAGCAGCCGCCGGCGCCGCTGGCTTTATATAGGGGCTGCCCTGGCGCTGGTGGCCTTCATCGTGGGCCTGCTGGTGTGGCAGATACGCCACCTGCAGCAGAAGGCCGACGACATGGAGAGCAATGCTACGGCGATGAGCCGGCAGCTACGCATACTGAGGCACGAAATCATCGACTTCGACGACCCGGAGGTGAAGCGCAAGTGCATCGCCCACTGGGACACCGACCACGACGGCGAGCTGAGCTACGACGAGGCAGCTGCCGTGACATCGCTCGACAGCGTGTTCACCGCCGACCGCAGCATCGCCTCATTTCATGAGTTGCAGTTCTTCACTGGTCTCGAAGCCATCGGCCGCGATGCCTTTCACGGCTGTACGGCGCTGCGCCAGCTGACCCTTCCCCGCCATGTGCGCTTCATCCAGCAGAACGCCTTCCGAGGCAGCGGGCTGCAGATGCTCACCGTGCCCAGCTCGGTGGTGGGCATTGGCGACCACTGCTTAGACGACTGCCCGGTGCTGCAGACCGTGGTGTTCGAGGCCATGCTACCCGCCACCAACGTAGGCGTCAGTCCCTTGCAGGGCTGTACAGCGCTATCCGACATCTTCGTGCAGAAATACATAGACATCAGCATTAAGAACCGCGTAGAATGGGAGGTGCTGCGCCCGCTGATGAAAACGCATATTGTTTTTGCCGATGCCGAAGTGAAGGCTATCTGCCTGAAATACTGGGACAAGAACGGTGATGGCGAGCTGCAGATAGACGAGGCACAGGCTGTGACGGGCCTCAACGCCGCCTTCTGCCGTAATCCCGTGATAGAGCATTTCGACGAGCTGCGTTTCTTCACTGGCCTGCACGAGATAGGCACGGGCGACTTTGACCATTGCCTTTCCCTGCGTAGCATCCAGTTGCCTGTCACCATCACCAGCATCAGGGCATGGGCCTTCAACAGGTGCTCTGCACTCGAGCACATCGACCTGCCAGAGCGGCTGCAAACCATCGAGCACGATGCCTTTATAAACTCAGGTCTGCGCTCCATCCATATTCCTGCTGCCACCACCAGCATCGCCACCACGGCGGTAACCGCCTGTGAGCAACTGACCAGCGTGGTGGTGAGCCCCGACAACCCTGTCTACGACAGCCGCGACAGCTGCAACGCCATTATCGAGACGCAAACGAACATGATGGTGTCGGGCAGTGCGGCGGCCACCATTCCCCGCAGCGTCATCAGCTTGAGCGACGAGTGCTTCAACTTCTTCAATCCCAAGGAGCTCACCATCCCTGCACAGATTACCCGCATCGGACCTTGGTCGCTGGCCACCTACGTGGAACGCCTCTACTTAGAGTCGCCCGTGCCGCCCGCCTTCGACTCGCAGGGCGGACAGCTACGCCTCATTGAGCCTCCTAATGAAAATGACCCCTACCCTGACATGGTTATATACGTGCCGGCCGGCTCAGCCGAGGCTTACCGTCAGGCAGAGGGATGGAGTGAGCTCGCCGACTATATAGAGGAATACCAGTAGCATTGTATCTTCCGCCTTTTCGGTTGGTAGGTGTGCACGAATACGTGCACCACCCGACCAGTGGGCAGGTCAGGGATGGGATTAGGCTTAGTTGCGTAGCTAATTAGGTCAGTTTGTTTTTTTCTAAGTCCGCTTAGCGGAACAATAATGGCGTTCAGAAATAAGAAATTCAACTTTCGCAAGTTTTGGAGTTAAAGACAATAGTTTTTTATGGATTTCAACCCATGTGAGAATCCTGCAGTTTCAAGGCATAATGGGTTTTAAAAGTTTCCTGCCGAGAAACCATCGGTTTCTCGGCAGGAAACCAAAGGTTTCTCGGCAGGAAACCTAATGCATA
>JAEEPZ010000059.1 GCA_016285055.1 Prevotella sp.
GACCTTGACTTCATGCAGGGCTGCAACAAGGACGAAATGAACTATTTCTTGGTCTGTGCAGGAGGTCCGGAGCCCTTTATGGACTTCCTGAATGAACGTCTGACAACGAATCTCACCCGGCTGACGGCAGAAGAGAGAGCGCTGGTGGAGAGCTTCTACAAGGATGTCAAGGGAGAGGCTTACGATCCCCTCTGCCGCCTATACAATCAGATATGGTTTATTGCGCCTGTGTTCCGGCAGGCGGAGAACCAGACCAAGGCCGGCGGCAAGACCTACAACTATTACTTCACGGTTGAGTCATCTGTTCCGCTGATGAAAAGCGGACATGCCGTAGAGCTTTCTACAGTGTTCAATCATCCGGAACAAACCTTTGTAACGGGACGCACATTCGACGCGACCTTCTCGAAGACCCTGCGCCGCATGTGGGTGCAGTTTGCCAAGACGGGCAATCCGTCGCTCAGCGCATCCGAGTCGCCCGACGGCAAGGCCAAGGAGTGGCCGCTCTATGACCTGGAGAACAAACAGCTGATGATCTTCGACGAGTTCAACATCCACCCCGAGAAGGAATCGCAGCGGAAGATCCTCGATTGGAACCGCACCTATTTCCTGACCAAGTATTATTGTCTATAACAAACAATCACAATTATGCAAAAGAAGAGTTTCTATTGGATGATGGCCGCCATCCTGATTTGCGGCATGTGGTGAAGATTCAGCACAGCGGCATCATCTGCACCAGTCCCGGCGGCGGCAGTGGCTGGGGCGTCATCGGCCCCGACGAGCCGGACGCCCCCGCCGGCGCCCGCGGCTACAGAGGCGGCATCGACTGGGACGACTGGGACGAATAGCCCCACACAGGCCCGCAGGGGTTCTTGCTAAGGCAAGCGTCCCTGCGGGCCGAGCGCGACTCCCCTGTGGGTCACAAAGACGAAAATTTAGGTAACAACAAGTTTAATTTTAAAAACAAAAGCAATGAGACAAAAAATTTTCCTGTTGTTTGCCCTCCTCTGCACCATCGCGCAGGGGGCATGGGCGGCAACTAGGACCTATGAGTATCCTACGAAGACGAAGCCGGCGTTCGAGGCCTCGTACGACGGCAAGAGCAACGTCGTCATCATCAACACGGCGGCAGAACTGGCCTACATCACGGCGTACTTCAGCGAGGACTCTGGCTACAAAGTCGACGGCAAAAGCAAGGACTGGTCGGAACTGAACTACTACCTGAACGCCGACATCAACATGGGCAACTCCTACTCGTGGCTGCCCCTGGGCCGCGAGTCCTACTGGGTCACCGAGTACGAGGGCACGTTCTGGGGCAACGGCCACACCATCACCTACATGATACGTGGCCTCGACGAAGAGAACCAGGGCCTGTTCTCCACCATCCATAAGAATGGCAAGGTGTACGACGTCAACGTGGTTTGCGACATCTATACCGAAGAGGATTACGTGGGCGGCATAGCCGGACAGAACTATGGCCTCATACAGAACTGCACCGTGACGGCCAACATCGAGAGTAACGAGGATTTCGTGGGCGGCATCGCCGGCGAGAACTATGGCCTCATAGAGAACTGCACCGTGACGGCCAACATCGAGAGTAACCATGACGATGTGGGCGGTATCGTCGGCCATAATCTTGACACTGGCACCGTGAAAGGCTGCCATGTGACGGGCTTGGTAAAAGGCACCGGATCAGCAATAAGAATTGGCGGTATTGCCGGAAGAAACAATCACGATATTGATGGTGCCGGTCACCCGTATTATGGCACAATCACCAACTGCTGGGTGGAGGCCGATGTCAGTTCTGAGTGTACCGAATACGCAGCCCGTTTGGGTGGTATCTGCGGTTTAAATTTTGCCAATGTAAGTTACTGCTGTATGACGGGCAACGTGTCGCACGCCAGTGGCAATTCCGAAGTGGGCGCAATAGCTGGCTCCAGCGATCGCAGCGATCACGACGTCAGCAACTGCACATTCTATGGTATCCTGACGAACAACTACAATCAAAAAAATATATACGTGGGTGACAAGGGTGATACAATGGAAAACATGTACAACACGTTCAACCAGGCCGAGTACGACGATGCCGTCAGCAAGGGTCACAGCCTGTACGCCTATGCCATCCGCAACGTCTTTGCGCTCAGCGTCACTACCACGGGCACCGGCACCGTGACGGTCAGTGATTTTAATGCCGAGACTATAGACTATGATAAGGTGCCCACCGGCCACTGGATCTACGTGAATATCACCTCGGGCGTCGTGGTGGGTGTCATCGCCAAAGATGCCGACGGCAACGATGTCGAGGTGACCAGGTATCATCAATACGGCGACAATTACTATATGTTCCCCATGCCGAGAAGCAATGTCAGCGTCACCGTCAACTTCACGACGCAGCAGGGCGACGGCTCGGAGGAGAACCCGTATGTCATCTCCACCGCCGAGGAGTGGAAGGCGTTCGCCACGGATGTCAATGATAACGGTAAATCGTTCGAAGGCAAGTTCGTCATGCTGGGCGGCGACTTCACGCTGGGCTCATATTCGACGGTGGGCAACGGCTTCGGCTTCATCAATGCCTTCAAGGGCACCTTGGACGGCAACGGCCACACCATCACCATCAGCAACACGCCGCCTTTCGGCCACGTGATGGATGCCACCATCAAGAACCTGAACATCGCGGGCGATGCCACATTATCCTCGTGGTCGGGCTGCATCGTGCAGCATTGGAACGGCACGCTGAACCTCATCAACTGCCGCGTGTCGGTGAACGTCAACTGCCTGGGCGATCAATATTTCGGCGGACTGGCCGGCCAGATGTACATACCGGGAAGCGGCGCGTCCACGAACCCCAACACGGTCATCATCGACGGCTGCGTGTTCGACGGCTCCTTTAACTCCACGGTCACCAACGAATATAGGGCCCACGACTGCAGCGGCTTCGTGGGCGACGCTGGCACGGGCGGCACCGTCATCATCCGCAACTCCATCCTGAAGCCCGGCAGCGTGGGCGAGGGCATCCTCAGCAACACCTTCGCCTACATGAGCAGCGGCACGCCCACCATCGAGAACAGTTACTACGTCGCCGCAGACAACCTGCCCGCCAACCAGGGCACGCAGGCCCGCACCGTCAGCGCCGGCGCGGACGTGACCCTCAGCGGTCTCGGCGAGGCCGCCACCACCTACGGCTCTAACGGCATCACGGCCTACGCCCACGGCATTAGCTACGGCGGCACCAACTACGCCGGCGGCGGCGAGAGCGTCAGCCTCACCCTGAGACACGGCAGCAAGACGGGCTACACCTTCGGCGGCTACACCGCCTCGGCCGGCACCATCAGCGGCACCACCCTCACCATGCCCGACGCCGACGTCACCATCGGTGCCGCGTGGACGAGGTTCCTCGACGGCACAGGTTCTGACGACGACCCCTACGTCATCCGCACCACCGACGAATGGAACATCTTCGCCAGCAGCGTCAACAGCGGCACTGGCTTCAGCGGCGAGGTCGTGAAGCTGACCAGCAGCATCAGCGTCTCCACGATGGCGGGCACAAGCAGCAATCAGTTCCGCGGCACCTTCGACGGCGACGGCCAGACGCTGACCTTCACCAAAGGCACGTCCGCAGAGCCATTCGCCGAGGAATACTGCGCCCCGTTCCGCCACGTCAGGAACGCCGTGATTAAGAACCTGCACGTTGACGGCACCATCTATACCAGCGCGAAGAAGGCTGCCGGTTTCGTGGGCGAGTCGCATCATAACCTGAGTATCATCGGCTGCCGCAGTTCGATAGCCATCAACAGTAGCACCGTTACCGGCAACGACGACCACGACGGCACCCACGGCGGACTGGTCAGCACATTGAGTGGTGAAAACAACACCGTCACCATCGACGGCTGCGTCTTCGACGGCTCCTTTGCCACCACCAACGGCACCATCAACTGCGGCGGGTTCATCGGATGGGGGGTCTACAACAAGCCCACCATCAAGAACTCGCTGATGAAGCCCGGCAGCGTAGCCGCAAATATGCTCAAGAGCACCTTCGCCCGCTGGTATACAGACAAGGAAGGCATCTACGAGCCGACCATCGACAACTGCTACTACGTCGCCACCGACAACCTGCCCACCAACCAGGGCACCGAGGCCGCCGTCTTCAACATCACCCCCGCCAACCCTGACTACGACTATGGCATGGTGAAGGCATACAAGAACGGCATCTGGTTCGACGGCAACTTCTACGGCACGCCCGCCACCGTCACCCTCGCCGACGACGATGACAACAGCACGAAAATCAGCAACGCCGACGGCTATGTGGCTGACGTGACGCTCTCGGGCCGCACGCTCTACAAGGACGGCGCATGGAACACCATCTGCCTGCCCTTCGACGTGACCATCGCCGGTTCGCCCCTCGCCGGAGCCACCGCCCGCGCCCTCACCAGCGCCAGCATCGAGGGCACCACGCTCACGCTGACCTTCGGCGACGCCGTGACCACGCTTGAGGCCGGCACGCCTTACATCATCAAGTGGACCGCCGACGCGAACTATGTGGACGACGATGCGCACAACATCGTCAGCCCCGTGTTCAGCGGCGTGACCATCGACGCTGATGCCGACGGCAACTATGACACCAAGACCGCCTCGCCCGCCGTCACCACCGACGAGCGCGTCCGCTTCCTCGGCACCTACAAGAGCACGGCCTTCGACGCTGAGGACAAGAGCATCCTCCTCATGGGCGGCGAGAACACCCTCTACTACCCGAAGAGCGGTGCCAGCATCGGTGCCCAGCGCGCCTACTTCAAGATTGGCGGCGACGGCGCCCTCCTGGCCCGCCGCCTCACCGCGTTCAACATCGACTTCGGCGACGACGAGGCCACGGGAATCATATCAATTGAAAATGGAAAATTGAAAATGGAAAATGACGCCGATGCGTGGTACACGCTTGACGGCCGCAAGCTCGCTGCCAAGCCTTCGCGTGCAGGCGTGTATATTAATAATGGTAATATGGTCGTGATTAAGTAAAAGAATAAAGCAATGAAGAAACAAGCATATCAGCAGCCTCGGCTGC
The DNA here is from genome assembly GCA_016285055.1 of Prevotella sp. Classification (GTDB taxonomy): domain Bacteria; phylum Bacteroidota; class Bacteroidia; order Bacteroidales; family Bacteroidaceae; genus Prevotella. The sequence continues at coordinate 5,054 of JAEEPZ010000059.1, forward strand.
ACACGGTGAACATCCACATGGAGAACCTCCTGCAGATAGTCAGTCAGACCAGCAACAATGTCGGTATCAATGCCACCATCCAAGGCGGCAGTGGCCCCAGCCGCGGCCGCGAGTCATCCGGCTGGTTCGACGACGAGGAATAAGCCACCAACCCCTACACAGACCGTCGGGGGTTCGACTCCCCCGACGGTCACAAATCGATTCATGACATACTGAAGAAGAAAACAAAAGAACAAAAACAGAATATTAACAACATGAGACAAAAGAAACTATTTCTCATCCTCGCCCTGCTCTGCGCATTAGTGCAGGGGACAAGGGCGCAAAACTTCGACGTATGGGACGGCCATACAACAACCCGGCCATCGGAAATGGCCTATCACGGTGGCTGGTGCATCAATTCGGCTGCCGAGCTCGCCTACATCCGTGAGCATTGGGATGAAGAAACCGGGTGGGAAGGCACCGACAAGGTTTATCACTGGTGTGACACCAAATACTCGCTCACAACCAACATTGACATGGGCAACACGTCGTGGGTCCCCATGGGAGAGTTTAAAGACGCGATTTTCTGCGGGGAAGGCCACACTATCCGCATCAACATTGATGGAGCCACAGATAATTATCAGGGCTTGTTTACCAAAATAGGCAGTGACGCAATGGTGCAGGACCTCCACATTATCGGTAATGTGAAGTGTAGCGACTCTCGACTGGTGGGCGGTATTGCCGGCCAAAACGACGGCACGATCAAGAACTGCTGGGTGAGTGCCGATGTCAGCTCCGATTGGAATGAATCCGCCTCTGCCTTCAAAGCCAAGGTGGGCGGCATCGCGGGAGAGAACAACGGCACCATTGAATACTGCTGCATGACCGGCAACGTGACCAATAATGATGCCTACGTGGGCGGTATCGTCGGTTACAACTCAGGTAGCGGTAAAATTAACCACGTCACTTTCTATGGCACGCGTTCCAGCACACACTCGCAGGACAATGAGTACGTGGGTGATCAAGACGGCACATTGACCAATCAGCACGGCAGCGACCTTCAAAACAATGGTACGCTCGCTTCCTACATCACCAGTATCGCGGACTACTACGGCGACATGTACAAAAATGCCGTTCAGTATCCCTTCTCCGTGTTGTGCCGAAACGTTGGAGCTGGTACCATCGTGGCAAATCCCGAAAAGACTCGCGCCACACAAACGGTGACTCTGACTTGGGCGCAAGGCATGACGCTGGAGGAGATTTCGGTCAAGACTGTTGACGGCAACAGCATTAGCGTGAGCGGCAACAACACCGACGGCTATTCCTTCAGCATGCCGGCGCGAGATGTCAACGTCACTGCCGTCTTCAACACGACGAACTGGGACGACGAACAGAAAGGTACGGAGGACGCCCCATACATCATCGACAAGACCAACGAATGGAACGAATTTGTCACTCATGTCAACAACGGCAATAGTTATAGCGGTAAATATATTAAACTGACCGCCGACATCGATGTGACCACTATGGCGGGCGTCGTGTCGGGCAATCAGCAAGTGAAGCCGTTCAGCGGAATTTTCGACGGTGGCGGACACACCATCACAGCTACAATCAGCGACATTGTCGACAACCAGGGCACCGCACTCTTCAAATACATCAACGGTGCCACTATCAAGAACCTGACGGTGGCAGGCTCCGTCAACGGCGGCTTGCATGCTGCTGCCATCGTAGGTTTTTCCAAGGGCACTGGCAACAGCATAGAGAACTGCAAGGCGACAGCCACCGTCAACGGCGCATCACACATTGGCGGCATCCTGGGTCACGGCCTTGACAGCCATATCGACATCACGAAGTGCATTTTCAGCGGCATGCTGAATGGTGGAAGCGTTGAAAAAGGCGCCATCTACGGCTGGGGTGACACCGATGGCGTAGCCACCGTCAACAACTGCCTCTACGCCATGCAGGACGGGCAGGACGAAACAAATCTGGATGTAGCGCAAACTCATGGCGGCACTGTCACAGTCACCGACACCTACAAGAGCACCACTGCCGGTTCGTATGGCTGGATTGTCGATACCGATGAACCTTTATTTTTCGGACTGTATGCACCGATAGCGGGAATTGACGGCAATACCTACTACCTGCGCATCGGCTCGAAGATTGATAACGTGAATTACAGTACGTATGCCGACATGACCGTCAAGTCGCGCATCATCGTCAAAGGTCCAATCACACTAACCCTCGGCGAGGGCACCACTCTTAACGCCAAGAAGGGCATAGAGGTGAGCTACGACAAAAGTGCCTACCTGACCATCAACGGCCCCGGTGCGCTCAATATAGATGATTGCAATACGTACGATGCCGGTATCGGTGCCGAGAAAGTGGGCACGCTCATCATCAACGGCGGCTCCATCACTGTCAAAGGTGGAAGCTATGCGGCTGGCATAGGCTGCAGCTACGATAATAGAGGCAGCAGCGGCGGTCATATCATGATCAACGGCGGCGTGGTCACCGCATATGGTGGCAGCTATTCCTCCGGCATAGGAGGTTCGTATAAATATAATTCGGCAGGCAATATTGAAATATACGGCGGACAGGTGAAGGCCTTCGGCGACGGAGCTTTTGGCATAGGTTCCGGCAGCGCAGAATCAAGCGGCACGCTGAAACTCGGCTGGACCAACCCTGACGACTTCGTTTATATCAAAAGTGGCAATTCAGATAGAAAAATAGCGAGCGTCACCTTTATCGAGGGCAAGCAGTTCTACCTTGAACATACGGCGACAATCGCCACCACAACTAACCTCTACGACTACAAGCTGATACCCTACACGGGCACACTGCCATCGCTTGCCGGTTCAGGCACCGAGAATAATCCTTACCTCATCAGCAGTACCGACGACTGGCTGCTGTTCGGCGAGTTAATCAACCGTGACACCGACTACAGCGGCAAATTCGTGAAACTGGCAGAGAATATCAGCGTGACGACATGGGTAGGTACGCGTGAAGACCATCCCTTCAGCGGCACATTCGACGGTGGCGGACATACCCTGACGGTAAACATCTTCCAAGCGCAAAGTGGAACCGGCGTGAATCAGCAGGGCGTGGCTCCGTTCCACTTCATCGAGAACGCCACCATCAAGAACCTCACGGTGGATGGCGACATCACATCCGACACATACCACACGAGCGGTCTTGTCGGCTTTGCCAGCGGTACCAACCTGATTGAGGGCTGCACCGTCAAAGCGAAGCTCCACGTCGGGCAGGATTATGTCGGCGGCATCATCGGCCACGGCTTGACTTCCACCACCACCATCAAGGGCTGCGTCTTTGCCGGAACCATTGAAGGCTGCGTCTTTGCCGGAACCATTGAAGGGGTTATCCTTATTACTCCGGGAGGTAACTCGCGAGAAAACGTAGGCGGCATCTGGGGCTGGAGCGACAGTGGCAGCACGCCCATTCTCATCAACTGCTTGGAATACGGAACCTACGACAACGTATATTCGATGCACCCCATTGGCTTGCAGGGTAATGCGGGCACCATCACCAACTGCTACTACCTGAACCCGCAGGTTGGCACTCCGACCAATGCCTGTACCGTGAGCGGCGCCAAGCGGGCATACGCCTTTACAACCGCCCCTGCCAACCTCGGCGAATTAGAGCAGGACTACGGCACTATTAAGGTCTACCCGCACGGCATCCTCTACAATGGTAAATACTACATGGCCTTCGTCACCATCAGTCTGGCCGATAACAGCGACAACAGCACCGCCATCAGCAATGCCGACGGCTATCTGGCCGACGTGACACTGCAAGGTCGCACGCTCTACAAGGACGGCGCATGGAACACCATCTGCCTGCCGTTCAGCGTGGACGACTTCACCGGCACACCCTTAGAGGGCGCCACGGTGAAGACGCTCGAATCGACCAGCTTCAGCGGCGGCACGCTGACGATGAACTTTAGCGACGACAACGTGACCAGCATAGAGGCCGGCAAGCCGTATATCGTGAAGTGGGCCAAGCCCGACGGCTACACCGTGGATTGTGGCTACGACATCAGCGAACCCGTGTTCAACGGCGTCCTCATCAGCAATGCCACCGCCAACGTCTCGACCGACTATGTCGTTTTCGTGGGCACCTACAGCCCCGTGAGCATCTACACCGCCGAGAATACCAACCTCTACCTCGGCGCCGGCAACACGCTCTGCTATCCTACGGAAACCGACTTCAAGGTGAACGCCTGCCGCGGCTACTTCCGGCTGAAGAGCCTCACCGCCGGCGAGCCCACCAATTCCCAGCAGGCCGGTGTCCGCGCCTTCAAGCTCAACTTCGGCGACGATGATAACGCAACGGGAATCCTGACCACGAATTTCACGAATCCCACGAATTCGGGCAATGAATGGTACTCGCTCGACGGTCGCAAACTCTCTGGCAAGCCCATGCAGCGCGGTATATATATAAATAATGGTAAACGGGTAGTGATAAAATAATAACAGCGATGAAACAAAAACTATTATTCACAATGCTCCTGCTCTGCACCATGGTGCAGGGGGTAAAGGCAGACGACGGCTGGGACGTTTGGGACGGCAATTATGATTTTCCCTATTATAGTCTGAATACTTACGGCTATATAGACGGAAAGGAAGTTCTTTTGATTAGAAGTTTTGCGGACTTGCTGACATTCTTGTCTCGTTATGATAATTACTACACCAGCAGTATATATCTGGACAAGAACATAGACGTGAGCAAAGGAGATTGGACAGAAATGTCTACAAGGCGATATAGCTCAATGTTTGAACCCCAACGCGCTCTGAAAGATTATCCATACACTGGTACTTTCTATGGCAACGGTCACACTATACGCTTCAGGCTCAATAGCGACGAAGACAACTGTCGAGGGTTCTTCGACAGGATTGGCGAGGGTGGCAGAGTGCAGGATCTCCACATCGAATGTTATATTGATCTTGACAATTCCAGATTAGTGGGCGGCATCTGTGGCGAGAACTACGGCACCATCAGCAACTGCTGGGTCAGCGGCCATGTGAACTCCGGCTGGACTGGCTCGGGCCTGGCCAAAGTGGGCGGCATCGTGGGCGAAAACCACGGTGGCACCGTCGAATACTGCTGCGTGACGGCCAACGTGTCGAACAAGGACGATGGCGTGGGCGGCATCGCGGGCAGCAACTACTGGAGCGGCAACATCAAGCACTGCACGTTCTACGGCAACTTGGCAGTAGAGCCAGGTATGTCGAATGACAATAAATGGGCGGGCGACGAGAACCCTGATGGTGAGGAGCATCTGTATGACGCGTTCAGTCAGGACGAATACGACGCCGCCAACGGCAAAGATGTGTATCGTGATGCCCTTCAGCATCCCTACAGAGTCACCGTCAACGCCTCTGGGCCAGGCACTGTTACGGCAGATTACCAGGCGACGTACCCAAACAATACCGTCACGCTCAGCGTTGCATCGGGCACGGTGGCGAGCGTCACCATCACTGACGCCGACGGTAACAATGTGCCGCTGAAAGGTCAGAATATCGGAAGCAGCTATTGGTTCACCATGCCGAATAAGGACGTTACCGCCACGGTCGTCTTCTACTATGACAACTGGGCAACCTCGGGCACAGGCACAGAGGGCGACCCCTACCTCATCAGCAATGCCGAGCAGTGGGACCGCTTCGCCTACAATGTCGGCCTCGGTCGCAGTTTCAGCGGAGAGTTCATCAAACTGGCCGCCGACATCCGCGTGACCTCGATGGCGGGCACCCGTGAGGGTAACCGATTCTGCGGCACGTTCGACGGCGACGGCCACACGCTGACATGCTACTATAACTCGTTAGAAGAGTGGACAGGAGCAGTGGTTGCCCCGTTCCGCTTTGTCAACAATGCCACCATCAAGAACCTCAAGACGGCAGGCGCCATCACCACCGATGCCATGAATGCTGCTGGCATCGTGGGTGATGTGACCGGCTCGCTGAACCTTACCAACTGCCACAGCTCCGTCAACATTTCAAGCACCAGACCAAGCATCGATTGTCATGGCGGTCTTGTCAGCTCAAACAATGGAAGCGTCACCATCAGCGGCTGCGTGTTCGACGGTTCGTTTGTATTTCTCCCCCCGGAAGGTTATTCTCAACATACCAACCAGTACGGCACAACATTCTGTGGCGGATTTGTCGGCATGATGGTCGTGGGCGAAAACTCGTCACCATCAATAACCATCACCAATTCGCTTGTAGCCCCCAACCGCGTTTCTGAGGGCATGGTTAACAAGACCTTCGTAGGCATGGTGGATGAGGGATGCACCGTCAACATCGACAACTGCTACTTCGTCGCTACCGACAACCTGCCCGGCAATGAGGGTACGCAGGCCGTGGCCGCCGCCACTGCCACTGCCAACCTCGGCGCCCTGGCGAAGGACTACGGCATGGTGAAGGCATACCAGAACGGCATCTTCTACGACGGCACTTACTACATGGTTCCCGCCACCCTCAGCGGCAGCGGCACGGAACATGCCCCATATACCATCAGCAGTCTCTACGAGTGGAACTCCTTCGCTTACCATGTCAACAACGGCACCACCTACAGCGGCCAGTACGTGAAGCTGACCGAGGACCTCAGCGTCGTGACGATGGCGGGAGTCAGCGAGACCAGCGGCTTCCGAGGCACCTTCGATGGCGCGGGCCACACGCTGACCTTCAACGCGACGGGCCAGACGGAGAAGTTCATTGCCCCCTTCCGCTGCGTGGGAGGCTCCGCCACCATCAAGAACCTCCAGACGACAGGCTGCATCAGCACTAGCAATATGTATGCAACCGGCCTGATTGCGTCTATCGAGAAATCTAATGAGAACAGCCCCTCTATCACTGTTGAGAACTGCCGCTCGTCAATGGCAATCAACAACAGCGGCAGCGGCGACATGACCATCAGCGGTCTCGTGGGTCGCATTGAAGGTGCCACGCTCACCATCCGCGGCTGCGTGTTCGACGGCAGCCTGTCGGGGCGTGACGCCACGGGCAATGCCGGCTTCGTGTCGTGGACTGCACCTAACAGCAACGTCACTATCGAGGACTGTCTCTTCGTGCCCAATAACATCAGCACCAGCACTGACCAGTGCGCCACCATTGCCCGCAAGGACGATGACGCAAGTGCCGTGTTGACCATCATTAACTGCTACTACACCCAAGCCTACGGCACGGAGCAGGGCAGGCAGGCCGTCTCCCACAGCACCGTCCCTACCGGCCTCGGCGACCCGGTGCATGACTACGGCATGGTGAAGGCATACAATAACGGCATCCTCAGCGACGGCACATACTATGGGGCTCCCGCCACTATTACTTTGGACGACGACGCCGACAACAGCACAGCCATCAGTGATGCTGACGGGTTCGTGGCCAGTGTCACTCTCACCGGCCGCACGCTCTACAAGGACGGCGACTGGAACACGCTGTGTCTGCCCTTTAGTCTTGACCACCTGACCGGCACACCGCTGGATAAGGCCACGGTGAAGACGCTTGCATCAACAAGCTTCACGGGCAGCACACTGACGATGAACTTCACCGAAAATCTCAATGCCATTGAAGCCGGCAAGCCCTACATCGTGAGGTGGGAGCCAGTGGACCTTTCCAAGCTTACCGCTAACTACACGGCGCAGGACGGTGAGGTGCTCACGGGCACCCTCAGCGGCATTTACAAGATTTCCATTGCCCCTGGTGCCACGGTGGAACTTCAAGATGTGACCATCAACGGAGTGCATGACTACTTTGCTGAGGGCAACCGTTGGGCGGGCATCAATTGTATAGGCGATGCCACCATCATCCTCAATGGTACGAACAACGTGAGGGGATTCAATTATTATTACCCCGGCATACATGTGGCCGTAGGCAGTACACTTACCATCAAGGGCAGCGGCACGCTCAATGCCAGCAGCAACGGCTTTGGTGCGGGCATCGGTAGTGGTGAATTCATCTCCTGCGGAAACATCGTCATTGAAGGCGGCATCATCAATGCTACGGGCGGCGGTCTCGCGGCGGGCATAGGTTCCGGCCAATTCGGTCACTGCGGCTATATCACCATCACCGATGGTGTGACCAAGGTCACCGCACGGCGTGGCGAAAACAACGAGTACAGTATCGGCAAAGGCTTTGAAGGAACCTGTGGCACCGTCACCATCGGCGGTGTAGAGGGTGCCGTCACCGTTAATAACTACACATACACCGGCACAGGCTCAGGAAGTGTTGATGTAGTCTATCTCAGCAATCTCATCGATCCCGTGTTCACCAACGTCACCATCAGCAATGCCCCTGCCAACGTCGAGACCAGCTATGTCGATTTCGTGGGCACCTACAGCCCCGTGAGCATCTACACCGACGAGAAGACCAACCTCTACCTCGGTGCTGAAAACACGCTCTACTATCCCACTGCTGAGGGCTTCCAAGTGAACGCCTGCCGCGGATACTTCCGGCTGAAGGGCCTCACCGCCGGCGAGCCCACCAATTCCCAGCAGGCCGGTGTCCGCGCCTTCGTGCTGAACTTCGGCGACGATGAGGCAACAAGTGTAACTACTCCCCTCGCCCTTGGGAGAGGGGCCGGGGGTGAGGCTTGGTTCACCCTCGACGGTCGCAAGCTCTCTGGCAAGCCGACTCAGCGCGGCATCTATGTAAATAATGGTAAGAAGGTCGCGATTAAGTGAGAATAAAGCAGAGCTCGCTCATGCTTTATCGAGCGTGAGCGAGCTCGAACAAAGTTCAAAGTAGTGATTAAGTAAACAAGGATGACACAACGATGAAGAAAACATATTCAACTTTCGCAAGTTTTGGAGTTAAAGACAATAGTTTTTTATGGATTTCTACCCCTGTGAGAATCCTGCAGTTTCAAGGCAGCATGGGTTTTAAAAGTTTCCTGCCGAGAAACCATCGGTTTCTCGGCAGGAAACCAAAGGTTTCTCGGCAGGAAACCTAATGCACAAAAGCCCCAGATGGCAAAAGGACACATGCTGTACGGATGGAGTGACATAGATAGCGTCGCAACTAAGCCCAATTCCATCCGTACAGCACGAACTTTTTAGCTGATAGAGTATTACTGATATTACAGACCCCACCCCTAACCCCTCCCCTTGAAGGGAGGGGATGGCTGCGCATTGAACTCCTTTAACTCCTTTAACTCCTTTAACTCCCTTAACTCCTTTAACTCCTTTTACCCTCTTAACTCCTTTAACTCCAAGACTTGCGAGACTTGAATCATTTATCGTTCTATTTCTTTCCCTTGACGATGATATAGATAATGACGGGTGCACCCATGAGGGGCGTCACGGCGGCAAGAGGGATGATGCCGCTCTCGCCGGGAAGGAAACAGATGAAGTTGCAGACGAGGGCCACGACGGCCCCGCAGAGCGCTGTAGCTGGCAGCAGCAGACGGTGGTCGTCGGTGCGCAGCAGCAGACGTGTGACGTGCGGCACGGCCAGGGCGATGAACGACACCGGGCCGCAGAAGGCGGTGGTGACGGCGGTGAGCAGCCCCGTGACCACGAGCAGCCAGTTGCGGATGCGGCGCACGCTGAAGCCCAGGTTCGCAGCATAGTGGTCGCCCAGCATCAGGGCGTTCAGGGGTTTGATGAGCAGCATCGTGCCCGCCAGGCCCAGCAGGGTGGACGTGACGAAGAAAGGCATGTGACTCATGGTGACGCCGCCAAAGGAGCCCATGCCCCACATCACGTAGGTCTTCACGCCCTCGTCGGTGGCGAAGAAGTTGAGCAGGGTGATGGCCGACGACGCCAGGTAGCCTATCATGATGCCGATGATGAGCAGCATGACATGGCTCCTGACCAGCGTGGAGAAGAAGAAGATGACGGCCGTGACCATCATGGCACCCGCAAAGGCAGCCGCGATGACCGCCACGAAGCCGCTGAACTGCAGCGAGCCGACGGACAGCGTGCCGCCCAGCATGAGCATGACGAGTGCCACGCCCAAGGCCGCGCCGCTGCTGATGCCGAAGATGGAGGGGTCGGCCAGGGGATTGCGGAAGGCGGTCTGCAGCAGCAGTCCGCTGGCGGCCAGCGAGGCGCCGCAGAGCACGGCGGTGATGGCCTGCGGCAGACGGCTCTCCAGCACGATGTAGCGCCACGAGGGCTTGGCACCCTCATCGCCCATGAGGATGGCCAGCACGTCGGAGGCGGGTATGCGGATGCTGCCCTCAAAAAGGTTGAGGACAAACAGCACCGCGATGAGTGCCACAAGCAACACTATTCCTGTCTCCTTTCTTCTCATTGGCTTTCTTACCACAGGTGTGCACGAAAAACGTGCAATACACGACCGATGGATGCGAAGGTTGCGCCAGTCACTCTATCCTGTGATAATAACGCAGCGGCGGGAGGTTTGGTATGTCGGGGTGCAGAATTTTTATGAAGTCCTGCAGCAGGAGGTCGGGGCGGAAGGGTGTCTCCTCGTAGAACAGCGAGGTGGTGACGTTGCATCCGTAGACCCCCGACGGAGGTGTGAGGTGAGAGGCGAGAGGCGAGCTTTGCGTGGCCTTCACCATGCGGTAGCCGTCTTTCTCGCTGAGCAGCTGGGGCAATGTCAGCGGTGTGGGGCTGTCATAGCGCAGCAGCCAGGCGTCACTCTGTCCGGCACGCTCTAAGACGGTCTCGAAGGCCAGCTGCAAGGAGCCGCCGTGGTCGTCGTCGGCCCAGGGATAGTCGGCGTTGGCATCGCTGAGCATCTGCCCGATGGTGGAGCGTCCGCCCGGCACATACCACACCGAGCCGGCCATCTTGTCCACCAGCACCGAGGGGCGACAGAAGGCTGTGGCGGCCTGCTGCTTCAGCTCCATGTAGTGGGACTCCACCTCGGTGAACAGCCGCTCGGCCTCTTCCTCCTGTCCGAAGAGCATCCCGTAGAAGCGCACCCACTCGGCGCGTGCCAGGGGCGATGCCTCCATGTATTCGGCGCACTCGATGATGGGTATGCCGATGTTCTCCATGCGTCCGTAGCCGCCGGCGTTCTCAAAGGGCGAGAGGAGGATGGCGTCGGCCTCGGTGTCGATGATGGTCTCCACCACGGGGCTCATGCCGTCGCCGCAGTCGGTGATGCTGCCGGCTTTCACGCCCTCCTGCACGAAAGGCACCTTGATGTATTTCAGGTCGGCCACGCCTGCCACCTGCGCCGTGGCGTGCAGCTGTTCTATCAGAGCGCAGTGCACGCTGGTGAAGACGACGCTGCGCCTGAGCGGTGTGCGGACGACGGTGCCGGCGGGGAGAGCGTGCGGCAGGGTGGCGCCATAGGGCACGAGGACGTAGGTGTGCAGGCCTTTGCCCGGTTGCCAGGGGTTGTCGATATACACCACCCTACAGCCTTCCTGCTGCTCCACGTGGATGAGGCGGGCATAGCGGAACGTCAGGCTGTCGGGGGCGGGCGTCTGCTGCAGCCGCTCTGCCCAGCTCTGCGGAGCACGCTGTCCACCGCAGGCTGTCAGGACGATGAGCAGCAACATGGCACATAGTGCGTGCTTTGTTACTTTTAACATAGAAGCCTCTTATTCCGAAGGGACGGCAGAACATGCACATCATTTCTGCCGTCCCTTAGCATGACGATTTACTTCACGATGACCTTGCGCACGGTGCCGTCGGCCATGCGGACAATGTTGAGGCCCTTCTTGGCGACGCTGAGGCTGCGGCCGTCAAGGCTGTAGCGCACGGCAGCACTCGGACAGACGCTCTGTCGCTGGCTGATGCCCACGGTGGTAGGCTGCTCGCCGCCCAGGTTGTCCATGCAGAAGTATGCCGGCGTGTTCATGCCCCATTCGCCGTTGTCGGTGCTGCTCATGTTGAAGTCCAGGCGCTGCACCTTGCCCAGCGAGGTGAGGTCGCACCAGCGCCACTCGTCAAGGATGTACTGCTCGCTTGCGGTGGAGGAGCGCAGGTCGGCCAGGTAGAAGTCTACGCTGCCCGTGGCGTTGCCCTCGGCATCGGAGCCGGTGATGGTGACTTTGAACCAGTCGCCCTCTGCAAACTTCTTCGTGCCGTTGTCGCCATGAAGCATGGACAGATAGGCGTATGCGTTGTTGGTGAGGTAGCATCCGCTGATCTGCCGTGGCTCACCCATGACGACGACGCCTTTGGGATTGTCGAAGAGGTTGAGGTTGTAGGTGGCATAGGTGGCCGAATTCTCTGCTCCGCTGCCTACGCACGAGTTATACTGCTCGTTGACGGCATCGCCGGTGTAGGTGGTGGCGGTGCGGTTGGTGTAGTAGAATCCATAGCAGTAGGGATAGCCGCCGTAGTCCTGATAGCCGTTCTCAAAACGGAATCCGCCGCTGATGAACGAGCCGGTGCCGTCGGTGCCGTTCCAGAAGCTCTCAGGCTCCAGCGTCAGGTCTTCAAACGTGGCGGCCTGTCCTTCCTCTGCCTGCTGCGGAGCCACACCGTTGAAGTCGTCCATGCAGAAATAGGTGGGCGTGGTCAGTCCCCAGTCGTTCTTGCGGCTGCCGTCGATGACAAACGACAGCTGGCTCAGGGCTCCCAGCGGGCTGAGGTCCACCCACGTCCAGTCCTTCAGGTAGTAATGGTTGGCAGCCTCGTCCGAGGTGTAGTCGGCCAGGAACACCTCCATGGTCTTCGTCTCTTCGGCGCTGTTCGTGGCAGTGATGATGAGCTTCAGGTAGTCGCCAGTCTCAAAGGGGCCGCCGTAGCCGTCGCCTTCGAGGATGGCTTTCGTCACCCATGCGGTGTTGGTCAGATAGAATCCTGTAACGGGCTGGTCTTCACCGCTGAAGTTCTCGATGTACATGGGAGGCATCATCGAACTGGCATCATAGTAGATGGCATAGTTCTTCGAGTTGTTCACACCGTGGCCCACGCAGCTGTTGAACTGGTCGGGAGTGGTCTTGGCAAAGGTTGTCTCGGTGCGTGCAGAGATGGCAAATCCGCAATAGAAATCCCAGTCTTCGATGCAGTAGTTGGGGAAGGCGAAATTGCCTGACACGAAATAGCCTTCTATCTCGTCCTCGTCCATAAAGTTACGCTGATAGTTGTCAGCATTGAGCGTCAGCTCGCCTTCGAAGGTGTCCACATTTTCGAAGGTCACCACTTGTGCCTGTGCGCCGATGGCGAAACACAGAGCCGCGAAAGAGTAAAAAATCTTTTTCATAAGCACATCATATAATTTAATGGTTAGTAATGAGTTTCTTTCCTTTCTTCACTATCATCATGCGTGCCCGTCCCGCCTTGACCTTGCGCCCCGACAGGTCGTAGGCATTGTCTGAGCCTTGCACCATGTCACGCGACAGGTGGCGTATGGATGCTGCCTGCTGCAGGGAGGCTTCGAGGTGAAGGTCCTCGGCTCCGGTTATCTCGGTCGATGTCTCGCCCAGCCAGCCACACATCTGGTTCTGTGCGGTATAAACACGGAAGAAGTCGGCATGGGTGAGCCTGACGGTTTTTCGTGTGACGGGCTCGACGGCCCATTCCAGATTGAAGCCGTTGGCCGCGCTGTCGGCATTGGGCACGTTGTCGGCATAGCCATAGCGCAGGGCCTGCAGCACCCAGTTTTGTCCGTTGGCACTGGTGTTCCTCGCATTGGCAGGCAAGAGTGTGCCGCTCAGCGTCAGCGCATCGCCCAGCCAGAGTGGGAAGTATTCCTGCTTGTGGAATCCGTTGCGGGTCACGGTGCCGCTGTCGCCCCTGCTGTCTGTCCAGGGCACATCCTGCAAGTCGCCCTGACGGGTGTAGGTCAGCGTGTAGCCGTAGGTCACCAGCCCCACGCTGTCGGTGTCGGCCGATCCGGCCAGCTCATACCATGTGTCGTCGGGCAGTCCGTTGCCGTTGGTGTCCTGGCTGACCATGACGATGCCAGGCTCGGCGCCATTCACGTTGGCATTGCCCCACACGGCAAAGTCGTTCTCGCCGGGAATGTTGGCCACGGGGTGGTCGAAGTGGAAGGTGATATACCCGCCCCACGCGCCGAGCGTCACCATCTGCCCGGCACCGCCTGCCAGCCGCTCCGTGCATTTCCGGGCCATCGTGGCGGGTGTGTCGGTGGCATCGGCAGCCGGCAAGGTGTTGACAAACTGTCCCGGAGCGGGCACATACTCGTCGACCGCCTCCAAATATTTCGTCTGTGCCTGTGCCAGCAGCGGCAACAGGCAAAAGAAAGCGGCCCAACGGCCTCTCAGCTTTGTTCTCATTCGCCAATCTCTCATTTTCTCATTTTCTCCATTTCTCATTCTCTCAATCTCTCATTTTCTCATTCTCTCATTTTCTCCATTTCTCATTCTCTCATTTTCCCAAAAAGCACGCATGGCCGGGAATATCGCCGGTGGACGTCTTCCACTTGAAGTTGCCGTCGCTGCCAAAGCAGAAGAGCCAGCCGCTGGAGACATAGTTTGTGGCATCCATCACATAGACATCGCCCGTCTGCGGATGCACCATCAGGCCATAGGCAGTCTCTATCTCGCTGCCGTCGTTGATGAGCTTGTCGGCAGTCAGCCGGTGGCTCTTGCAGTCGATGATGCCAAAGACGGCCTGGGTGTTCCACTGGCTGTCATAGCTGACGCCGACAAAGCAGAGCGAGTCGCCACGCAAGGCCATGTCGCTGACAGGCACATCGACCGAGTCGGCCTTCGCCATCTGTCCGGCGGAGTTCTTCGCCAAAAGATAGAGCCGTGAGGGATGGGCCGTGCTGTAGTCGCCTCGTGTACTGACCCACAGCTGTCCGTGGCTGTCGGCCCGCAGGCGGAGCAGGTTGGGCGCCACGTCGATGCGCCGCTCCTCGGTGAAGGTCTTCAGGTCGATGACGCTCACTGTGCGGTCGTAGCTGCGTCCCTGAATGGCCTCATAGCCTCCGCTGTTGGCCACATAGAGCTTGCCGTCGACGACAGCCATCTCTTCGGGCTGATAGCCCACCGTCACGCGACCAGCCACCTGCAGCGTCAGCGTGTCTACCTTGTAGACGCTGCCCTGCACGGAGCTGCCGCCCGTCGGCCCCACATAGCTGCTGACGTAGGCATAGCCGTCGTGGAAGGCCAGAAAACGGCAGTTGGGAATGTCGACATGCCCCAGGGAGCGGGCATCGTCGGCACGGCACACCTCTACTTTGTTCGAGCAGTTGATGACGAGCCACAGCCGCTGGCCGTATATCTTGGCGTCGTTGCCCACATCGCCCAACTCCTTCACCTGCTGCGGGTTGCGCGATGGGAAGATATTCTTGTGGTAGACGCCGGTGTGCAGGTCGAGATAGTCGAGCGTGGCTTTGTTCGACCCCATGTTGCCCTCGCAGAGCACGTACATGCCTAAGTAGTCGGTCACGCTCGTGTCGCCCGTCTCGTCGGTCGTCGGCTGTATCACCTCGTCGTCCTCGCGGCAGGCGGTGAGGCAGAGCAGCAGACAGGCCATTGTCATGATTCGTTTCATTCGTTCCATTCGTTGTTGTAGAAATAATCAGATGTTCACTTCGATGCTCACGGCGGCATTGCGCCCGGGCATGGGATAGTTGGTGATGACGTCGTACTGCTGGTTGAACACGTTGTTCAGCTCAGCCGTCATCCGCAGTTCGCAGCTCGCCATCCGCCACTGGTAACTGGCCGAAAGGTCGCTGGTGTACCAGGGCTGCACATGGTTGTAGGCAGTGTTCTCCTGCTCGTTCCATCGCTCACCGGTGTAGAGGAAGCTGTAGTTCAGGGTGAGGCCGCGGTGCTGCACGGCAGCAATGACGGTGCCGCTGTGGCGTGGCATGTATGGAATCTGATGCTTGTAGAACGGCTTGCGTGCATCCGTCACATCGATGGCCCGCTGCCAAGTGTACTGAGCACGGAGGGTGGCCGTGGTCTGGCTGCCCAGCCGGCAGCTGGCCTCGCCCACCACGTCGAGCCCACGGATGTCGACACGCCCCAGGTTGAGCATCGTCCAGCGGAACTGCTGCCCTTTGGGGTAGGCAATGATTTTATCGCGTACCTTATTATAATATATATCTGCCTGCAGCGAGAAGTGGGTGATGAAGCCTCGCTCCACTGTCCGCCCTGCCACTAATCCTATGTCAAACTGTGTGGCAGACTCGGGCCGGAGCGAGGCATTTCCCATCTCTGTATAGTAAAGGTCGTTGAAGGTAGGCATACGGAAGCTCCGCTTGGCAAAGGCACGGAGGCAGAGTGAGGTGAGAGGTGAGCGGCGGGCGGCGAGTGGATAGACGGCGACGAAGAGTGCTGGCGTCAGACGGCTGACGTGCTGGCTGCCGCTGCCGGTGCGGTCGCTGACGACGGTCTCCACCACCGATGCCTGAGCCTTCAGACGGCGGTAGTCGATGGCGGTAGCCAACGAGAGGGCATGGGTGAAGCGACGGGGAGACTGCAGACGTCCTCCCACCCGGTAGGTATCGGCGTTGAGGTGGTTCCAGCGCAGATCGTAGGCCAGCGATGCACTCCAGTTGGGACGCAGCTCCACCACGTTGGCCGACGAGAGGAAGGCTTCCTGCTGGCGGTAGCGGTTGTCGACAGGCAGCAAGGTGCTGTCGCGGTTGACGTAGTGGGTGTTGTAGTACGCATACTTGGCCAGCCATTTCGTGCTGAACACATTGCCCAGCGAGCGCTGCCACTGTCCTTGCACAAAGGTGTTGAGGTCGCCCTGCCGCTCGCCCCGCCGCCACACATTGTTGACGATGGCACCGGGGATGCCGCGCTGCGAGTGGTAGGCATAGCCTTTCAGCATCCAGGTGCCCCGGGCCAGCACACCGTGCAGGTTGGCCTCCACACGCTCGGCATGGATGTCGCCGTTCTGGCGCACGGCGGTGGTGTCCCAGGCAATGGTGCCGTCGAGGTTCTTCCGCTGATAGGTGAAGTGATACTTGCCGCTGGACGTCAGGAACTCAGCGTTCAGGCTCAGGCACAGGCTGTCGCCCAGCTGCCGCTCATAGAGGGTGGAGAGGCGCAGCAGGTCGCTCGCCCCGTATTTCGCCTTTGCCCGCCAGTTCTGCTGCTTCCCGTCGGCAAAGCGCGGGCGTCGCGTACGTATATAAACTGATGAGGCAGAGGCGAAGTCGCTGGCCGACTGGAAGATGGCGCTCTTCTGCCCGTTGTAGAGGGCTATCTCGTCGATGTTGTCGAGCGAGAACTGCCCCAGGTCTATCTGCCCGTTCTGCGCATTGCCCAGCGTGATGCCGTCGTAGCTCACGCCTAAGTGATTGGTGCCCATGGCCCGCACGTCGACGGTCTTCACGCCGCCCACACCGCCATAGTCCTTCAGCTGCACGCCTGAGAAATAGCGCATGGCATCGGCCACCGACAGCGACGACAGCCGCTGCAGCTGCTCGCCGTGCAGCTTCTGCGAGGGGATGACTTCGCGGAAGGTCAGCTTCGACGTCACCACCACCTCCTTGATGTTCAGAGTCGTGTCGCCCTGTTCTTGCCCCCAAACAGTCTGGGTGAAGAGCATCAACAACACCCACCCCATGAGCCATGTCCTGCTCATGCGTATCCATAGGTGTCCTGCCGTTACACTAAAAACGCTTCTGCCTGTGTTCATCCGATGCTAAAAACAGCCTGTGGCCTGTCGTCCTAACCCCAGAGGCTCGTTCAGGTCATCCACACCGTGGCAGGTCTTCTGGCTTGTCGCCCGGCAGCAAGCGTCTTCCCGAAAATCTCAGTGACATCATGCTTGCACCGGTCAAAGGCGACTCACAGCTGCGGGACAGCAGGGGACTCACACCCCATTCCCTTTTCATCGAGCCCCAACGGGCACGAACCACCGTGTTTGCGAGTGCAAAAGTACGACAAAGTGCCGAAACGACCAAGCAAACGCTTTTCTTTTTTTCGATTTGTGTTAAAAAAAAATAACGCGATGTAAAAAAAGTGCCATTTTCTAACTCCTAACTCCTAACTTTTTCGTACTTTTGCCCCGTTTTGTGAATATACGTAAATAAATCAGTAACTTAAAACAGTTAAATGATGGACTCTCAAGAGAATGTTCCCGTCAGCACTTCGCCAGTCGAAGAGACGGTTAGTCAGCAAGTAGAAAACACTGAGGCACCTGTCGCCCCAGAAGTCCCGGAGACACCAGAGGCACCAGCAGCCCCGGAGTCAGCAGCCGAGCCCAAGACCTACGCCACCAAGGCCGAGGTGCTGGAGCGTGTGAAGGAACTGGCTCACGGCGAGGAGATGCCGCAGAAGGAAGAGGTGGACTACCTCAAGACCGTCTTCTACAAGCTACACATTGCCGAGCGTGAAAACCGCCTCAAGGAATATATCGACGGCGGCGGTGACCCCGAGGCCTACCAGATTACGCCCGACGAGGCCGAGGAGGCCTTCAAGGCCGAGATGGGCATCATCAAGGAGCGCAGGCAGCAGCTCTTCCGCGAGCAGGAGGCTGAGAAGGAAGAGAACTTGAAGAAGAAGCTCGCCATCATTGAGAAGATAAAGGGCATGGTCACCTCGCCCGAGGAGGCCAGCAAGACCTACCAGGAGTTCAAGACCCTGCAACAGGAGTGGCGCGACATCAAGGCCGTGCCTGCAGAGAAAGCCAACGAGCTGTGGCGCAACTACCAGCTCTATGTAGAGCAGTTCTACGACCTGCTGAAGCTGAACAGCGAGGCACGCGAGCTCGACTTCAAGAAGAATCTGGAGGCCAAGACACGCCTGTGTGAGGCTGCCGAGAAGCTGGCCGACGAGAACGACGTCATCAGCGCCTTCCACCAGCTGCAGAAGCTGCATCAGGAATACCGCGAGATAGGCCCCGTCAGCAAGGAGCTGCGCGAAGAGGTGTGGCAGCGCTTCAAGGCTGCCAGCACCGTCATCAACAAGCGCCACCAACAGCACTTCGAGGGATTGCGTGCCCGCGAAGAGGAGAACCTGGAGAAGAAGACCGCCCTGTGCGAGAAGGCCGAGGCCATACTGGCAGAGGAGAACAAAGGCAGCGCCGACTGGGAGCGTCACACACAGGAAATCATTGCCCTGCAGGCAGAGTGGAAGACCATCGGCTTTGCACCGCAGAAGATGAACGTGAAGATATTCGAGCGCTTCCGCGCCGCCTGCGACACGTTCTTCACCAACAAGGGCGAGCACTTCCGTGCCGTCAAGGACACCTACAAGGAGAACGCTGAGAAGAAGCGTGCTCTCATTGAGAAAGCCAAGGCCCTGCAGGACTCGACCGAATGGCGCTCTACCGGCGACAAGCTCATCGCACTGCAGAAGGAGTGGAAGACCATCGGCATGGTGCCCAAGAAACTGGGCGACCAGCTGTGGGAGGAGTTCCTCGGGGCCTGCAACAAGTTCTTCGAGGCTCGCAATGCCGCCGGCGCCGGACAGCGTGGCGAGGAGCGCGAGAACCTGCAGAAGAAACGCGACGTCATAGCACGCATCAAAGCCGTGGCCGAAGAGGGCGGCGACAACGTGCAGCAGAAGGTGCAGCAGCTCGTAGAGGAGTACAACGCCATAGGCCATGTACCCTTCCGCGACAAGGACAAGCTCTACGAGGAATACCACGAGGTGCTGGACAAGCTGTATAAAGAGCTGAACATCAGCGTGCAGCGCCGACGCCTGTCGAAGTTCAAGGACAACCTCAAGCAGGTGGCCGAGCGGGGCGAGGGTGCACTCGACAATGAGCGTGCACGACTGGTGCGCCAGCTGGAGCAGATGAAGCAGGACGTGCAGACCTATGAGAACAACCTGGGCTTCCTCAGCGCCAGCTCGAAGAAGGGCAACTCGCTCATCGACGAGATGAACCGCAAGATGCAGAAGCTGAAGGACGACATGCAGCTGGTGAAGGACAAAATCAAGGCCATCGACCAGCAGAACGCCGCCAAGGAATAGACTCTTTCAAAAACTGGCCGGTTTTGGCAACGGCCAAATAAGGCTATTAAACTCCAGCCTACTTTTGCTGAATCCTCTCGGGGGATGAAGCAAAAGTAGGCTGGAGTTCGTGTTGAGCAGCCCGTCGAAGCCCCTCAGAAAAATTCCCAGCGTGGGAATATTTTATTCCCAGCCTGGGAATAATTTGTTCCCAGCGTGGGAATATTTTATTCCCAGCCTGGGAATTTTCCGACCTGTGCGGTTGGGATAGGGCATAGTTACATAGCTATTTATGTGAGTTGATACCGCGAAGCGGCCTGAGAAAAAACCAATAAAAACAAGAAAAACAATTAGGGACAATAGCTATCGCCTTGCCCGCTGCATAGCTCAATGCGCAGCCATCCCCTCTTGAACCCTGCCCTTACGGGGAGGGGCAGGGGTGGGGTCTGGACTCGGCTATGCCGCTTGCAAAG
The DNA here is from genome assembly GCA_016285055.1 of Prevotella sp. Classification (GTDB taxonomy): domain Bacteria; phylum Bacteroidota; class Bacteroidia; order Bacteroidales; family Bacteroidaceae; genus Prevotella. Next base: position 25,273 of record JAEEPZ010000059.1, read on the forward strand.
CAAGAACTTCTTCGCTGCCTCTTCTTCGCTGCCTCTTCTTCGCTGAAACTTCTTCGCTGAAACTTCTTCGCTGAAACTTCTTCGCTGATAGAATATTACAGACATTACAGACCCCACCCCTCGCTCGGCCGAAGGACGCTTGCAAGGCAAGAACCCCTCCCCGTAAGGGCAGGGTTCAAGAGGGGAGGGCCTCACGGGGTTCCTGCATCGGGCAAGGCGCAGTACTGCGCCAACCATTGTGCAGGGGTCGGGTTGAAAGCCCCGAAGGGACGACAGAACTCGGGTAACGAACTGACCTGTTTCGCGCCATAACTAAGTCACTCCATCCGTACAGCATGTATTTTTTTGCCATCTGGGGCTCCGTCCATCCCTCTGCACCAAATCGGATGCTTTTATGCAAAAGTTTCC
>JAEEPZ010000060.1 GCA_016285055.1 Prevotella sp.
GGTGCCGCCTACGTGCCCATTGACCTTGAATACCCTGAGGACCGGCAGCAATACATGCTTGACGACTGTCAGGCAAAAGTGGTGGTTGACAGCCGGTTCATGGCAGAAACCGACTTCAGCCAGGCGTCACCATCGGTAGACCGCTCCACTGCCGCCGGCCTGGCCTACATGATCTACACCTCAGGCTCCACGGGCCGTCCCAAGGGCGTGATGATACGCCAGCGCGGACTCAGCTCCTACATAGCCTCTATGGTCGATGTCCTGGGACTTACTCCCACAGACCGCATCTCCCTGCATCGGCCCTTCTCTTTCGATGCCCATATACAAGACCTGTATCCCGTGCTGACCCTCGGCGGCAGCCTGCACATCATGCCTTCTGAGATACGCCGAGACATTCAGGGCATGCGCGCTTTCATCGCCAGCCACAGCATTACGGGCGGCAGCTACACCACCTCGTTGGGCAGACTGCTGATAGAGAGCGGCCCACTGCCACTCCGGTATATGACGCTGACGGGTGAGCGCATGGCAGACCTGGTGAGCGGTGATGTGCAGCTGTTCAACGGCTATGGCCCGACGGAGTGTACGGACCTCATCTCTGCCTACCGCCTGGAGCGCGGCCGTTGCTATGCCACCATTCCCATCGGGCGTCCTATGGCCAACAGCCATTGCTTCATTGTCGATGCACAAGGCCGCCTTTTACCCCGTGGCGCAGAGGGCGAGCTCTGTTTCGCCAGTGTGCAGGTTAGCGCAGGTTATTGGCATCAGCCCGAACTGACGGCAGAGAAGTTCCGTGACTGTCCCTTCCTTCCGACAGACGATGATGGGCAGCCCGTCCGCATGTACCGTACTGGCGACCTGTGCCGCTGGAACGAAGAGGGCCAGCTGGAGTTCCTTGGCCGTACCGACGATCAGGTGAAGTTGCGCGGCTACCGCATAGAACTGGGCGAGATAGAAAGCTGCGCCTCCAAATTTGAGGGCATCACCCAGGCCGTCGCCGTCATCCGTCCCATAGGAAGCCCACAACGCCCACATAGCCCACAAAGCCCACAACGCCCACAACCCTCACAAAGCCTCAGCGACACCTTATGCCTCTATTACACCGCTTCTCAGGGAATGAAGGTCGATGCCGAAGCGCTTCGCCGGTTCTTGAGCCGCACTTTGGCTGAGTACATGTTACCTGCCGTCTATATGCAGATAGACGCGCTGCCACTGACACCCAACGGTAAGGTAGACCGCCGACACCTGCCGGACCCAACCTTTACCACCCAGACTGACTACGTTGCTCCTGTGAACAAGGCAGAGGAAACCATCGTCAGGTTGTTGGGAGGCGTGCTGGCGTGGCAAAAGCCCATCAGCATGCTCGACAACTTCTTCACTCTGGGTGGCGACTCCATCAAACTGATTCACTTGGTGAGCCTGTTGTATAACGAGGGCTTTACAGCACAGGTGAGCGAACTGATGAAATGCAGTACGGTGCGCGACATGGCCAGCACATTGGTCAGCACCGGCGACGGCCATGCCATAGCACAAGAGCCCGTGACGGGAACCATCACGCCAGGGGCCTTCCAGCAACGTTTCCTCAGTTGGAAACTCGACAAGCCGGGCCTGTTCACACAGTCGGTGGTGCTCCGGGCATCTCAGCCTGTCAATGAGCTTCTGCTGCGGCAGGCCCTACAGGCATTGGCCGTACATCACGACATGCTGCGCGCCACGATTGTCGGCAGTTCCATCGTGATACGCCCCACGACGGACAACAATCTGTTCTCGCTCGAGGTAACGACGCTGCCGCCAAACATTGCTTCCACTGCGCTTGGCGGTTTGGAAGTCGAGACGGCCAACCGGCAATCCACCCTGATAGACTTGGAGCACGGACCCATACTGCGAACCGTTCTACTACATGCCGACGACGGAGACCGCTTGCTGATGGTCTGCCATCATATAGCCATCGATGGTGTGTCGTGGAGAATCCTGGTCGAAGACCTTACGACGGCTCTGTCCCAACTCGTTCAGGGCAAGATCATCGCACTGCCAAGGAAAACCCACTCGTTTGCCTACTGGACAGACACTGTCAGCCGCTACCGCGACAGTTATCTGCTACAGACTGAAAAAAGCTACTGGCTGCAAGTACAGAAGCAGATGGAAGGCATGGACCTTACCACCGCTGTCAGCAAACAGATGCGCCAACTCACAGCAACGTTAGAAGGCGAACCGCTGCGACTGCTGCTTACTCAGTCGGCGAAAGCCTATAACACCGAGGTCAACGACCTGCTGCTAACGGCGCTCAGCCAGGCGTACCAACAGCTGACGGGCAGCAGTGACGTGACCGTACAGATGGAGGGACACGGACGCGAGCCGCTGCACGAAGCTGTGGTCATTCACCGCACGGTAGGCTGGTTCACCTCTTTCTATCCCGTCATCATTCGGAACATCACAGGCGACATACGCCACGACGTCCGTCTGGTTAAGGAGCAATTGCGCGCTGTCCCAAACAAGGGCATCGGCTACGGCATCCTGCAGTATGTGGAGTCAAAAGAGGGTGATACCATGCTACGCAACGACCTCATCCCCCTCTTAGGTTTCAACTACTTAGGCCATGCCGACCATCCTGACGACGGGGAGTCGTTGTTCACAACCGACAGCCGTTTCCTGCAAGCCGGCAGTACGTCTGCAGCAGAGTTGGGTATTCCCCTGCCTTCCATCGACATCAACTGCGCCATCGTCGACGGACGTTTCGTGGCACATTTCGCCTACGATCCGCAACGCTGGAACGACGACAAAGCGCAGCAACTGGCCGACGCTTTCATCGAAAACCTTGCACGTGTGGCAGCACACACCGCCGCCGTGCCCGTCACAGAGCCCACCGCCTCTGACTTTGGTGCAACGGGATGGACGGAGCAGCAGTGGCAGAACGTCACCAAGCACCTGGCCAGCCGGGGCGAGAAGCTGCAGCGCGTCTATTCGCTCACCCCCATGCAGCAGGGCATCCTCATAACTTATCTCTCCAACCGCGACACAAAGGCATACCGTCTCCTTTACCGGCTGTCGTTGTCGATGCTTCCCACCGAAGCAGCACTGCGACATACGCTCGACTATCTTGCCGAAAAGCATGAAGTGCTGCGCACAGCCATTTTCCATGAAGGTGTTCCGCAGCCATGCCAGGCCATCGTCAGCCGACAGTTGCCGCTGGAGATGCGTGACCTCACGGGCGAAGCCGACATCGAGGCAGCCGCTACCGCCGTACATCAGGAGATGTTGCAACGAAAGCTCAGCCTCACCGACGACCCCATGTTCCACCTGGTGTGCATGAAGACGGGAGCCGACAGCTGCCAGCTTTTGGTCGTCTTGCACCACATCGTCGTCGACGGTTGGAGCATCCCCATTATCTTCAAGGATTTACTGACGAAACTCGACGCCGAAGCCTCTGCCCCCACAACACCCACAACACCCACAACGCCCACTCAGCCCACTCAGCCCACTCCCCCCACCACCGATAGCCTGCTGCCTCCCACCACCCCGCAGAGCGGTCGTTACGAGGCATTTGTCCGCCAGCTGCTCCGCCGCGACCGTAAGGCAGCCTTAGCCTACTGGAAGAATCTGCTCGCCGACTACCACTCGCGAGCTGCCCTGCCATCGTATGGCCACCCCAAGGAAAAGGCCAAGAAACCATTTGTCAGGCATACAATCGATGAGGCACTCACTACGCAGTTGCGACAGTTGGCTGCCAGGAGCGGTGTCACTCTGAACACCGTCATGGAGTTGGGCTGGGGTTTGGTGCTACAGTCATGCTGCCGCACTGACGATGCTGCGTTCCTCAGGGTGGTGTCCGGGCGCGACAGCAGCGAGGGCGACTACAGCCAACTCGTAGGACTGTTCATCAACAGCGTGCCCGTCAGAGTCCAAACCTCAGCCACAGACACTGTCGTCCATGCCCTGAAAGCCCTACAGAGGCAGGAAGCGCAATCTGCCGCCTACGACTTCTGTCCACTGTCAGAAATATTGTCGCAAAGCGAACTCGGGTCGGCATTGTTCCAGTCGGTGCTGGCTTTCGAGAACTATCCTATCGACCATTTGTGGACTGACAGCACTAAATGGGAAGTGAAGCCCGTTCAGATGGAGGAAGAGCCTTTCGGAGAGCTAACCATCGCCATCAGTCCAGAACGGGAGGGAACGCTTCGGCTCACCTTCACCTACGACACATCGCTCTATAGTGAGACACAGATGCTGCAGACAGCCGACACCTTTGAGACCGTTGTCAGGAATATGGCAGCCATGCCCGACGCGCAACTCAGGGAATTGCCCTTGATTACAGAGGAAACCAAAACAGCATTGGTTGAACTTGGCCGTGGCGAGCAACTTGATTTCAACCACAAAGATACGTTGGTAAGCTTGTTCCGCAGACAGGCGGCACTCACGCCCGATGCCACCGCCGTTGTCTTCGGCAACCGACAGATGACCTACCGCGAGTTGGATCAGTTGACCGACCGTCTGGCCTGCTACCTTATTATTAATAATAATGTACAGTCCGAGGAGGCTGTTGGCGTGATGATAGACCGTTCCGAGCTGATGGTTGTCTATCCGCTGGCCATCATGAAGGCTGGCGGCTGCTACATGCCGCTTGACTTTAAATTTCCTGCCGACCGACTGCAATATATGTGTGAGGATGCCGGTGTAAGGCTCATCCTGAGTGAGGGAGACCGCGTCAGCGAGGCTATGCCCGGCTTCAAGGGTGATGTCGTGACAAGCGATAAGCTGACGTCGCTGCCAGACTGCACTGTACAGCTGCCGTCTCCATTACCGCAGCACCGCTATGTCATCCTCTATACTTCAGGTTCTACAGGTCGTCCCAAGGGCGTGGTGCTTGAGCAGCACAGCATTGTCAACTTCTGTCATTGGTATGTGCAAGCTACCGGCATCTCAGCCAGTGACCGCGTGACCATGCACGCTGCCTTTGGCTTCGATTGCCACATGATGGAGATGTTCCCCACACTCATGGTAGGAGCTACGCTGTATGTTATCCCATCGGAGATGCGGTTGGAGATAGAGGCCATGAACGCTTATTTCGAGCAGAATGCCATCACGATGGCCTTTATGACCACACAGGTGGGGCATCTCTTCGCCAGCAACGTGAAGAACCATTCGCTCCGTATGCTCTGCGTAGCGGGTGAAAAGCTGATGCCGCTGAAGTACCCGGGCTACCGTGTTGTCAACGGCTACGGCCCCACAGAGGCCACCGTACTCACCACCTATCTGAATATTGATGCCGACTACGACCGTCCGAATATCGGCCGTCCGCTCTGTGGCTATCAGGTTTATGTAGTTGACTCGCACATGAGGTTAGTGCCACGCGGCGTGCCTGGCGAACTGGTCATTTGTGGTGAGGGAGTAGCGCGCGGCTACCTGCATCCCACAGAGACAGATGCGGCAAAGTTTTATCCAATAACCAATGGCCAATATCCAATAACCAATAACCGTGATGCTATGGCCTATCGCACAGGCGACTTGGTGCGATGGGACGACGACGGTAATCTCCTTTTCCTTGGGCGTACCGACAATCAGGTGAAGCTGCGAGGACTACGTATAGAGCTGGGAGAAATAGAGTCGTGCGCCTCACAATTTGAGGGAATAGGCCAGGTGGCGGCACAAATCATCAACGGTCAATACATCTGCCTCTACTACACTGTGACTGCCGATGTGGATGACAAAGCACTGAAGCAGTACCTTCATGACCGCCTTGCCGACTATCAGATGCCGACGGCCTACATGCAGTTGGATGCCATGCCACTCAACGCCAATGGCAAAGTAGACCGCCAACGGCTGCCTGATGTTGACCTTAGCTTGATGCATGCCGATTATGTAGCGCCGGAAAGCGAACTTGAAAAGCTTATAGTCAGTGGCTTTGAAAAGGTGTTGAAACAGGAAAAGATCAGTGTAAACGACGATTTCGTGCGTCTTGGAGGCGATTCTCTGGCTGCCCTCAAGCTCGCCTTTTCCCTGGGTGAGCGAGGCATCACGGTTGCCGATGTCTTAAGTCTGCGTACGCCCGCTGCCATTGCAAATAATGCAAAGCACATTTCTGTCAATCTGGATAAATATTCGATAGAGAACGGATGTCCGCTGAATAATACGCAAATGTTCATCTTCAATGACATTGTAAAGTTCAATAAGTATGATTCCTATCTGATGCTCTTCGCTATTCCAATCGACAGGAAATGTACTGATGAACAGATTAGGAACGCATTGGACGCCATGTTTGCTGCGCATCCCGTGCTGACCATGCATGTTGCTATGAGAGATGGCGTGCCGTATTTGGAGAAGGGCGAGAAGCCTGCTGTGATGAAAGGGTCATTAAATCCGTTAAAGACTCTGTCGCTTCTGATATCCAATTTCGACCTGTATAGTAGTTTGGCGAGACACGTCATCGTGAGGATTCCGGGCAGATGCTATCTGCTGTCTGTAGTCCACCACCTGATCTTCGACCTTATATCCCAAAATGTTTTCTGTCGCCACTTCCAGCGTGCGCTGGAGGGCGCATCACTTGGGGGTGTCGATGATCATTTCTTAAAGGTCTCTGCCTTCCATCAAGAGGTGAGAAGCACGGAACAGTATGCTGAGATGAACATGTATATCCGTTCCATGCTGAGCAACCTTAGTGAAGCCAACTTCTATAGGAATCCTGAAAAACCAGGCCGGCCGGGCTTTCACAAGCGTGAGCTGGGTGTGGACCAGGAGCAGGTGAACAGGTTTACCGACCGCTTCGGAATTAATAAGAACATCCTGTTTACGGCTGCTATGGTTGTAACCTTGTCAAAACTGACGGGCTGCGATGAAGTTGCTTTTGGCTTTCTTGACAACGGACGCGACCGGTTCAACAATTTTGAGGATATCGGGCTGTATATCAACGGTATGCCGATTGTCGCCCATGCGGATCATCACGACATGCGGGCTTTCCTCAATCGGCTTGCCGACATCTATTATAAACTGAGCCAGAATAATTTCTTCCCCTTCGCATCACTGGTGCAGGAATTCAATATTGCCCCCATTATCCTGTTCCAATTCTTCCCCGACTGGATAGTGGAAGACGGAAAATATGAGCATCTGCCGCAGAACGAGGCGCTCATCAACGCTGCTGTCTCCACTCAGAAGAACTTCATGGTCGAGGCGCTGGTGGACGTCGTTGAAAAGAAGAATCATTACACCATCAAAGTGATGTATTCCGGCTATTATTCCAGGAAGATGATGAAAAAACTGGCAAAAACGTATAAGGAAACACTCAGTCAGATGTTGATAGTTGAAAGCTGAAGCATGAGAGAGCTCTTGAGCGAAGTGCTTGCCGTGATGAAGGGCAACAAGATGCGCATAGCGTTGACAGGATTTTCCATTGCCTGGGGAATCTTCATCTTCATTGTGCTCATCAGTGCGGGCCGTGGACTCATCAACGGCATGAACCTCAACTTCAAGACTTACAACATTGGCATCGTAACTCTTTATCCCCGTGAAACGTCACAGTCCTTCGAGGGGCGAAGCAAGGGGCGTGTCATCCGGCTCTATGAAGAAGATGCCGCAGCATTGGACAGCCTGTTCGGCGATACGGTGGTGCAGGTCATGCCCGTCGTGAGTCATGTCGTACAAGCCCGCCGCGGCATGGAATACACCAATACGGTGGTCGACGGCTATACTCCTGGCTATGCGGCGGCGCCTAACACGCAGATACTGGAAGGCCGTGATATCAATGACCTTGACATAAGGATGCAACGCAAGGTGTGCGTCATTCCCAATGGAATACGAAATGCCTTCTTCAGGGACGACCCCAAATCGGCGGTGGGAAATGTATTGCAGTTAGACGGCATCAATTTCCAGATAGTAGGCATCTATGAACCCGTGCTACAGTCGAACCCCACACGAACCATCGTGGCGCCGCTGAGCACCGTCAAGACGATATGGTGTCCAGAGGGCGAACTGAGCCGGCTCAGCATGCAGACCAACCACCTGACTACGGCAGAGCTGAACAAGCAGTTCAACGACCGTGTCCTCGCCTATTTGGGCGCCCGTAAGGGCTTCGCTCCCACCGATAAACATGCTGTCAAGATATTCAACCTCTACGAGCTTCCAGTGCTCGTCAGCAATATTTTGATGGCGCTCTCCATCTTTGTCCTCGTAGTAGGCTTGGCCACGCTCCTCTCTGGCATTGCCGGCGTGTCGAATATCATGCTCATAGCCGTCAGGGAGCGGACGCAGGAGTTAGGCATCAGGCGGGCTATGGGAGCCAAGCCACACCAAATCGTGGTGCTCGTGATGGCAGAGTCGGTCATCATTTGCCTCCTGTTCGGCTATGTTGGCATGTTCTTGGGCATTGAGCTGATGGAACTGGTGGCAAAAGCCATCAGCATGACCGGCAACAGCGAAGTGTTCTGCAATCCCACCGTCAGCCTAGAGTACGTGCTGGCCGTAACCGGCATCATGGTGGTGGCGGGACTCGTGGCCGGATATGTGCCTGCCAAACAGGCTGTCAGTGCCAGGGCCGTAGAAGCGATGGACAGTCGGCAGACCATCAGAGCGCGGCGAGGGCAAAGACTGATGACGGCCTTCGGCGTGTTCTGGGGCATCGTCATTCTGATACTACTCATTGGCAGCGGCATGGGACTCGACAACGGCATCATAGACAAAGTCAAGAGCCTCCCTCCCAATGAGATGTGGATATACCCGTCTGAGACCTCTATGGCCTATAAAGGCTTTGGCCGTGACCGCAAGTGGCTGCTCAACTCGCACGACGAGGAGATGATTCGCCAACGCTTCGGTAGTCATGTGTTGTCATTCAGTGCCCTCAGCTTTGCGGGCTACCAGGATGTGGCGCAAGGGGACCTTACCTACCAGTATCAGGTGACGGGGGTGGTGCCGGGTTTTTTCAACGAGCTGCCACAGCGGCTCACGGCAGGGCGCTTCATCAATGATATTGACATTCGCGAGAAGCGCAAAGTGTGCGTTATTGGCGATCATGTGGCCGAGGTGTTCTTCGGAGGGCATGAGGAGGCCTTGGGGCGTATGCTTAAAGTGAACGGCATGTCGCTGACGGTGGTGGGCGTTACACACTGTACCAACCGGCAGGTGAACATTGGCATCGACCTCTCGGAAAGTGTGCTGATGCCACTGCCCACCCAGCAGGCGGCATACGGCAGGGGCGATGAAATAGACTTGTGCTCTGTCATCATGGACGAGACAATCCAACTGGATAAGGAGAAGGAACGGGTTTTGTCACTCATCAGGGAGAACCACTCCATACACCCCGACGACCAGCTGGCCACCACTGTAGCCATAGTGAGCGAACAGACGAAGATGTTCGGAAACTTGTTCGTTGGCACCCGCCTGCTCATCTGGATTGTCGGCTTGGGTACACTGATAGCCGGACTGATAGGCATCAGCAACATCATGCTCGTCACCGTCAGGGAGCGGACGCAGGAGATAGGCATCCTACGCGCCATCGGGGCCAAGCCTTTCGACATCTTTAAAAATATCATGACGGAAAGCCTCGTGCTGACGCTCAGTGCAGGACTGACGGGGTTGTGCACCGCAGTATGGGTGCTCGATGCGCTGGCCAGGGCGCTGCCGCAGGGCGACGATGCCGTCTTCACCCGTCCCATCGTACCCTTCTGGACCGCCATCGGGGCGCTGCTCATACTTGTTGCCGGCGGACTCATGGCTGGGTGGATACCGGCCAGGAGGGCACTCGCCATCAAACCCATCGATGCCCTTAGGGAAGAGTAGGGAAAGGGGGAAAGGAAGAACTTGAGAAAATGAATAATAATGACAATGAAGAAAACACTTAAAGTAATCGGGTTGTGCCTACTGGCAATCTACGTCGGCTACACGCTCTACTACCTGTGGCAACAGTCACAGCCAAAGCCAACGGTCTACGAACTGGTCAGCCCAGAACAACGAAATCTCGTGAAACGGACTACAGTGGCCGGCAGCATGGAAGCACGACGACAGGTGGACGTGAAACCACAGGCCACAGGCATCATCAGCAGGCTGCTCGTGCAACCAGGCGATATGGTCAGGGCGGGAGATATCATTGCCACAGTGAAGATTATCCCCGATATGGCACAGCTCAACGAGGCGAAGAACCGCGTCGAGGCGGCACAGATTAACCTGACCGAAGTACAGCGTGAGTACGACCGCACGCAGGCACTCTACAAAGACGGGGTGGTGAGCCGCGAGGACTATGAGGTGCAGAACAACCGCCTGGCAGCTGCCAGAGAGGGACTCGTAGCAGCGCAGTCACAGGTGCAGGTCATCACCAGCGGACAGTCAGCAAGGTCGGGAAACATCAGTATTACCAACCTCCGCTCCACTATGACAGGCATGGTGCTCAGCGTACCCGTCAAGGAGGGAGCGGCAGTCTCAAGTACCAGCGTCTTCACAGAAGGAACGACGGTGGCAAAGATTGCCGACATGAGCGACATCATCTTTCGCGGATACATCGACGAAACAGAGGTGGCACTGTTGCAAACAGGCATGGACGTGGAGCTGCACCTTGGCTCCATGCAGGAGCTGACCATACCAGCCAAGCTTACCTACATAGCGCCAGAGGGAGTGATGCAGAACGGGGCCAAGATGTTCGAGCTGAAAGCTGACGCCGACATTCCAGAGGGAGTGAACATCCGATCAGGCTACAGCGCCAATGCCAGCATCCTTCTGGGCAGCTTGAACAATGTGCTGGCGTGCGACGAGAAAGCCATCTCGTTCGAAGACGGGAAGACTTATGTCTATGTGCTCACCTCACCGCCCAATGACACGCAGAACCAGCAGTTCGAACGACGGCCCGTCACCATCGGCTTGTCCGACGGCCTGTCCATCGAACTGAAAAGCGGGGTGAAGAAAGGCGAGCTGCTCAGGGGAAATGAAATAAAAGAACAATCCAAGGGCACTGGCTTCACAATCATTCAATAATATAACGGGATGACTGGCTATGAAATCACGCTTTTTTCATCATATACGGACAACAATATGGCTGGCACTCACCATGCTGCTACACCTGATACCTTTTGCCGCCAATGGACAGCGGCAGTGGACACTTGACGAATGTATGGACTACGCCATAACCCATAACAACGCGATGGCCCATCGACTAAACGAGCAGAAACGGCAGCAGGTGAAGACGCAAGCCATCATGGATGCCCGCCTGCCACGCTTCAGCGGTGACATCGGCACCTATGCCGGGGCACTCGAACTGTCGGACGACCACAATAAGTTTGACGCCACCGAGGCGCTCTTCAGCATGGGACTCGCAGCGGCAGTTCCACTCTATACCGGCGGACGCCTGTCGAACCAGATCAAAGCAGAGCGCTATTCTCTGCTGGCAGCCACTGAGGACGTGCGGGCAACAGAAAAGGACATCAAGGTGCAGGTGGCGGCGGCCTATCTGCAGGCACTCTATAACAGAGGGGAGGCATCTGTCGCACAAAAGCGGTTAGAGGTCTCGCAGCTGCTGCTGAAGAGGGCACGCTCGCTGTTCGACAGGGGCAAACGGCCAGAGAGCGACACCGTGGAGGCGGCAGCCATTGTGAGTCGCGACGAAGCACTGCTGACGGCAGCAGAGGGAGACACCGAGCTGGCCATGCTTGACCTCAGACTGCTGCTGAACCTGCCCGACTCCGTCCACTTCGACATTGGCGAGCTGACAGACTCTGTTGACCAGTCTCACCTCTCACCTCTCACCTCTCACCTCTCCACCCTTCAACACCCGGCAGTGCGGTCGGCGGGCTACACCATCCTGCAGGCAGAGCAGAGACTAAATGCTGCCCGCAGCGGCTACTATCCCACATTGACATTGGTGGGCGAATTAGGCACATTCTGGGTCAACATCGACGCCAATGCATCGCAGAGTGGACAGACGCTCCTCATAGCCCCCTGGGGACAGATAGGGAGCTTCAGCTACAATCTCAGCAACGAGGCAAGGTGGAAACGGAAGAATTTCCTACAGGGCATTGTAGGGCTCAAACTTACCGTGCCCCTCTTCGACGCATTCCAGACAAAGCACCGCATCCGCACCGCCAAGGTGGACTTAGAGGATGCCAGATGGGCATACGATGATGCCCGCCAGCGCGTCAGAAAAGACATTAGCCAGGCATGGCAAGGAGCAGTCAACGCACACAAGCGCTACGAGGCAGAGCGCAAGGCGGAGGAGGCCAGCGCATTGGCCTACACCTATGCCCTGAAGCGCTACGAGGCAGGCATGGCCACACTCTACGACCTCAGCCAGAGCCGCCAACAGTGGTTCGCCGCCACCAATAACGCGCTCCGCACGAAATACGAGTACCTCATAAAGATAAAGGTTTTAGAAATATTATCCACCTATGCACCTTAGAGCAACAGCTTCATGCCTTCTTCATTGCTGTCTTGTTCCGCGGTTCCCCCCGCCCCTGTAAGGGGAGGGGTTGGGTGAAGGGGAAACCGGTAATGGTACGGCGTGAGCCCGCTCCCCTCCCAAGCGGAGGGTGCAGGGGTTGGGTCTGTAATGTCTGTATTATTTTGTCAGCGGTAAATTTGCTGCCCCCGCCTCAGCCTGAACAGTCCCGAAGCGACATTCAGGGCTGGCCGAAACAATTCCATCAGAAACGGCCGTTGCCTCACCCCGTAACGGGATGAGGCAACGGTCGTATGGCCAGGGGAGGACTGTCACCAGTCCTCCTCCATGTCCTCCTCGTCGTCCCACACGTTGCGGTGCCGGCGGGCAGCGGGGTCTTTCTCACCATCCTCATCCACACCGCCGTAGTCGATGCCGTTGTTCGACGTGACACCTTCGGAAGTGCAGATCATCATTGTCATTCCCATTCTCACCACCTCTGCGGATGGCTTCATATATGTCTTCTTCATTGCTGTCTTGTGTTTACATATTAATTATTTATGAAACATTCGTGGCCATTGATGTTTCGGCATAGACATCATTTCATTATTTCTTTCTTCCCGTTTCTGATGTACAGGCCCTTGCCCGGTTTCTTCACCCTGCGGCCCTGCAAATCGTAATAACGGTTATTGTTTGTTGTTTCACGGTTGTTGTCCTTGATTCCAGACTGCTCATTGATGCTGAAACTGATGCGGACACCAGCCCCCTGCTTCACTGAAGTCAGTACGTTGACAAAGTTGAAATAGGCGCGGAAGGCCTTCATCTTTGTCTGGCCCGTGGAATACCAAAACTGGCTCTCGCTCAGGAACAGCGCATTCTCAGGCACTACCGTTTGGGCATGATAGGTGCCGCAAAAAGTGCCATACACCACCTTGCGCGAGCCAGTGCGCCCATTGGTGAACTCGGCGATGGCTCCCTCCTCATCGGGGTCGATGGTCACGCCGTCGACGGTAAACTCGGTGATGTCCTTCGGTGTGCGGATGATGTAGGGATTGTTGGCCATCAGCCCATCCACGGCCAGGTTGGCATTATCGAAAAACACGGTAATAGCCGTTCCTTCTTCGTTCATCTCATGCTCAATATACTCTGCTAACTCCACATCGTTGCCGAAGACCTCCTTCACCTGTTCTTCAGTCATGTCAAACGGCAGCACCAGCGTGCTCCATTCGTTGGCGTTGATGGTACGAAGCACTTTCACCTTCACATTCTCCTCACTGGTCTCGGGAACAATGGTAGAGTTTTCATCCAGAGTGATACGTCCGTCATTGGTGGTGATGGTGAAAGTTGCATCATCAGCATCATGGTCTACGGCCCAGGCATCAGTCAGTTTTATCTCCGACAATGTGGCTGTCAGGTCTGTTCCCGTTGCCAGCGTTGCGGCAGCCTCAAGGGTGAATGTAAACAGCGGACCACACTCCTCTGGAATATTCTTATTGCCTGATGTGCTTACTACAGCGAAACGATAGGTATTGTCGGTCAGCTGATTGGAGGTGGCGCTATAGCCTGCAGCGAGGATAGCATCATCGGCAGTAATCACTGGCTCATCATATTCATCCTTCACAATCGTAATGCCCGCGGGAAGGGTAAGTGTGAAAAGCACAGCGCGGTAGCTCTCCCCTGAATTGTTGAGTACCACTTGCACCGGAGCGGTTTTTCCGGGCTGTATGCTCACAGTGGCCACTGTCAGGCCGTCGGCCCAGGCTATAGTGGCAAAGCAGAACAGGGCAAGTACGCCTAAAACTATCTTTTTCATCTTTGACATTCGTTTTTATGTGTTACTGATGTTTTACTGAGGATCAAGCGACATGATGTTGCGAATAGCAGCACGTGCACCAGCATTGCCACCTGCCAGAATCTTATCAACTGTCGCCACGGCATCTGCCAAGGTAATGTCGTTATCTCCATTCACATCAGCAGCTACCAAGATGAACGATACGGGCGTGCGCCCGAGAACATAGTTAATGATGGAGATGGCATCAGCTACCGAGATACGGCCATCGCCATTCACGTCGCCCAAAGTCATCTCTTTGATGGTTAGCGTGGCGGTACGGTCGCTGTGGTGAATCTGCGAGCTGGAGCCGTACTTCACCAGCTCCACATCTTTTACTATTACGTCATACTGGCCTACGGCAACATTGTCTGCCACGACGATGGGGATGTTGACCACTGCACCGCTGTTACCTTGGATACGGGCAGTGGAGGTGAACACGAACTGGTAGACACCATTCCCCTGACTGGCTCCTTCCAGCCCTTGCGTGCTGACGCGTTCCGTCAGCGTGGCCAGCAGCTTGCCGTTATTGTCAGCCTGAACGCTCACGCCTTCGGGCAGCACCAGTTTGAACTCGAAGCCCTGAATGGCATCAGCATTGGTCAGCTGAATGGGCAGTGTGACAGTAGCACTCGGCACAGCGCCGAAGTCCTCGCAGAACATCACATTACCCAACACCGTCACTAAGCATGAGGCCGACTTGCCACTGCCGTCGTTGGCCGTCGCCTTCACTTGGCAAGTGCCAGAGCCCACGGCAGTCACTTGTCCGCTCTCGCTCACTACGGCCACCGACTCGTTAGTGCTGCTCCAGGTGATGCTCTTGTCACTGGCATTGTCGGGGGCAATAGTAGCTTCTAACTGTAGCTTTTCGCCAGCAGTAAGTTCGGCTACTGTCTGATTGAGAGTTATGCCATTCACTAATACAGGATTCACGGTAACCTCACACTGAGCAGAAACACCATTCGCAGCTATACAAGTAATGATGGTTGTACCTTTACTGATAGCAGTGACAGTTCCATCTTCAGATACGGTAGCAACAGATGGTGTACTGCTCTGCCAGGTTAATGTTGTTGTTGCTCCTGCTTGCATAATAATTGGTGTTATTTGCTGTTCATCACCTACAAACATGGAAAGAGTTGACGGCATGTTGATAGAAGTGACTTCAACAACAATTAAATTGTATGTGATTTCATAAGTTTCAACAGTGCTCCATCCGCTGTAAAAAAGTTTTTGATAAAAAGTATAAATACCTTGTACGTGTGGGGTTAACTGATAGGTATAGTATCCTCGAGTCTCACCACTTTCCGTCCACGTTTTATGAAATTCTGATATTACTGATATGTCTGTAGTCGTAGAAAGAGCATATGTGCCATTTGGATAGGTAGTCTTACCATCAGACTGTGAACTGACATATGGTATATTACCTGATTTTGAAAGTCCCAAGTCTCCAACGGGGTCTAATGTATAAGTATTACCAATAGTAAAAGTAACATTCTTTGTTACATTAGCTCCTATCGATGCAATAGCAATGCAGAAATAAGATAACAGAAAAGCTAGCCTTTTCATATTAATTCATTTGCCTCCTTGCCCCCAGATTCGGCCTCTAAAAGTTATCAATTATTTTTGATGACGGCATAAAAAAGATGTGGGAACTATACTCTTGCTCGTCCCACGGTCTGAGGCTCTTGCATGCCCTGTAATGTTGAATGAGCAAGCATAGAACCCACAATGATATGAATACAACACTCCCTTGCAAAGCATAAGAAGCAAGTGTAAAATCACATCATGCGGGCATCTACCCTCGCCATGTTCTGACATTACAGTGAATTTGCAAGATTCCAGACCGTCAAGAACAAAGCGTTGAAAGTAAACGCCTTTTATTATGTCGTGGCTCCCATGGAGTGGCTTTCCTGTCCGGAGCAGGGGTTGCGCTTCGTTAGAACTCTGAGAGTCGGGTGCAAAGATACGAACAAAAATCCGAACCTGCAAGCAGATTCGGAAATAATTTCTTAAAATAGTTATTTCATTTTTCCTTCCTATACAAAGAATACATTAGACTACAATTGGTGAATGCCATTCTGTGCAAGGTCGGAAAGCTCTCGCTGTATAGCTAATAACAAAAAGTCTTGCTCTGTACCAGGTGCTATGGTTGTGAGCGTCTTGCCACCTACAACACTTTCCCCATTAACGGTTATAAAGACACCAGCATGTGAGGGACTGTCAGAAGAGGCACATTCTTTCACATCATACACGACCCCTTTCAATCGAATTGTTCTTATGTCTTTCACGCCCATTTCTGCATAGCCATAGAGCTTTCTGTTTTTCCTTTGCGGTATGCTCTTCACGTCATCAATCCAAGATGGGAAAGACATCCTCATGACTGAAAGATACTCTTCATGTATAGAAGCCCTCAGACAAAAAGCCTCTGGCTGAATCTCTCCATTAACAACCATGCGTGGTGAGAATATGGCACGGGCTACGCTTTCACTATCTTCTACCATAATGAGCTAAAGTCTTTTCATCGTACTCAGTACAGCCCTTGGCGAGAATTTGAGATTGTTTTCTCCTTTTGCCTCTCCATCTTGTATCACATAGTATGAGAATCCATTCGTGCCTATGTTAATACCAGACTTCCTTTCTCTGTTTTGCAGCAGTAGAGTGCCGTTAGCCGCAGGGAAGATAGTCCACCCTTGCAGGTCTGAGTCTTTGCTCTTTTGCAACAGATTTTTGAAATTTTTCACGACGTCACGATGCAATGGCAATGCGTCGTTCCCATCCCATCCGCGTTCGTACTCTTGAAAGTCAGACAGCCGTTCTATCATTTCGGTGTATGTCTGACTTCTATGAACAACAGCAGAACTGTGCGATTGCACTAGTTTACTGATGAAATCAAGTGTACGCCGGAGATAGTTCTCGTTGTCTGCGATATAACTTAGTTGTTGAAGTAGTTGCGCATTTAGCTCTATCGTTGTCATAATTGAGAGGAATAAGGAAAAACGCCTTTTATGATGTCGTGGCTTTCACGGAGTGGCTGCCGTCCGGACAGCCCGTGCTTAGTTAGAACTCTGAGAGTCGGTGCAAAGATACGAACAAAAATCCGAACCGCCAAGCGATTCGGATATTATTTTTAGGATGTATAAAAAACTACAATGCTAAGAACTGACGAAAGAATAGTTTTGTATATCGTACCCTATTCTTTCCAAAATCGTTAAGTCGGAGAGATATGTGTTCTTGATATATTCAATATTTAACTGTTGTTTCTGAAACAGAATAAATAATTTTTTTGTCCCAGCCTGGGAAAAATTGCGAGGCAAACTAACGGGCGGAAACGAGCTGCTCTGCCATGATGCGGGCGGCCTCTTCGGGGGCTCGCTTGTCGCCTAATCGCTGCCACACCTCTTTGTAGCCCTCCAGCATCTGTTGGCGCTGGGGGCTGTTGGCGGGCAGGAGGACGGAGAACTCCTTCTCGATGTTCTCTACCGTGAAGGTGTTGGCCACCTGCTCCTTCACCACCTCGCGGTTGGCGATGAGGTTGACCAGCGAGACATACTTCACCTTCAGCAGCTTTTTGCGCAGCCATTTGAAAAACCAGTGGGGCTTCGCCTCATAGCACACCACTTGCGGCACACCGAAGAGGGCTGTCTCCAAGGTGGCGGTGCCGCTGGTGACGAGGGCGGCGTGAGCCCGTGACAGCAGGTCGTAGGTTTGGTTGAAGACTATCGACACCTGATGTCCCTCCATGAACTGGCGGTAGTAGTCGGCATCGATGCTGGGCGCACCGGCTATGACCACCTGATATTTGTCGCTGTACTTGTCGGTCACCTGCAGCATGGCCGGCAGGTTGTCTCTGATTTCCTGACGGCGCGAGCCGCAGAGAATGGCGATAAGAGCTCCCCCTGCAGTCCCCGAGGGGGCTTCATTTGTCTGCTTGCAGAGTATTGTGTCCCCCTCGGGTGACGAAAGGGGGGCTTTGGAGTGAGCCCTCACCTCGTCGGCTGTGGGATTGCCCACATAGTGGATAGGGTAGTGGTGTTTGCCCTCAAAGAAGTCCACCTCGAAGGGCAGGATGGAGAAGAGCTCGTCCACATCGCGCTTGATGTTCTTGATGCGGTATTCCTTCCATGCCCATATCTTCGGTGCGATGTAGTAATACACGGGTGCGATGGCGTTCTTCTTGACATATTTGGCTATCTTGAGATTGAAGCCCGGGTAGTCGACGAGGATGACGACGTCGGGCTGCCATGCCTTAATGTCCTGCTTGGCTCGCCGCATGTTCAGCAAGATGGTGGGCAGATGCAGGAACACGGGTATGAAGCCCATGTAGGCCAGCTTTTTGTAGTGCTTCACCATGGTGGCTCCCTGCACGGCAGCCATCTGGTCGCCGCCGTAGAAGCGGAACTCTGCGTTGGCGTCCTGCTTTTTCAGCTCCTGCATCAGACGTGAGGCGTGCAGGTCGCCCGATGCCTCACCGGCTATAAGGTAATACTTCATGTGAGGTAAGAGGTAAGAAGAAGTAAGAAGTATGAAGTGAGAAGTTAGAGGAGTTGCTGCACGACGTCGAATGACTCGTAGGCAGTGATGTCCATGCGTGTGGGTGTGATGGCGACGTATCCGTGGTCGAGGGCCCAACGGTCGGTGTCGGTGGCTTCCGGCTCGTCGTTGCGGTATTGGCCCACCATCCACCAGTAGTCGTAACCGCGCGGATGATGACATCTCGTCACCTCGTTTAGCCACGAGCCGAAGCCCATGCGGCAGACTTTCACGCCTTGGTAGTCTCTCACTTCTTGCCCCTCACCACTCACTCCTATGACGGGGAAGTTGATGTTCAGGCATACGCCTTTTGGCAGGCCGCTTTTCAGCACCTGTGCTGTGAAGCGCTCTACGTAGGGTCGCATAGGCTCGAAGTCGGCATCGTCATGATAGTCGCAGAGCGAGTAGGCCACTGAGGGTATATATTTCATGCATCCCTCCATTACCACGCCCATGGTGCCGCTGTAGTGGGCGTTCACCGAGGCGTTGTCGCCGTGGTTGATTCCTCCGATGACGATGTCGGGTCGGCGGGGCACAATCTCTTGCAGCGCCATCTTTACGCAGTCTATGGGTGTGCCGTTGCACGACCATATCTCTACGCCGTCGCTCTTCTCGCGCAGGGTGAGGGTGAGCGGTGTGGTGGTAGAGAAGGCGCATGCGAAGCCCGAGCGTGGCCCGTCGGGTGCACAGACGATGACGTGGCCCAGATGGCGGACCATTGTGACGAGGCTGCGCAGTCCTTTCGCCTGGTAGCCGTCGTCGTTGGAGATAAGTATCAGTGGACGTTCCATGGAGTTCAGGAATAAAAGATGTTCGTTGGCGACATGCTACGTATTGTCGCTGTTCTGGTTTCAACTAAAAAAGGCAGTCAGGTGTTTACGTCCTAACTGCCTCATGCTTGTCTTTTCCAGTGGTAGCGGGAGCCGGGATTGAACCGGCGACCTCATGATTATGAATCATGCGCTCTAACCAGCTGAGCTATCCCGCCAACAACCTATTTCGGTTAAGCGGGTGCAAAGGTAATGCTTTTCTGTTAAAACTCAAGAATGATGACTTAGAAAAATGCTTTTTGTTAACTTTATTTATGATTTAGGCGGGAAAAATAATGCGTTTTCATGGTTGTAAATCTCTTTTTATTTGTAATTTTGCACCCAACATACAAGCTGACCTAATGAACGCTAAGAAACAAAGACTAGAACTGGAGTATCCCTTGAATGCCCGCAAGCCAGACATCTTGTGGACTCTGATGAGCACCGACCACGGGCTGGAGCGGTGGATAGCCGACCGAGTGAACGAGGCCAATGGCGTGATGGAACTGACGTGGGGCGACCTGTGGGGTGAGCACCACACCATGCACGCACGTATCATGGAACGCGAGAAGAACAGTCATATCAAGTTGAAATGGGTGGACGATACCGACCCCGACGCTTACTGGGAGATGCGCATCGGGCGCAGCGAGCTGACCGAGGAGGTGTGTCTGTGTGTCACCGACTATTCGTTGCCCGAAGATATCGACGATCTGCACGAGCTGTGGGACGGCAATCTGGAGCGCCTTCACCAGTCCAGCGGACTTTGAATGTGGCCGCTTATTTGCGTGTCATTCGCGTATATTTACGTTGTGCCGCAGGCGAAGGAAAAGGAAGTGGATTCAACACATTTCAGTAAATATTGTAGGTTATAGAAAACAAAAAAAGGTCGGGCGAGCCGCTAAACGGTTCGCCCGACCTTTTCACGTTTTTCCTGTGAAGACAACTTCAACAGCTAAGCCAACTGCTTGGCTGCGCGTTTACCTGAACTGCCACCAGTCGAGGCGGACGTCGCCAGTGGTGCGGCTGAAGCAGATGTAGAGGTCGTGTACGCCGGTGGTCTTCTTGACCGAAGCCTGGAACATGCGGTAGTCGTTGACCGAGCCTGTAGAGCCTATGCGGACGGTGCCTATGGCCGGGCCGTTCTGGCTGTCGATGCGCAGGGTGACGGTGCAGCCCCCTGTGGCGGCGGCGCTGATGGTGTAGTCCTTGGCGCCCGTGCTGCCGAAGTCAACGCCGCGCAGGCGGATGAACTCACCGTCGTTGAGGTCGTAGATGTACATGTTGCGGCGGCCGGTAGAGTATGGCATCTTCTTGACGTCGCCCGTGTTCTCAATGCCCACCTTGGCACTCTTCAATCCGAAGCCCCAGTTCATGGTCTCTGCCTGCACGATGTTGTAGGGATTGAGCCACTGCAGCTGTTCCATGGGTTTCTGGTCGAGCCAGTAGGGCAGCTCCTGTATGGTGCCGTCAGCATTGTATTTCATCTCGGCTGCGCTGACGCTGCGGCGCTCGTGGTGGACGAAGGTCTCGAGATGCATCAGGTCGTAGCTCTGTCCGAAGGCGTAGGTGTGGCCCTTGAAGTCGCAGATGCCGGGGTGGTTGCCGCGGTCGCGTGGCGTGGGGCGCATGATGTATCCTGTCGATGTCCACGGGCCTGTCGGCGATTTGCTCATGGCGTAGCCCAAGCCTTCCGGGCAGCAGGTGGAGGCGAAGGCGAGGTAGTAGTTGCTGCCGCGCTTGTAGAACCACGGGCCTTCCTGATAGTGCTCGATGTGTGGCAGACGCACGACGCTGTCCTTCAGCGAGATCATGTCGTTGTTCAGGCGTGCGTAGAACGTGTGCGGGTTGCCCCAGTACATATAAGCCTGACCGTCGGCGTCGGTGTAGACCGACGGGTCGATGTCGTACCAGTTGCTTCTGTCCCACACCAGCGGCTCGCCCAGTGGGTCGCGGAAGGGTCCGTAAGGCGAGTTGGCCACGAGCACGCCGATGCCGTGTCCGTGCAGCGGGGCGTAGAGATAGTATTTGCCGTTGCGCTCCACGGTCTGTATGGCCCATCCTCCGTTGTCGCGGCTGCGCCATGCGAAGTCCTTCAGCGATGCCACGGCGCCGTGCTCTGTCCAGTTCACCATGTCGGTGGTGCTCCACAGCAGCCAGTCGTACATGAAGAATCCTGCCGAGCTGCGCTCATTGGGGTCTACGATGTCCTCGGGCGAAGCGTCGTGCGAGGTGTAGAGGAACAGTGTGTCGCCGACGACGAGTGGCGACGGGTCGGCGGTGTACTTGGTTTGGAACAGTGGCAGGTTGACCTGCTTCTTGCCTTTCACGGCGTCCTGCAGCAGCAGCGAGTCGCTGACGTTAGGATTCTGTGCCACAGCACTGGTGGCGATGGTGGCAGCAACGAGAACTGCCAAGCTCAATACTTTCTTCATGTTGGTGTTATTTATAGTCACGTATACGCACGTCGATGCCGCTGCCCGCCAGCATGATGCGTGTCTGCTGTATAGGCGTCTCTGAGAAGTGGTAGGGGAAGAGCACCTTGGGCATGATGGTCTTTGCGGCCTTCACCAGCTGTTCGACGGTCATGGTGTACGGCTGGTTGCAGGGCAGGAATGCTACGTCGATGTCCTTCACCTCCTCCATCTCAGGTATGTCCTCGGTGTCGCCAGCTATGTAGATGCGCAGTCCGCCCAGTTGCAGGATATATCCGTTGTCGCGTCCCTTGGGGTGGAACTGCTCTCTGCCCGGCGTGGTGTTGTAGGCCGGCACTGCCCATATCTTGATGTCGTCAGCGAAGATGAGGCTGTCGCCATTGTGCAGTGCGATGCCGCGGTGCACCTTGTCGATGACTGAGGGGTTGGCGTAGACCGCCGTGGTGGGCTGATACATCTGTGGCAGCGCGATGGGGTCGTAGTGGTCGCTGTGCTCGTGTGTGATGAGGATGATGTGTGCCTTGGGCATCAGGCTGAAGTCCGTCTCCGGCAGCACTCTCTTCCCCACGGGGTCAATGTAGATGTGTCGCCCGTCGTACTCTATGTGTATGCTGGCGTGCTTGATGTGGTTGATGACTACGGCCTTGCCGTTGGGAGCCGTGAACGTGTCGCTTTTCTGTGCTGCAAAGCCCATGAGGGGCAGGAGTGAAAGCATGGCAAAAAGAATTTTTTTCATTGATCAATTAAAGTTTGGTTGTCTGTCTATTGATTTGCCGGCAGTGTGACGATGAATCGTGCACCGTTGTGATAGCTGGTGTCAAGCACGACGTCGCCTCCCAGGCTGCGTGCTGTGGTGCGGCAAAGGGTGAGTCCGAGTCCGATGCCCACCTTGAACTTGTCGAGCTTGACGAAGCGGTCGAAGATGTGCTCGGCCTCATTGTCGGGTATGCCGCATCCTGTGTCCTCGACCACCAGTTTCAGCTGGCCGTTGCTCTGCGATGCGCTCAGCTCGATGTGGCCTTCCGCAGTGTTCTTTGCCGCATTGTTGAGCAGCGAGCTGACGATGCGCTTGAGCATCATCTCGTTGGTCTTCAGCGTGTAGTCGTCGGGCAGGCTGCTCTTCAGCTGCATGGTGGTGGCATCGGTGAGGACGTCTTCCTCTACGGCGATGATGTCGAGCAGGAGTGTGTTGAGCCTGACGATGTCGTCCTTGCGTGCGTTGCCGCTGGTCTCGTTGTTCGACAGCTCCAGCATCTCGTCGATGAGTGAGGTGATGATGCGAGTGTTGCGCTGCACCATCTGCGCCATGTGCTGTCGCT
The DNA here is from genome assembly GCA_016285055.1 of Prevotella sp. GTDB lineage: Bacteria > Bacteroidota > Bacteroidia > Bacteroidales > Bacteroidaceae > Prevotella. The sequence goes on from JAEEPZ010000060.1 coordinate 23,259, forward strand.
CGGTGGCACCGATGTCGAGCGTCGGGTCGGCTATGACCTGTGCGAAGCCGCTGATGATGTTCAGGGGTGTGCGCACCTCGTGGCTGACGTTCTTGATGAATGCCGTCTTCATGTTGTCCGAGCGCAGTGCGTGCTGGTAGGCGTTGTTCAGCTGTCGCATGTGGCGCCGCCGTGACAGTATGATATAGGTCATGCCGGCTATGATGGTCATCAGCAGCACGAGTGCGCTGACCAGTGCTATGGTTCTGCTGCGACCGGCCTTCCGCTCTGCGTCGTAGATGCGCAGCTCGCTCTGTATGCCCTGCATGCTGTTGCCCAGTATGACGGCGTTGATGGAGTCGCTCTCCTCGTATGCCTGCTTCATGGCGTGATAGGCCTCTTTCCATCGCCCGGCCTTGCTCAGCAGTTTCTCCTGTATGTCATAGCTGTTGCTGCCCAGCTCTTTGCGTGCCAGTGCGATGGCCTCGTCGGTCTTTCCCTGCATGGCCATATTGTAGATCTCGAGCCGTCTGCCGTGCACTGAGGTCCTGCCGTCGGCCTCGCCTTCCTTGTAGTCCGCATAGCCCTTCTTGAAGGCAGCCGTGTCGCCCAGCTCGTAATACGCCATGGTGCGGCGCGTCTCTAATTCGAAGACACGCTCCGGGGCGTACTGGCGGGCAATGTCGAGTGCTTTCTCCAGCAGCTGCATGGCTTTCTCGGGATTGTCGTTGATGATTACACCCATCAAGTTCGTGTAAATGGGCGGCATGCTCTCGTAGTAGCCAGCCTGCTCCATCTGCTCTATGACCATGCTGAACATTTTGCCGGCCAACTCTTTGTTGCCGCAGTAGCGGTAGATGTGTCCCAGCATGTTGTAGGCCATATACATCTCCTTGTCCAACCGCTTCTCACGCAGTTCCTGCGACATCGCGCGGGCCCGCTTGTAAGCCTCAAAGATTTTCTGCCTGTTCATGAGGAAGATTACCTCGTTGCAGCGCTGTGTGTAGTAGCCGTGCATGTCGCCATTCTCCAAGAGATAGTTCTGCAATTTTTTCAATGCAGGATAGAAATGTGCGCTGTCGGTTTCGTTGAACGCACGTGTCATGTCACTCTGCAGCTCTTTGTAGGTGGGGTCGTTTTTATAGTCTACAGTTTTTGCTCCGATGGTGAGCGAGGCCAGCAGTATCAATAATATGGTGAGGAAAGGTCTGATGGTTGGCATAGCTATTTGGTGTAAACACGTGCAAAAATACATAATCTTTCCGTAACGGCAAAAGATTTTTACATTTTTCTTTTGCATTTTCGTTGCTTCTTCGTATCTTTGCCCCATAGATGGAGGTTTGTCCCATAGCTTTTTTCCATTCGCCGCTGACGTCGAAGTTCGGCATCCCGCGTCAGAGCGGTCTCGCCGGTAGTCTGGAGGGCACTGTTGTCTTTGAGCCCGACTATCGTCGTGCTGAGGCTGTGCGCGGCTTGGAGAGCTTCGACTATGTGTGGCTCATCTGGCAGTTCAGCGCCAACAGTCCATCTCCCACTGCTCACTCCTTGCCCCTCACCGTGCGTCCGCCGCGCCTTGGCGGCAATCGCCGTGTGGGCGTCTTCGCTTCGCGCTCGCCGTTCCGTCCCAACAGCCTGGGGCTCTCTTGTGTGCGCTTGGACCGCGTGGAGCATCACCCGCACCTCGGCCCTGTGCTGCACGTGCTGGGTGCCGACCTGATGGACGGTACACCCATCTTCGACGTGAAGCCTTACGTCACCTATGCCGACAGCCATCCCGAGGCCCGCAGCGGCTTTGTCGACGAGCAGCAGTGGGAGGCGTTGCAGGTGGTGATGCCCGAAGAGGTGTGCGCCGCCTTCACCGCCGAGGAACAGCAGGCCCTGCGCAGTGTCCTCGCCCAAGACCCGCGTCCGCGCTATCACGATGACGGTGCCCGTGTCTATGGCATGTCCTTCGCGGGTCGCGACGTCCGTTTCCGCGTCAGCCAGGGCGTGCTCACTGTTGTCGGAGTGGAAGGCAGATGACAGGTGCCATTGACACATCCTCCTGCGCCTCGACCCCGAACAGCAAGAGCGCGTCAAACAGCTCTTTACAAGCTATGGCTATGCCGACAGCGTGCGCTTCGACAGCTGCGAGGATGCCTATGTCTTTCCATGGCGAAAATCCTGCAGTTTCAAGGCGACATGGGTTTTAAAAGTTTCCTGCCGAGAAACCATCGGTTTCTCGGCAGGAAACCAAAGGTTTCTCGGCAGGAAACTTT
>JAEEPZ010000185.1 GCA_016285055.1 Prevotella sp.
CCCACACTCTTCGCCGACAGGATATTACTGATATTACAGACCCCACCCCTAACCCCTCCCCTTGAAGGGAGGGGATGGCTGCGCATGAATAGGTCAACTGCTATATCATTGCCTTTTAAATAGGTTGGGACATTTTTGACAAACCACCCCTGGCCCCTCCTTTTTTAAATAGGTTGGGACATCTTTGACAAACCACCCCTGACCCCTCCTTTGGAAAAGGAGGGGAATGCCTCACGGAGTCCCTGCAGGGTAGCCCTTCAGGGGAGTGCCTTGCGGAGTCCCTGCGGCGGGCTTGGCCGCTCAGTTGTATTGATGGCCTTGCGGGGCTACTCGAAGCGGGCGGCCCAGGCAAGGAAAGTCTCTACGCCCTCATGGCCGAACCTTTCCAGGCTCTGCGCTGTCTCCTCGACGGTGAGGATGCGGTCGGGATGCGACTTCGAGTAGAACTTGTCGGCGTAGCACACCACCTGCTCGGCGATGGTCTCGGGCACGAAGTCCTTGGGCGGCAAGGGCAGTTGCTGACGCTCTATCTGCTGGCGCGTGAGGCCGGTGCCGGTGTGACGCTCGCAGATGCGGGCGAGGGCCTCGTCGCATCCCTCGCGGCGCAGCAGCTCGGCGCCTATGAGACCGTGACGGATGTAGTGCTCGGTGCCGTGGCAGAGGATGGAGGGGGCGTGGCACCAGCGTATGCCGATGTCGTGCAGCATGGCGGCGGCCTCTATGAAGGACGGGTCTAACTGCAGCTCGGTGTGCTTCGCGACTATCGTCAGGCAGCGGTCGGCCACCTGCCGCGAGTGCTTCAGCAGCAGACGGCGCAGCGCGTCGCCTTCTTCCTCGGGGTAATACTTGTCAATAATGGCTTGGTAGTTCATAAGGGTGCTTTTCATGGTCTTTCTTTGCGAATTTTTACGGGCTGTACGGATGGAGTGACATAGTTGTGTCGCTATTCATGTGAGTTGATAGTTGAACATATTCGATAGTCAAAGGCTTGAGGTAGCCCTGTTCTCCCCCTTGCAAAGGGGGAGTTAGAGGGGGATTCATCTGCGCATAGGTGAATCCCCCCCTGCCCCCCCTTGCAAGGGGGGAAATAAGTTACCCCTGCGGCGGCTAAATGATGGCGCAGCCATTCCCCTCTTGAACCCTCCCCGTAAAGGCGGAGTTCAAGAGGGGAGTGTCTCACGGAGTCCCTGCTGCGGGCAAGGTGATAGCCTTTTTTCCCCAATTGTTTTTATTTGTTTTTCTTGTTTTTATTGGTTTTTTCTTAGGCCGCTTCGCGGTATCAACTCACATAGATAGTGCCGTAACGATGTCATCATTCCATCCGTACAGGTCGAATTTGTTCCTGTCTCACGTGGCCGTCTGAGTGGCGGGCCAGTTGACGAGGAATACCTTTTTCTTGGCTCGTGTGAGGGCCGTGTAGAGCCAGTGCAGGTAGTCGGGTGTGAGCATGTCGTCGGTCATGTAGCCCTGGTCTATGTAGACATGCTCCCACTGTCCGCCCTGTGCCTTGTGGCAGGTCACGGCATAGCCATATTTCACTTGCAGCGCGTTGTAATGTGGGTCGCTGCGCAGTGCTTTCAGTCGGTCTTGCTTCAGGGGGATGTCGGCGTAGTCGTCCATCACGCGCTGGTAGAGCTGCTCCTGCTGTTCGCGCGTCAGCGACGGCGCCTCGGTGGCCAGGGTGTCGAGCAGCACGGTGGCTGTCAGCTCGAGGTCGTTATAGTCGGGCAGCAGGACGGTGACGTCGGCAAAGCGGAAGCCATAGAGCTCGTGTATGTTCCTCACCCGCTGCACCACGCAGCTGTCGCCGTTGGCCAGAAAGCTGAGCGGCGCCTTGCCCTCGTCGTCCTTCAGCTTCTGGCTCCAGTAGTAGTTGTTTCTCACTATCATCAGCTGGTCGCCGCGGCACAGCTCCTCCTCGCGGTCGAGCACGGTGTTGCGTATGCCTCGGTTGTAGATGACGGCACGCTTGTTCGAGCGTGTCACCACCATCGTCTCGTCCATGCCCACGTGGCTGTAGCTGCTGGCCAGCGCCTCGATGAGCTCGCCGCCAGGCACATTGACGATGTCAGAAAATCGTTGGAAACGTATCTTTGGCAGTGACGTCAGCGGCGCCCCCTCCCCGGAAGGGCTGTCGGAAGAACTGAAGGGCGTGAACTCTCTCTCCACCATCTTCCTCACCTGTGTGGCGTTCCACAGGATGCCCGACTGCTGGCTCTGGCGCAGCACCTCGCTCAGTGTGGCCTCGTGGATGGTCAGGCCCATCGTGCTCAGCAGTGCCGTCGACAGCGCCGGGCTCTCCTCCTCGCCTACGGGTGGCAGCTGTGCATGGTCGCCAATGAGCATCAGGCGGCAGTTCACCCCCTGATAGACGTAGTGCACCAGGTCGGCCAACAGCGAGCCGGAGCCGAAGGAGGTGCCTTCGCTGCCGCCATAGGCCGCTATCATCGATGCCTCGTCGACGATGAAGAGGGTGTCGCGGTGGAGGTTGTCGCTGAGGCTGAACATCGAGAGGTCGCCCGCCGTCTTCTGCCGGTAGATGCGTCGGTGGATGGTGTATGCCTCGCTGCCCGCATAGAGTGAGAACACCTTGGCTGCCCGCCCTGTGGGAGCCAGCAGTATCAGCTTCTGCTTCAGCGTGAGCAATGCCCTGACGATGGCCCCGGCCAGTGTGGTCTTGCCCGTGCCGGCCGCGCCGCGCAGCACCATCGCCGACAGCGGCGTGCGGTCGCACAGGAACGCCGCCACCTCGCTGATGGCAGCGGCCTGCTCGTCGGTGGGCGTGTGGACGAAGCATTGCCTGATGCGGAACGTCAGTTCTTGCGCTAACATGCTGCAAAGTTACGGCTTTTTCTTGGTAAATGGTCAAGGAAGGACGCTGAAAATGACGGTTGACTCAGAAAAAGCGGCTTAAGTCAACGTTAAACTATGAAAAACGCAATATTGTTCGGGATTTTTGATGTAATTTTGCAGGCAAATTCTGAGATATATGATGAAGTTGAAACTTTTTTCCTTAATGACTGTCTTTGCAGGCGTGTGGCTTGCCGCCGCAGCCCAGAGCCCTGTGAACATGAAGTTTGGCAAGCCTACCATGGAAGAAATGCAGATGACGACCTTCGCTGCCAATCCTGACGCCGACGCCGTGGTGCTGTGCCGGCTGACCGATGTGGAATACACCGTGCAGACTGTCGGCTACCTGCTGGACTACCACGAGAAGTGCCGCATCAAAGTGCTGAAGCCCGGTGGCGCCCGCTTCGCCAAGGTGGTCGTGCCTTATCAGAAGAATATGTCCGTGGGCAACAATATCACTGGCTTGCGAGCCTCGTTCATGACCATTCCGATGGACAGGATCAGCGGCAACTCCTCGTTCCAGGAGCAGGACGGGTCGATGTCGGAAGGCGTCTTCGGTACCGATGGCGACGAGAGCGTGGAGAGCATCAAGGCTACGGCCTTCAATCTGGAAGGCAACAAGGTGGTGAAGACGACGATGAAAAAGAGCAGCATCGTCATGAAGACGATAGACGAGCGAAACTACCTGGTGGAGTTTACTGTTCCCGACGTGAAAGAGGGCACCGTGATAGAATATGAATACACCATCCACAGCCAGCTCTTCTGGCAGCTGCGCGACTGGTATGCCCAGTGCGAGATTCCCGTGGTCTATGCCAAGCTGGATATGAACATCCCCAACTACTTAATATTTAATATTGAGGAGCATGGCATCCAGCGGCTGGTGTACACGTGCACACAGGGCACCTTGAAGTATAAAGTGGAGAGCGACCCGCTGGCCAATCTCATGTATGTCAACACCAACCACTACGTCTTCGAAGGCCATAACCTGATGGGCCTGCCGAAGGACGACTACGTGTGGAGCGCTCAGGACTATTGGGCCGGCATCACTGCCGAGCTGAAGCAGTACCGCTTGCGCGGCATGAACCAGTTGGACTATGCCAAGACTTGGGAGCAGATAGACGAGATGGTTCTCAGCTCCGACGATCTGGGCATACACCTGAACGACCACAGCCCGCTGGCCAAAGAGCTGAAGGAGGCCAAGATAGAAGAGATGCCCAGCCAGCGCGAGCGTGTGGCTGCCGTGTGCCAGCTGGTGATGAGCAAGGTGAAGTGGAACGGCAAGTACGACCTGTGCCCTGCGCTGACATCCGAAACGCTGAAGAAGGGCGAGGGCTCGAATGTCGACATCAACCTGCTGCTCATCCAGTCGCTTCACGATGTGGGCGTCAAGGCCGCTCCCGTCATGCTCAGAAGCCGCGACCTGGGACTGCTGCCCTATAACTTCCCGTCCATCAGCAAGCTCTCCACCTACATCGTGGGGGCCATCTTGCCAGAGGGCGGCAACATCTATCTTGACGCGTCGATGACCAATGGCCAGTGGTCGAAGGTCAGCAACCAGATGCTGCCCGAGGTGTTGCTTGTGAATCAAGCCCGCATGGTGCTGAAGGACAAGAAGAGCGGATGGGTGGACCTGCAGAAGGAGTCGAAAGTAGAGAAGAACACCATCATCAACGCGCGGCTCGCTGCTGACGGCACCCTCACTGGCAAGCTGACCACTCGCACCGTGGGAGGCGAGACCGTGGAGACCGATTTCACCAAGAAGGGCCAGGCCGGCGACGGTCAGATCAGCATCTGCCCGTTCCCCGACAAGAAAGCGGAAAACACGATTGATGTGGTGATGGGAGACTTCCCCATTGACAATCCTTTCACCGCAGCGACGCGCAAGATGCCGGTGGAGTTTCCGCATATAGGCAGCAACCGCATCGTCATCAACATCACCCTGCCCGAGGGATATGCCATGGAAGGCGAACCCAAGAGCACCACCGTCGCCAGTTTCGACAAGGGCATCGAGGGCACCATCCTCACCACGCCCAGCAGGGGACGCATACAGATGTCTTGCCAGATCAACATCAGCAAAACCGTTCACCGCGAGGTGGACTATGCTGACTTGCGCCAGATATTCGACATGCTGTCGAAGTACACCAGCGAGGAGCTGATCATCAAAAAGACAAACAACTAATGATTCAACTTTAGCATATTTTGGAGTTAAAGGAGTTAAAGGAGTTAAAGGAGTTAAAGACATTAGTTTTGCAATGGATTTCAACCCAGAGACAAAGGCTTTTCATGGAAGAGACATTTTCGCAAGATTTGGAGTTAAAGGAGTTAAAGGAGTTAAAGGAGTTAAAGACATTAGTTTTGCAATGGATTTCAACCCAGAGACAAAGGCTTTTCATGGAAGAGACATTTGTCTTTAACTCCTTTAACTCCTTTAACTCCTTTA
>JAEEPZ010000061.1 GCA_016285055.1 Prevotella sp.
AGACAAAAGCTTTTTCATGGAGAGCCATTTGTCTTTAACTCCTTTAACTCCTTAACTCCCTTAACTCCTTTAACTCCTTTAACTCCTTTAACTCCTTTAACTCCTTTAACTCCTTTAACTCCTTTAACTCCTTTAACTCCTTTAACTCTTGAAACTCCTGAAAGCTGAGAACTAAAAAACCACTCCCCAAGCTCTCATGGAAGAGCTGAGGAGTGGTTTTATGTTCTGACTGTTGATTGGTCTGACGATCAGACGTTGGAAGGCAGTTCCAGCCACTTCACATAGCAGAAGTCCATGCGGTGGGGCAGGTCCTTGTTCTTGGGATACATGCGCACGGCTGAGCGGTATTCACCGGCCTGCTTCGGGCCGAGCAGCGCCTCGAAGGTGTAGTTGTTGCCTTCATTGCCCACCAGATTCAGCGGCTCGATGCTGTAGATGCGCTCCTCTCCGTTCTTATCGGTGTAGACGTTGACCTTCTCCAGTGCGACGGCGTCGTCGAGTCCCTGCTCGTCGATGACATAGCGCAGGGTGTACTTCGTGCCGGTCTCAAGTCCTGTAGCGGGAATGTCCCATTCGCAGGAGATGACACGGATGCCATCCCAGCGCTCGGCCACGGCCTCCTTCCAGAGGGCTATCTCGCGAGCCTTGCGGTAGCCGTCGGCTGCTATCTCCTTGAAGCGCTTGGCCTCCTTCTCGTAGAACTTCGAGTAGTAGTCGTCCAGCTGGCGCTTCATCGTGTAGTGAGGTGCAATCTGAGCGATAGAGTTCTTGATGACCTTGACCCATCCCTTCGAGATGCCCTTCTTGTCCTTGTTGTAGTAGAGGGGCACAATCTCGTTCTCAAGCAGCGAGTAGATGGTGGCTGCATCGAGCTGGTCCTGATAGCTCTGGTTGTCATAGGTGCGCTTCTCGGTGAGTGCCCATCCTGCGCCCTCGCGATAGCCCTCAAGCCACCAGCCGTCCTTGACGCTGAGGTTGACGACACCGTTCATCTCGGCTTTCTCGCCGCTGGTGCCGGATGCCTCGAGCGGACGTGTCGGCGTGTTCATCCAGATGTCGACGCCTGAGACGAGGCGGCGAGCCAGCAGGAAGTCGTAGTCCTCAAGGAAGATGATCTTGCCCTGGAACTCCTCACGCTGAGAGATCTCGAAGATGCGCTTGATGAGTCCCTGACCAGCACCGTCGGCGGGGTGTGCCTTGCCTGCAAAGATGAAGATGACGGGCCGCTCGGGATTGTTGACAATCTTCGACAGGCGTGCCTCGTCGGTAAACAGCAGGTGTGCACGCTTGTAGGTGGCAAAGCGGCGGCAGAAACCGATGACCAGCGCATTGGGGTTGAGGCGTTCCATCAGCTTCACCACGCGCGAGGGGTCGCCCTGGTTCTTCAGCCACGTGTCGCGGAACTGCACCTTGATATAGTCGAAGAGCTTCAGTTTCAGAGCCATGCGCGTCTGCCATATCTCTTCATCGGGAACGTTGTAGATGGCCTCCCAAATCTTCTGGTTAGACTGGTCGAACATGAAGTTCTCGTCGAAATACTTGGCATAGAGCTTGCGCCACTCTGTGGCCGACCATGTGGGGAAGTGCACGCCGTTAGTGACATATCCCACGTGGTTCTCCTCGGGGAAGTAGCCGTTCCAGATGTTGGCAAACATCTTCTGGCTGACCCATCCGTGGAGCTTCGACACGCCATTGACCTCCTGACAGGTGTTGCAGGCGAAGGTGCTCATGCAGAACTTCTCTCCGTGGTCGTCGGGATTGGTGCGTCCCATGCCGACGAACTCGTCCCAGGTGATGCCCAGGCGCTGCGGATAGGCTCCCATGTACTTGCCGAAGAGTCCCTCGTCGAAGTAATCGTGACCGGCAGGCACCGGTGTATGAACGGTGTAGAGACCGCTGGCACGCACCAGCTCCATGGCCTGGTTGAACGTCAGGTGCTCTTCCTCGATGTAGTCGCAGAGGCGCTGCAGGTTGCAGAGGGCAGCGTGGCCCTCATTGCAGTGGTAGATGTCCTTCTTGATGCCCAGCTTCTTCAGCGTCAGCACGCCGCCGATGCCCAGCAGAATCTCCTGCTTCAGACGGTTCTCCCAGTCGCCGCCATAGAGGCTGTGGGTGATGGGCTTGTCGAAGTCGCTGTTCATCTCGTTGTCGGTGTCAAGCAGATAGAGCTTGATGCGTCCCACGTTGACACACCACACGTACGCGTGTACCATATAATTAGTATAGGGCACATCGACAATCAGGGGCTGTCCGTTCTCATCCAGCTGTCGCTCAATGGGCAGGTGTGTGAAGTTCTGTGCCTCATATTTGGCTATCTGCTGTCCGTCCATCGACAGGCTCTGTGTGAAATAGCCGAAGCGATAGAGGAATCCCACGGCACACATGTCGACGTTGCTGTCGCTGGCCTCCTTCAGATAGTCACCGGCCAACATGCCCAGACCGCCGCTATAGATCTTCAAGGCGGAGTGCATGCCGTACTCCATGGAGAAATAGGCCACGCTGGGACGGTTCTTGTCGGGCTCCACGTCCATGTAGGCACGGAACAGCTCGTAGACAGCCTGTATGCGCTTCATCAGCACTTTGTCATTGATGATTTCCTCCTTGCGGCCGAAGCTCAGACGCTCCAAGAGCACCACGGGATTGTGCTTCACGTCGTGGTACAACTCAGGGTCAAGGTCACGGAAGAGGTCACGGGCCTCATAGTTCCACACCCACCACAGGTTATGGGCAATCTCATCGAGGCACTTCAGCTCCTTCGGAAGGCTCGATTTCACGGTCAGCTCCTTCCATTGAGGAGCGTTGGCATAGTCAGCTTTAATTTTCATATTCAGTTCGTTGTTGACATTCGGCTGCAAAGATAATCATAAAAAAATTAAAAACTGCAAAAAAAGAAAACTATTTGTGTAAAACCACGCATATTTTGACATAAATTGTTTCACAGGCACACGCCCCTATCCAGTGACCTACACCAGATAGGGTCTCATAGCCGTTCCACTCGTTGAGGGCATCGCGCTGAGTGTCCACAACGCACCGTCGGTACTAGTCATCAGGCCGATGGGCGCTAGGCCGTCGTTTGCCCATGCGCCCGTCGTCGCTGTCAGCAGTCTGGTGCTACCGTTTCTTGCCTTTGTCGAAGATGTCGGCGTGGGTGCCAGTACGATAGAGCGAGATGATGCGTATCTCAGTGTCCTTCTCGTAGAGCAGCAGCCAGTCGGGATTGATGTGGCACTCCCAGTAGCCCTTGTAGTCGCCACTGAGCATGTGGTTGTGCAGGTTGGCTGGCAGGGGCTCGCCGTTCTCTAACATTCCAACGACCTTGTATAAGTCACTCAATGGCAGATTCCTTCGCTTGGCCAGTTTCAGGTCTTTGCGGAATGGCCCAGTCGGTTTAACTACGAACTTTGCCATATTGCTAAAGAGCCTCGCACCAGGCTTTGAACTCGTCCAGCGACTTCATTTCATACACTGGCTCCTTGCCGCTACGAACGTCCTCTATGGCCTGCATGGTCTCATCGTTGAGGTACTCGCCGGTCTCGGGGTCATAGAGGCGGGGCTTACGGGGCTCGGCCACGGCAGGCTTCATGCTCTCAGCCAAAAGGGTTATCAGCTGTAACTTCTCGCTGTTGTCGAGTTTCTTCGCCTGATTCCATGCCCTTGTGAAGGGGGTCGCTGTATGTCTTCTTGCTGTCTTTGCTTCCATAGTCTTACCTTTTTACACTTTGACGGTGCAAAGATACGAATAAGCGAGAACAAGACCAAATAATACTCTCATTTTTTATCCCTGTATTCTTTCTCCGTTTCGCTATGAAAGCATCACCCTTCGGGATGCTGAGCGAAAGTTTCTTCGACCGCAGGTCAAAAAATAGCTGTCTCTCGGGGACTGACGCCAGTACTGGTTTGTGATACGATGAACTCTGAGTGACATCTTCGGACTCCTTGCCGTCGTCTGCGAGGTTAACGGACGATGCACCGGGATTGAGTTGAACAGTCCCTTTGGGACTTCGTGTGTGGTGGATGGCCACGATACAGGGGCGATGCCCCTGCCTGTAATCCGTCGTCCCTTCGGGACTTTGTGCGGTGGGGGACCATGATACAGGGGCGTTGCCCCTGCCTAGACGATTGGTGCTCACCATCGTCTTCCATTCGGCATGTAGTATTAAAACACAGCGGCACTGTTCACCACCTTTTTCAGGGCAGATACCGGGAAACCTATTTTGCGAATAAAATCTTCAAAGTGGTTGCGCTCCTTGTATGGTATGGTCAGTTCGTAGGTCATCAGTTCCTCGGCCTGCCCCAATGGGACGGCCTCCGCTGGGGTGCACAGCAAGGGAAGTACGGATGGTATGCCAGAAAGGTGAGTGGGTAAATGGTTATTTATCGCTGTCGACCATCTTGGAGTAGTTCGAGGGCGTCACTCCGTATTCCTCTTGGAAGCAACGCGTGAAATAGGATGCATTTGAGAATCCCGTGAGATACATCACCTCTTTGGTGGAGAAGCTCTCTTTGCTGGTGAGCAGCCGTGCCGCCTTCTGCAACCGCAGGTGACGGATGTAGCCCACGGCAGTTCTGCCCGTGAGCTGCTTGATTTTACGATAGAGCTGCTTGGTACTGATGCCGCTGAGCTGGCTGAGCATGTCGACAGAGAGGTCGGAGTTGTCGATGTTTTCCTCGATAATATGGGTGACACGCAAAAGCAACTGGTCGTCTTGCGACAGCTGGGTGTCGTTGCCAGAGGTGGCCAGCATCGACAGCCGCAGCTCCTGTTCGAGCATTGCCTTGTCCTCGCTGAGCTGCTCCTCCTTGCTTCTGGCGCTCTGCAATATCAGTTCTTTCTCCTGGCGCTCCCTTCGCAGGATGCGACGGCTCCTGACATATAGGCCAACGAGCGTCAACAGCACAACCACGAACAGCGCATAGAGCATCCATGCCAATCGTGAGCGGTACCACGGGGGCAGGATGCGAAAGTGGAGGCTGTAGGCTGCCTCTTGCTGCCGGGCGTCACTCAAGAAGAGGGTGTAGCTACCAGGCTGCAACCCCGACAGCAACAACGTGCTGCTGCCTGCGGGCAGCTGTACCCACTCTTCCTGCAGGCCCTCTACGCGGAAGGCAAAGCGGGCTACCTTCTCTGTGCCATATTCATAATTGCTCAGATAGAACAGCAGACAGTTCTGCGACTGGTTCAGTTGCAGGTCGTGCTGGTTCAGCTGCAAGGCGTCGCAATAGCCCTGCCCCATCACCTCGACATTGGTCACCACGGGTGTGGCGGCTTGCTGCTGGCTGTGCAGGGCGCCCGCCCTGACGGCGGCAAACTTGTCGATGCCGCCCAGCCAAACGGTCTGGCTCGCTGGATTATAGTAAACGGAGGTGTAGCTGTCGACCATGCTGAAACTTATGAGCACCTGCTGCCGTGCATCGGTGATGCGCAGTCCCTCGTCGGTGACGGTCCAGGTGCCGCCCGGTGTCACTGCTGAGCATCCTTGCGGTGTATATGGCTGGGCGTTCTCCCGCTGCAGCACTGCCACAACTCCGTCGGCCGAGATGCGGTCGGGGCTGACGGTATAGGTAGCCTGATAGGTTGTTACGCGCAGCTTACCATCGGTGGTCTCCTGTATGTCGTACACCCAGTTGCGACGATCGCCATCGATGTGTAGCGGTCTAAACTGTTGCGACCTGCGGTTGTAGAGCAGCAAGGCACCGTCAATACCTACCCACACTCTGTGGTCTGAGTCTTCAAACATGCAGCGTATGCTGTTGTGGGGAATGGGCCACTGCTTGTCGTTCATCTTGTACCATCGGCAACTCTGGTGGTCGGTGTCCAGACCCTCGACAGCTATAAGCCCATGTATGCCGCCCAGCCATAGCGTAGAGTCAGAGTCTTGAAAGATGAACCGCAGCTGGTTGCCCTCACGCGAGGCTGTGATGGCAGGCAGGGGATAGGTGTGGAGGAAGAGGCTGCGTGGCGACATTGACACGCCGTTGGATGTGCCCACCCAGAGGTTGCCGCCCACATCGCTGCAAAGCGCCCACACCACATTGCTTGCTATCGACTTGGCATCGTTGAGCGCGTCGTGGCTTAGGTGCCACAGCCGTTGACGGTGGTCCATTACATACAGTCCGTCGTCGGTGCCCGCCAAGATATTGCCTTCAGCATCGAAAGCCAGACATTTCACAATGGGCAGGTCGAACTGCAGCCTATCCTGTTCCAACTGGTCCAGGGTGCCCAAACCTGCGTCGGTGCCCACCCAGAGGGTACTGTCGGAGGGTTGCCAGAGCAATGCCGAGATAACCGTCGACGAAGTCCTGGCTCCCTCGCCGGGGATGAGGGTGTGCAGCACGTGCAGGCGACCGGTGGGTATGGAGTAGCACGACAGGCCGCTCTGCTGACCCACATATAGCAGCGAGTCGCCCACGGCGGCCAGCGCGCACACGTTCTCCACTTCTTTCAGACGCACGTAGCGCCCATTGCAGAAGAGTCCGCGGCTGGTGCCTGCCCATACGTCAGTGCCCACCTGAACCAGACAGCGCACGTCAATGTCATCGTAGAGACTGTCGCGCTGGAAGCTGCGGGTGTTCAGATTGAACTGAAGCAGGCCATGCTCGTGGCCCACTAAGATGCTGCCACCGGCCACCAAAGCACAACGCGGCGACCCCATGTCGGACTGCTCAGGATGCGTATAGCGGTGCAGGTTATAGCCATCCCATGCTGAGAGTGCTTTCTTGTCGACGAACCACATCATGCCACTACTGTCCTGAACGATGGCCTTGACGACCAGCGTCTGAGTTTCGTTCTTCAGGTTGCTGAACGACTGATAGCGCAGCGGTGGCAATGTGGCAGCCTTGCCGGTGGTGGCCCATATCAAGAGCAGCACGAAGGCGGTTATGGCAAAAGACCTATTTCGCTGTATGTTCATTTTCACCATGCAAAGTTACTTACTTTTTTCTTATTCGCGCCAAATTTACCTTGTTTTTTGTCTGATTTGTGACATTTTAGCGCCATTTGTCCATTTTGTGTTATGGTTTGGCGATTATGGTCAGGCAAGTATCACCAACTACCACTAAATTTGCAGCACCATTGCCAAACTATCATTATTAACAATCTATAAAAAACTAAGCTTTATGAAAAAAAAGAAACTCTTACTCATTGCCTTGTCTCTAATGGCAGGTAGTGCTTACATGAAAGCTGACATCGTGGACCTAGGCAGCGAATCACTGACGGAATGGAGTGCCACGGCTGACGACGGCTGCGATATGGGTTCGACTGTCACTCTCGACGGCGTTAAAGTGACGCTGGGCTCACCCGACGATGCTGGCGTCACTTGGTCGTGGCATGCAGGAAACGCCGGATTGCTGCCCTCGCAGATGCCCTCGACCGATGGTACCGCCGAAACGCTCATCACCGAATTCTCAGAAGAAGCACCCTTCGGCAACCTGCCGTCTCACGGCGCTTTCCTGAAGATGGAGCCCGCCAAGGCAGGCACCATCACCATCAGCGGCAAGGCCTCGGCCAATGCAGCTCAGCCGTTGGTGTTTGTCACGCTGAGCAAGGAAGACCCTACCGTCATTCTCTCGGCACAGATTACACCATGGGACAATAGCGTGACGCAGTGGAGCTACGACGTGGATGCCGACCATGTGTATTGCTTCTTCCAGCTAAGCTATCCCGGCAAGCTCACTGCCTACCGCTTCACGCTTCGCGGCATCTCTTTCGTTGCTAACAATGAGTCGACAGGCCTGAACATGCTTCATGCAGCCCCCGCAGCTGATGATGTCTCCTTCTTCGACCTCAGCGGCCGTCGTGCCAACGACAAGAGCGGCATACGCATTGTCAACGGCAGGAAGTTCTACTTCAAGAAATAATTGAAACCCAACAAATCAACACACTTATGAGACGCTACAAACTATTACTTATCACCCTGGCCTGGCTCGCTGGCTCAACCAGCTTGCATGCCGACATCATCCAGTTTGGCAGCCAGGAAGATACTGAATGGGCCGCCACGGCCGACGATGGCTGTAGCAATGGCTCAACCATCGTGCTCGACGGAGTCGTCGTCACCGTCGGTTCAGCAGAAGACGCTGAGGTCAATTGGACGTGGAACGCCAAAAACGCTGGTCTGATACCCTCTCAGATGCCTTCCACCGAAGGCACCGTCGAGTCGCTCATCACGTCGTTTTCCGACGTCGAGCCTTTCGGCGAGCTGCCCACCCATGGTGCCTTCTTCAAGATTCAGCCCAGCCGCCCTGGTAACATCACGTTCCGCGGAAAGGCATCGGCCAACGCAGCACAGCCGCTAATCTTCGTTACCTGCTACAAGGACAACCCCACCATTATCGAGGCCAACATCACACCATGGGACAACAATGTCACCGAGTGGACCTACGAAGTGGACACTGAGCACGACTATTACTTCTTCCAACAGTCGTATCCCGGTCAACTCACCGCCTACCGCTTCACGTTCCGTGGCGTGGCCTTCGAGGCTACGGGCGAAGCCCCTCCCCCCGTCGACCAGCGCAACGTGGGCTTCCTCTACAATGGTGACCTGAACGCCGATCTTGCCTACAAAGTGATTACCCGTGACAGAAGCAACAAAGTGACACCCATCGAGGCCAACAAGGCTTTCACCGTCGATGACTTTGCCGACTATGAGGTCATCACCATCAGCTCCACCGTGACCAACGACGAGGCCATAGCCTCGCTGAAGGAGGTGCATCCTTACCTGCCAGTACTCAACCTGAATCCTCATATTTATGAGAAATGGGGATATGGCGAGGTAATCGACGCAGGCATTCAGTTTGCCACAACCACCAATCCCAACCATCCCCTGTTCAGGAACCTGTCGCTCATCGAGGACCCCGATGCTGAAGAGCCCACCTTCGTGCTGGAACTCAGCGTCTACACATCCTTCCCCGGCCTGCACCTGAGTGGAATCTTTGCCAACGACCCCATCCTGGCAGTAGCCTACGAAAACGAGGATGTGGTGGCCATCCACAGCCATAACCTCTCGCGCAACGGCTATCTCTACATCCCCTACACACAGGAGACACTGGCAGATGCCGTCACTCCCGAGATTATCACCTACGCCATCGCCATGATGAACGGCACGAAGCAACCTGCCATAAAGGCACCGCTGCCCACCTTCTCGCTGGAGTACGACTATCAGCAGACCATCGTCAGCATTGCCGATGCCGCCCCTGAAGCCGAAATCTTCTATACCCTTGACGGTACGACGCCTACGGAGGAGAGCACCCGCTACACAGGCCCCTTCACCGTGAGCGAAGAGACGACCGTGATGGCCGTGGCGCGTGGCGAAGGCTATCTGCTGAGTGATGTGGCTGAGCACTATGTCGACATCCGGCTGGTGTGCCCACCGCCCACGTTCAGCATGGAACGGCACGACGGGCAGACCGTCGTCACCATCAGTTCCGACCTCGACGATGCCAGCATCTACTACAACTACAAGGGTGACAACACCACGGGGAAGAGCACCCGCTACACGGGGCCCATCACCTTCACCAGCGGCCGCACCATCTATGCCTTCCAGACCTGTCCCGACTATCTCAACTCAAGGGTGGGCTCGGCCGAGGTCGTCGTGACGAATCCGCGAGTGCGCGTCGACATCTTGTCGAAGATGGATGCCAATCAGGAAGAGTACTACAGCCAGACCAATCCTGACACACAGACAGGCAACGCCGGCTACTACTTCTCGTGGGGAAGCACCGCCATGGACGACGTGGGCCAAGAGGATGTGGTAGACTTCGGCAATGGCTGGAGCGTTCGCTCACGTGGGCAGCGCATCGCCTGGGAGAACATCACCCCGGCCTTCAACTATGGCGACGACGCCAGCGGTTCGTTCAACCCGATGACCGTCGAGGACGAAGATGCCTATCTGCCCGTCAGCAGCGGCCTGATCGACCTCCACGACTGGAACACACAGCATCCTGCCAATGCCATGATACAGAGCACGCAGGCCTTTGCCGGTCCCTTCGATGTGGTGGCCTATATGGTCAACGAGAATGGCAACATCGGCTTTGGCGACACGTCGGTGTCGGAATGGGCTGCCACATCGGCCGACGGCTGCAACAACGGCTCCACTATCATCCTCAATGGTGTCGTCGTCACGCTGGGCTCGCCCGATGATGCTGACGTCACATGGTCATGGCATGCAGGAAATGCCGGATTGTTGCCCACGCAGATGCCATCCACCGACGGCACTGCCGAGACGCTCATTACCGAATTCTCCGAGGAGGAGCCTTTTGGAACCCTTCCCACCCACGGAGCATTCTTCAAGATTGAACCCACGAAGGCGGGCGTCATCACCATCAAGGGCAAGGCCTCGGCCAGCGCCGACCAGCCATTGGTGTTCGTCACGCTCGACAAGAACAACCCGACGAGCATCCTTGCCGCCTCTATCTCGCCTTGGGACAACAGCGTCACGGAGTGGAGCTATGAGGTCGATGCCGACCATGCCTACATCTTCTTCCAGCTGGCATATCCCGAAAAACTCAATGCCTATCGCTTCACGCTTCGCGGCTTTACCTTCGAGGCCTTCGAGGGCGGCTCTGGCGAACCAGTCGTCGCGCCCTCGGCCGAACTGGCTGCACGTCTGGTGGTGGAAGTTGCAGCCAGCAATGGCGCTGGTGCTGAGTGGACACAGATAGGCGAGCCTATCGCATTGCCCGACGCGCGCCGACTCTACTGCAAGGTCGTGCGCAGCTACGAAGGTGCCACGCCCGTCTTCGTTCGCACACGCATCGTCAACGACGTTCCCCGTGCCGGCATCTTCAACATCTACCTCGCCTACGAGGGTGAAGAGTCGAAGCGCATCATCCAGGAGCAGAGCACCGGCATCACCAACGTACAGCCGTCGGTCATCCACCCCGCTGGCATCTACAGCATCAGCGGCACTCGCCAGAACGAGATGCGTCGCGGACTGAACATTATCGTGTCGCAAGATGGCAGCGTCAAGAAGGTATATGTGAAATAACCAACACCCACCCCCAGCCCCTCCCCCTGCCCCCCTTGGGGGGGCGGAGGTGAGAGGTGAGAAGTGAGAGCAATGAAACCACTCAGACTATTTCTTTTTGCGCTGTCGGTGCTTGCTGGTTCCACCGCACTTTTTGCTGCCATCGTTCAGTTTGGCAGCACCTCGCAGACTGCGTGGACGGCCACCGCTGCCGATGGCTGCGACATGGGCTCCACCGTCGCTCTCCACGGGGTTAAGGTGACGCTGGGTGCTGCCTCCGATGTCGGCAACAACTGGGCATGGCATGCTGGCAACGCTGGTTTGCTGCCCTCGCAGATGCCATCCACCGGCGGCACGGCAGAAACCCTGATTACCACGTTCGCCGAAGCAGCTCCCTTCGGCACCTTGCCCACCCGAGGCTGTTTTCTGAAGATAGAGCCAAGCCTTGCGGGCACAGTGACCATCAGCGGCAAGCCCTCGGCCAATGTCGCACAGCAGCTGGTCTTCGCAACGGTCAGCAAGGATGCCCCCGAAACCATCCTCGCTGCGAAGGTCACACCCTACAACGCTTCTGCCACATCGTGGAGCTACGACGTCGATGCCAACCACATCTACTATTTCTTCCAGCTCAGCTACCCTGGAAAGCTCAATGGCTATCGCTTCACACTGCGTGCGTTAGCCTTTGAACAGCCGTCGGCTCCGCTGCCCGCCGTCTATTATGAGCTGCTGGCCGAGATAGAGCAGGCGCGACTGCTGATGGGTCCCTCGCACGAAGCCGTCATAGCAGCCCAGGCAGCACTCGACGATGAGAACGGAACAGCAGAGAGCTATGCAGCAGCATTGACCGTCCTGAAGGCAGCCGAGCAAGCCTACATCGGCTACCTGCAATCGCTCCCCCTGGGCGAAGGGTTCCCCATCGTGGGAGGCCCCATCGTGGCCGACATCGTGACAGATGCCACCAACGACCATCCCGTGGTGGGAGTGGCTGCCAAGGCCTTGGCAGCTGACATCCGCCTCGTCACTGGGCGCAAGCCTGAAGTGAAGCCAACGGCAGCAGCACTGCGCTACCCCATCATCATCGGCACGCTCGGTCAGTCGGCCATCGTCGACCAACTCGCGAATAGCGGAAAAGTGGACTGCTCGGCCATCGAGGGGAAGTGGGAGGCCTACACCCTGCAATATGTCGAGAACATCGGCGACAGCATCCCCCGTGCCCTGGTCATAGCAGGCAGCACGCCCCGCGGCACGGCCTACGGTGTGTTCCATCTGTCGCGCCTCATCGGTGTGTCGCCCTGGGTGTGGTGGGCCGATGTCGTTCCCGCTCATCACGACCAGCTCTACTTCACGGCTGCCGACAACTTTGCCTCGAAGGAGCCTTCTGTTCGCTTCCGCGGAATATTCATCAACGACGAAGACTGGGGGCTGCAGCCCTGGGCCAGCGTCAAGATGGACACCAACATCCACAACATCGGCCCACGCACTTACGAGCGTGTCTTCGAGTTGCTGCTGCGCCTGCGTGCCAACATCCTGTGGCCGGCCATGCACAAGGTGAGCCGAGCCTTCTGGACCATCGATGAGAATCCCCAGCTGGCCGCCCAGTACGACATCGTGCTGGGGTCGAGCCACTGCGAGCCGATGCTGCGCAACAACGTGGGCGAGTGGACCGCCAGCGGGTCATCCTACAACTATGCCACCAACAGGACTGCCGTGCAGCAGTACTGGCGCACCAGGGTTGAAGAATCGAAAAACCAGGACGTGATGTACACCCTGGGCATGCGCGGCGTCCACGACGGGGGCATACAAGGCTACAGCGGTGCCGCCAACATCGCCGCCGGACTACAGGAGATCATCGCCTTCCAACGCAGCCTCATCCGCGACATCGTCAACGAAGACGTGACGCAGGTGCCGCAGACCTTCATCCCCTACAAAGAGGTGCTCGATGCCTACAACACGGGCATGAACGTGCCCGACGATGTCACCCTCACATGGGTCGACGACAATCATGGATTCATCCGACAGATGCCCACCGATGCCGAGCAGCAGCGGGCGGGCAGTCATGGCATCTACTACCATCTGTCCTACTACGGCGCGCCCCAAGACTATCTGTGGCTCTCCAGCATAGGCCCCGCGCAAATCAGCTACGAGCTCACCCGCGGCTACGAGCAGGGCATACAGCGGCTGTGGATCATCAACGTGGGCGACATCAAGCCTGCCGAGGCAGAGTTGCAGTTCTGCATGGACCTGGCGTGGGACATCGATGCCTGGAACCCAGAGAATGCCAACCAATGGAACCGCCACTGGGCAGCCGAGAACTTTGGCGAGGAGGTGGCCGACGGCCTGGCCGAAGTGAAGAAGGAATACTACAGACTGGCGGCTGGCGGCAAGCCTGAGCACGTGATGTTCGTCGACTACAGCAACGAGGAGATGGAAGCACGCCTTGCGGCCTACAACACCATTGCAAAGCAGGTCGAAGCCTTGAAGCCGAGTATCCGCCCAGAACTTAGCGATGCCTATTTCCAACTCATAGAATATCCCGTGATGGGAGCCTACCTGATGAACGTGAAGCATCTGCGGGCCTTGCAAAGCATGAGCGAGGCACGCTTGGGCCACGCCGCGCAGGCACTGCAGTATGCTGACGAGGCCAGGGAGGCCTACAACGAGATACAACGGCTGACGACCATCTACAACAAAAACATTGCGCACGGCAAATGGGACGGCATCATGAGCGCATCGCCTCGCAGTCAGCCAGCATTCCAAATGCCCACGGTGGCCACCCAGACCAACATCAGCCCCGTAGAGAGCATGTCGTCGGCCGATAGCCAGATGACCATTGCAGCCAGTGCCTA
The DNA here is from genome assembly GCA_016285055.1 of Prevotella sp. Classification (GTDB taxonomy): domain Bacteria; phylum Bacteroidota; class Bacteroidia; order Bacteroidales; family Bacteroidaceae; genus Prevotella. The sequence continues at coordinate 13,808 of JAEEPZ010000061.1, forward strand.
CGTGACAGCCAGCAGCACGCTGCGCAAGCTACAGGGGCTGGGTATGCAGCAAGAGGCCGTCGCCGTGTGGCCCATGGACATGAAGTCCTACACCCGAGCTGCCGATGCGCCTTATGCCGAATACGTGCTGCCTGTGAAGGCTGGCGAGAATGTGGTCACCCTGCGCCTGCTGCCCACCTTCCCCGTGCATGCCGGAGGCACGCTGCGCTACGCCACAGAGCTGCTGGGACACGATGCCAATCCCGTGATCAACAGCATCGCCACCAGCGCCAACGCTGCCGACTGGAAACAGAACGTGCTGCGAGGATGGGCAACGGGCAAGAGCATAGCCTATACAGCAGCCGAAGCGGGCGAGGTGAAGCTGCGCATATACTTCATGGACCCCGGTCTGGCACTGCAAGAGATAACCATCGACCAGCCCAATGGGAACAGCCTTACCAACCAGTACGTTGTCAATGCCGACTTTGAGCTGGCCGCAGAGGGCGTAGTAAACACGGGGGGCGGCACGGTGCGAGGCGTGCCCTATGGATGGCAAACTAACCAGGAGTTCCCCGGCAACTCGAAGGGCATCAACGGCACGGGGGCCAATATGCACGGTTCCAACTCATGCTGGTTCTGGAACAAGCCCATGCCCACCGACTTTGAATTCTTCCAGACCATCAAGAACCTCCCTGCCGGCAGCTACAGGCTGACATGCCGTCTGGGGGCCAAGAAAGACTACATAGGCACCCTGAGGCTGTTTGCCGACAACAACGTGGCGTATTTCGGCGCACAGACCGACTACAAGGCAAGCGTATTCAAAGACAACGAGAACAACAGCTTTGCCGGACATGTGGGGACAAGCGACTACAACACACTGCAGAACATGACGGTAGATTTCACCACGACAACCGACGGTGACGTGAGCATCGGCATACGTACCAGCAACCAGCGCCCTGACGGCTCCTACGACACCAGTGGCGAGACAGGCACATTCCGTGTTGACTATTTCCAGCTCTATGCCTTGGGCACTACCAACATATTATCGGTCTCCACCAGTCAGAACCACAGCCACAACGGCGCGGTCTACGACTTGTCAGGACGCATAACGGCAGCTGACACCCCCGGCCAAATCATCATTCGCAACGGCCGAAAGCTCATCAATAAATTAAGGTAAAATAATATAGTTAAAAAAAACGACAATGAAACGAATCATTCTCCTGCTGGCTGTCTCCCTGCTGAGCAGCCACAGTCTCCGGGCCCAAGATTCGCTGTGGATGCACGTCACCGCCCAGCGAGCCATCCGCATGCCCATTGAAGGCCTCGACAGCATCACCTTCTGCTCCACCAGCACGAGCAGCGATGCCATCTTCACCAGTGCTGAAGAGCTGGCCCAGCTCTCTGGCAAGATAAAAGGATTCACACAGTCGGTGGGCGACATCACCGCATCGGCTTATGGCACCGCCGACATGACGGCCGGCAAATGCTATATCACCAAGAACGAAGGGGCTGTAGGCACACCCGTAGAAACCAACAACTCTGGCAACTACCTGTCGCTGAAGATAGCCGTACAGAAAGGCGACGTCATTGAAATCAGCACCGTGGGAGCCGACTGGGGAAGGGCTTACTTCGTTACCAATGCTGCTAATCAGATTATCGACGTGGCAGAGAAGAACACCGACATGGCGCATCCCCAAACCTACGTCTTTCGTATAGTCAGCGAACAAGCTGCCAGTCTGATGGTGAACTACAACAAGAGCGAATACACCAAGACGGATAATATCTGGGTAAGACAATACCGTGGCATGAGCGACCTGTTTGCATCAATGTTCTTGAGCGGGCATCTCGCAGCCACCACCGCCACGCCGACCGTCGCTGCTGCCGACGCCTCGCTGCAAGGGTTGCGCATCTTCAACATTGGCAACTCTGTGGCCTATGGGGCCAACTCGTCACCCAAGGGCTTCGCCTATGCCGACATGGTGGCTCAGCTGCTGGAAGGCAGCGTCGTTGACTACAGCCACAGCGGCGACCAGCTGCCCACCATCCTGCAGCAGATGGAGCGGGGCATCAACAACAAGGTCGACTGCGATGTCATCTTCATAGAAGGCGGACTCAACGACATGTGTGGAGCCACCGAGGAGACAGGTGCCAACGGCAGCGTGGCCTACACGCCCGCCCAGTTCGAGGCCTACGGCATTGGCCTCGGCACCTTCGACCCCTACAACTTTGCTGCCCCGTCAGCTGACAACCGAACGTTTACCGGATATGTTGAGCGCATTATGTACCTGGCCAAAACCAAGTTCCCGCAGGCCGTACCCTATTGGATACTCACCCACCGCACGAGCTACAGGAATGCGGAACTGCAGGACATCTGCTACAACCGCATCATTGAGTGTGCACGCAAGTGGAACATCGTCGTCGTCGACCTCTTCCACGAGGGAGTCCTCAATGCCATGACCCGCGAATTGGCTCCGCAGGGTGCTACCGACTTCGACAGCGGGCGTGGTGGCACACATCCGCTGCTGCGCGGCTATCAGGACTACTACATCCCGCCCATCATGGATGCCCTCAACCGCTACTCACGACGCTATTTCTAACTACATAACCACTTTCGCCAAAATGAAGCACTTCATTCCACTCCTGCTGGCACTGGCATTGCTCCAGCCGGCATGGGCCTACCAAAGCAAGAAAATCTATGTAAACTCCAACGGAAAGCAGCGCAACATGCTGGTCTACACCCCCGACGAACTGCCCGACAACAGCCCTCTCTTCATCGTCACCCACGGCATGGGCGGCAGCTCGGAGAACCAGGCCGGACACGACCGTATGTACGAGCTCGTCGACACCGCCAAGTTCGTACTGGTCTATCCGCGTGCCGACGGCGACTACTGGGACATCAGCGGCAACAGCGACCGCGCCTTCATCATCAAGACCATCGACGAGATGGCCACGCGCTACAACATCAACCGTAACCGCGTCTACTGGTCGGGGTTCTCCATGGGGTCCATGCTCATCTTCCACTGCATGCCCACGATGCTCGACAAGATAGCCGCCTTCGCCCCCACCAGCGGCATACAGTTCAGCGAGGAGCCTTGGAACCTCTGTTCAAAAAAAGTGAACGTCATGGAGTGCATAGCCTACAACGACAATGCGTTCAACTACAACAAGTACCACATTCACGACTACATGGAGCACATGGCTCAGATGAACCAATACACGAAGTACGTGAAGCAGACGGGCTATCACACCAAGAACGGCACATCGTGGTTCGACGGTGACCGCGAACTATGGCTCAACGAGACCACAGGACACGAGGTGGTGCTCTATTCCTACAACTATAGCGGAAAGGGGTCGCATACGCCCGTGCCTGAGAACTCCTACGAGATATGGAATTTCTGCAAGCGTTTTCAGTTGGGCGACCCCATGATTGTGCCGCCGCCCGTGGTCACTGCCCAGGAGTTCTCGATCTTGATGGGCAACGCCCAGTCTGTCTATGATGCTACCGCCGACACCATCTACGCTTCGGCCGAGCCCCTGCGGGTTGCCCTGAAGACACTGGTAGACGAATATGCCCCGCTATTAGCTGACGAGCTCGACGACTATACGGCCTATTCCGAACAGCTGGAAGAGGCCACCAAAGCACTGGCTACGCGCAAGACGAATCTCGACAACTACTTTGCCGCCCGCAAGCGGGTGAAGAAGCTCATCGACGACTATGCCGACAATCCCAGCTACAACCAAACGACGCTCTACCTGCGCATGGTGAGCCACTACAGATTCTACGACCTGACTGAAAAGAACATCGTCAAGGACGACAAGCTGGTGACAGCGGCCAAGAACCTGAACGACGTTGCCGACAGCTTCCTGACCGAGGTGGCTTCGGGCATGGAGCCAACGACAACCAGCACTGCCGCCATGCTGTCGACAGCCTACTACGACCTGCAAGGCCGTCCTATATCCAGACCCACAAGGGGCGGCATCGTCGTGGAGAAGGTCGGCCATGCTGATGGCAAAGTGAAAGTCAGGAAAATTTATCGAAGATAAGAACAGCATGTCACACTTTTTTCTTATCTTTGCCACAAAATTGCGACGAGAAGAAAAAACTACTTATGATTACAAAACGACTTCTGTTTCTGTTCTGCATCGTAATCATGGCACAGAACGCGCTGGCCCAGCAGCGCATGGATGATGCCTTCCGCCAACCGCCCACCGAGGCCAAGCCCATCATGATTTGGCAGTGGATGGACGGACTGGTGAGCGCCGAGGGCATCACCGCCGACCTGGAGGCCTACCAGCAGGCGGGCATCGGCGGGGTGCAGCAGTTTCTGGTGGGAGGCCCCGTGCAGGTGTCGGTATGCGACTCGGCCAACGCCATCGGCACCGACTCGTGGCGACGGCTGATGCAGCACGCCATCAGCGAGTGCAGCCGCCTGGGCCTGTCGTTTGGCTCCCACAACTGCCCAGGGTGGTCGTCGAGTGCTTTCCCCACGGTGGCGCCAGCCTATTCCATGCAGAAACTGGTGTGGACGAAGGAGAGCATGCCGAGAAATGGGCTGGTAAGGCTGCCAAAGCAGCCTGAGGTGGATGCACAGTGGAACTACTACGAAGACATTGCCGTGCTGGTGATGCCCGATGACAGCCTTGTCAGTCTGGGCGACATCCACGTGTTTCGTCCGAGTGAGCTCCCCACCCGCCTCAGAGGCGTGGGCGATGGCTACTGCGTGGTTCGCTTTGGCCACACCACCAATGGCAAGACCAACTATGCCACGGCTCCTGTCGGCGGCGTGGGCTTGGAGTGCGACAAGATGAGCCGCGAGGCCGTGCGCCGCTACTGGGATACCTATCCGCAGCAGCTCCTCTCCTTGGCGGGCAGCGAAGCGGGCAAGACATTCCAGCGGTTGGAGATTGACAGCTATGAGGCAGGAGGACAAGAGTGGACGCGAAGGATGCCCGAGGAGTTTGAGCAACGGCGCGGCTACGCCCTGCTGCCATGGCTGCCCACCCTGACGGGACTGGCCGTGGTAGACAGCCCAGAGGCCACACAGCGAGTGAGGCGCGACTGGCAGGAGACGGTGAGCGACCTCTTTGCCGAGAACTACTATGGCTACATGAGCCAGCTGGCACATGAGCACGGGCTGAAGCTGCTGGTGCAGCCCTACGGCACTGGCTCGGCCAAGCCCTTCAACCCCATCAACACGCAGAAGATAGTGAGGCAGGTGGCACCCGATGACCCCATCTGTGCCGAGTTCTGGGCGAAGCCCGACAGCTGGGGGTGGAAGGACGTGCCACGGGTGACCAGCGCCGCCCACAGCGTAGGCCACGAAGAGGTGTGGGCCGAGGGGTTCACCTGCTGGCCGCTGCACGCCTGGCAGGACGACCCCGCAGCACTGAAGGCCACCGCCGACCGTGCCTTCTGCCTGGGCGTGAACCGCGTGATGCTGCATGCCGCGGCACAAAACCCGTGGCCACAGGCTAAGCCGGGCATGACCTTCGGGATGTGGGGCACCTGGTGGACGCCAGGACAGACGTGGTGGCGCGACGGCGCAACGGCTCTGTTCACATATATCGCCCGCTGCCAGTCGCTGCTGCAGCGAGGCAGCTATGTGGACAACTTCCAGAGCAGGGAGCGCTCGATGATGACCGACAACGAGCGCGTGCAGTGGATACACCGACGCGACAACGGAGCCGACATCTATTTCATTGCCAACACCAACGACAGTACGCTCGTAGCCACGCTGACCATCAACGACACGGGCGGCAGGGTGCCAGAGACGTGGGATGCCGACACGGGCGAGATGGCGAAGGCTGATGCTTGGACCGCGGCAGACGGAAAGACGAAGGTGAAGCTACGTCTGACAGCACACCAGTCGCAGTTCCTCGTGTTCAGAGAGCGAGCCACCGAGGCCCCCTCCGCTCTGGCCCTGCATGAACCCGTAGTGGCCGAAAGCATACCTGTCAACAAAGCATGGACGGTGAAGTTCTTCGACGCCAAGCAGGTGGAGTGGCAGCAGCTGACTCCGTGGAATGAGTCGGCCGACCACGACATCAAGTATTTCTCGGGCACAGCCCGCTACACGCAGCACCTCTGCCTCAGCGAGGTGGACCGCCACTACCGCTATGTGCTCGACCTGGGCGAGGTGAAGAATATGGCCGTGGTCCGTGTGAACGGGCTGACGGTGGGCACGCTGTGGCACCCGCCCTTCAGCATCGACATCAGCGACGCGCTGCTGGGTGGCGACAACACACTGGAGATCGATGTCACCAACCTATGGGTGAACCGCATGGTGGGCGACGAGCTGGAGCCCGACGACGTGGAGTGGTCGGACCCCGTCGGCTTCGGCGCTGCCCAGAGCAGCCCAGGCATCGGCCGCGCCATGAAGCGCGTGCCCGAGTGGCTCAGCAAGGGGCTGCCCCGGCCATCAAGGGGTCGCAAAGCCATCGTGTCGTTCAAGTTCTTCAGCAAGGACACGCCGCTGCTCCGTTCGGGCATGATAGGCCCCGTGGTGCTGACGAAGCAGCAGGAGGGCGCTGCATGCAGCTGCCCCTCGGTGGAGCAGGAGCTGCGCATCAAGCATGGCGGCAAAAACATCTATGGCGTGCTGAGCACTCCCGTCGACGGCAGGAGGCGCCACCCCATCGTCATCTACTCGCATGGCTTCAACGGCACCCATCACCACGGGCGCAGCTATTTCAAGATGCTCCGCGAGATAGGGTATATGTGCTACACCTTCGACTTCCCCTGTGGCAGTACGGGAAGCCGCTCTGACAACAACACCATCAACATGTCGGTGCTCGACGAGCAGAAGGCGCTGGAGACCATTGTGGGCTACTTCAAGAAGCGCCCCGACGTAGACAAGGACAACATCGTGCTCGTGGGTGGCAGCCAGGGAGGACTCGTAGCTGCCCTTACCGCCGCCAGCATGAAGAGAGACATCAGGCGGCTGGTGCTGGAGTTTCCCGCCCTGTGCATTCCTGACAACTGGAGCCAAACTTATCCGCAGACAGCATCGATACCCGACACCACAAAGGTGTGGCAGGTGCCCATCGGCCGACGCTTCTTCATGGAGCTGCGCGACATCGACGTGGACAAGGCAATGGAAGCCTACCGCCGACCTGTGCTCATCGTGCATGGCGATGCCGACAATGTGGTGCCGATTGGCTACTCGCGCCGCGCAGTAGAGCGTTACAATGATGCCCGACTCATGGAAATACCAGGGGCTGGACACGGCTTCAACAACCGCGACTTCGAAAAAGCGCTGAAGCGCATCAGACAATTCCTGACGGGAGAAGACACAACCACCGGAGCCATCATCAACGGTGTGCCCTGGTACGACCAAAACGGGAACGTGGTGAATGCCCACGGCGCGGGCATCACCTACGACCACGGGCGCTACTGGCTGTTCGGCGAATACAAGGCCGACACCACCAACGCCTTCCCCGGCTTCTCATGCTACTCGTCAGCCGACCTCACATCCTGGCATTTCGAACGGGTGGTGCTGCCTGTGCAGAACGATGGCATACTGGGCCCCAACCGCGTGGGAGAGCGGGTAAAGGTGATGAAATGCCCCAAGACGGGACAATATGTCATGCTGATGCATGCCGACGCCTTGGACTATGCAGACCCCTATATAGGCATTGCCACTTCGCCCACCATCAATGGCAACTATCAGCTGAGGGGGGTGCTCAGCTATCAGGGCAAACCCATCAAGCGCTGGGACATGGGTGTGTTTCAGGACGACGACGGGAAGGGCTATCTGCTCATTCACCATGGACCCATCTACCGCCTCAGCGACGACTACCTCACCGTCGACACGCTCGTGGCACAAGTGAAGGGCATGGGCGAGTCGCCTGCCATGTTCAAGAAAGACGGCATCTACTATCTGCTCACGTCGAACACAACGAGCTGGGAGCGCAACGACAACTACTATTTCACTGCCCCCTCGCCAGCAGGCCCATGGACCCGTCAGGGGACATTCTGCCCTGAGGGTACGCTGACATGGAACTCGCAGACCACTTTCGTGCTGACGCTGCCCGACGGCACACCGATGTATATGGGCGACCGCTGGAGCTATCCGCATCAGGCATCGGCTGCCACATACGTATGGCTGCCTCTGCAGGCAGAGGGGCCACGGCTCTCCATTCCCAACTACTGGAATGCCTGGGATGTTCAAACCGTCAGCCCCGTACAACTGTTGGAAAACAGTAGGAGAAAGACTGTCAACTTCTCATCGAATATGCCAGGCAAGAAGGTTGTGATACCATTTCGGGGTAAAAGAATCATTGTCACTGGCCAGGCCAACACTCATGGCGGCTATGCCCGGCTGACCATCCGCCGCAAGGACGGGACAACAGTGCGGCAGGCACTCATCGACTGCTATGCCAAGACGCTCGAACAGGGCATCCGCTATGCCAGTCCCATACTGCCTGAGGGCAGCTACCTGCTGGAAATAGAAGTAACGGGCGACAAGGGCAACTGGACTGACAAACGCCACAACACTTATGGAGCCGACGATTGCTACGTCAACGTGTCATCAGTCTATTATGAATAGCATGACCCGCATTTGTGGCATCCTCGGCAGGGATAGGTTCAAACTCATAGTATGAATCGGCTTCTGGCAGATAGTCATCAGGAAGTGCCGATGGCTGTACCAGCTTCACGTCGTGATAAACCAGGCTGTTGTCAATGTCGACTACGTAAAAGTAACCGTCATTAGGATTCTCTATCAGTTCGCGTAAGGTCAGTTTCTTGCCGATGTATTTCTGCAAGCTGGACAAGCTGACGCGAATCACCAACCATCGGTTGTCCTGTTCGTCGCGGTCAGCCCAGTAGAACAGGTAGTCGTCGCCTTTACTGCTGACATAGTGCGACAGGAAAGAACCGTCGACATATACCAAGTCGGCTATCTTTCGGAACCCACTGAAATCGTAATCTATGCTGTAGCCTTCTATCTTCTTCATCGTCATGCAAGTTTTTGGGGTACGTGGAACGTGTCCTTCGGGACAATTGCTGCGCAACGACCTATTTGCAGGGGATTGTCCATACCGTTCCGTATGCCCCCCCCCAAAAACGTGCCTCACAAGCGTGATGCCGCTTTGCGCAGGGCGATGTCGTAAGCCTCGTAATAGTATTTGATGAACTGGCTCCAGAGGGCTTTCTTCGACAGCTCGGAGGCTTTCTTGCGACAGGCGTCCACCTGCTTCTGTGTCATCGAGGAGAACGCTGACACGGTGTCCTTGATGTTGTCGGCCACCTCAGAGTAGTTGTAGTCAGTGCGGTGGATGACCTTCACGCCGTCCTCCAGCTCACCGCTATGCCCAAACTCCTTGTTGGCCCAGAGTCCGAAGCCGGCCAGGTCGGTGGTGATGCAGGGCACCTTGAAGGCGACAGCCTCCAGCGGCGTATAGCCCCACGGCTCGTAGTAGCTGGGGTAGATGCAGAGGTCGTTGCCCAAGATGACGTCGTAGTAGTTGAGGTTGAGGATGCCGTCCTTGCCGTCCAGATAGCAAGGCAGGAAGACGACCTTCACCTTGTCCTCATGACGGTTGTGCATGTCGTAGAACTTCATCATGTTCAGCACATTGTCGTGCCCCATGTTGTGCAGCCAGTGAGTGACCTGCGGCACCTCCAACGGTGTGTCGAAGGTCTGACCGCTGTCTATGCGCTCCTTCAAGTCCTGCCGCGGCTCGCCCACCCATCCGGGCACGACGATGAAGGCCAGCACCTTCTTCTTCAGATTACGGTCACGCAGCAGACGGTTCATGGCTTCCACAAAGACGTCGATGCCCTTGTTGCGAAACTCATAGCGCCCAGAGGTGGAGACAATGATGGTGTCATCGTCAAGGTTCTCGCCCAGCAGCGCGTTGGCCACTTGCAACATCTTTCTGCGGGCCAGCTTGCGCTTGCGACTGAAGGCCTGCGTCTTGGGCACGAAGCTGTCGTCGAAGCCGTTGGGCAGCACCACGTCCACCTTCTTGTCGAGCAGTTCCACACACTCATTGGCGGTGATGTCGCTGACGGTGGTGAAGCAGTCCACGTGATGGGCGGTCTGCTTCTCGATGGAGTGCTTCGACTGCATATTCAGCTCGTCGGCCATCTGGTCGCCGTTGTAGGCGAAGAGATAGTCGTAGAGCGGCTTTTGGTTGCCCGCTATGGAGCGGCCGATGCTGGTGGCGTGAGTGGTGAAGACGGTGGCTATCTCGGGCACCTTATTATTAATGTAAAGGGCGCCGAGGCCGCACATCCACTCATTGGCGTGATAGACCACTTTGAGCGATGGAGTATTGACAAACCTGTAAAAGCTCTCCACCACCAGTCCTGCAGCGTAGGAGAACATCGACGCCTCGTCGTAGTCGCCGTAGGCATGCAGCGAGTCAACGCCGTAGTTCTCCCACAGCCAGCCGTAAATCTCGTTTTTCTTCTCAAAATAGGGATTGAAGTCCACCAGGATGGCTATCGGCTCGCCCGGCACTGTCCAGCGCCCTACCCTCACCTTCAGTCCTGGCAGCCCATAGTCGGCATTGCCTTCCTTGGCCATCCACTGCCACTCGGCCAGCAGTGCTTTCTCTTCTCTGAAATAAGGGCACTCCTGCTCCTTCCAGAAGTCGGGGCCGATGAAGATGATGTGGTCAGGAAAAGCTTCCTGCAATGTCTTTGCCCTTGACGACAGAACGGTATAGATGCCGCCCACTTTATTGCAAACTTCCCAGCTTGACTCGAAGATATAATCCGGAGTTATCAGTTCGTTACTCATACCAATTATTTATAAACGGCTGCAAAGTTAATTAAAAAAAACAAAAAAAGACCTTTTCATGCTTATTTTTTTGTTTTTCCGTGCTGAACGATTGGAAATAGATATAGTTACGCCGCGAAGCAGGTCAGTTTTCCCCTCCGAGTTCTGCCGTCCCTTCGGGACTTTTGTGTGGTGGGGCCACGATGCAGGGGCGTTGCCCCTGCCTGTATTCCGCCGTCCCTTCGGGACTTATGGGGGCGTCGCATATTCGCAGGGGCGGTGCCCCTGCCTGTAATCCGTCGTCCCTTCGGGACTTTGCTGCGCCGACCTATTTGCAGGGATTGGGTTGAAGATGTTGTCCTTAAGCGGACAACATCGCCTGCGAGGGAGGGGAGAAGTTACCTCTACGGCGGCTTTACCATGGATTTCAACCTTGTGAGAATCCTGCAGTTTCAAGGCAGCATGGGTTTTAAAAGTTTCCTGCCGAGAAACCATCGGTTTCTCGGCAGGAAACCAAAGGTTTCT
>JAEEPZ010000062.1 GCA_016285055.1 Prevotella sp.
TTAGGGGTGGGGTCTGTAATATCAGTAATATCCTGTCAGCGAAGAGTGTGGGCGAAGAAGTTTCAGCGAAGAGTGGGCTGCAAAGAAGTGGCAGCGAAGGAGTGGCAGCAAGGAACATTACTGACATTACAGACCCCACCCCTAACCCCTCCCCTTGAAGGGAGGGGATGGCTGCGCATTGAGCTACGTGAAGGGAGGGGATGGCTGCGCATTGAGCTACGCTGCGGCCAGGGCAACGCCCCTGCATCATGGCATCCCCACCACCCAAAGCCCCGTAGAACAACAGATTCTTGTGCATCGGGTCTGTCGTCCCTCGGCACTCATTATGCAGGGCAAGAAGTTTTTTTGAAAAAAAAACCGCAAAAGTGTTGCGTTTACATTTTTTTTATTATCTTTGCACCCAATAACGCGTCAATAATGACAAAAAGACCCGAAAAAATGATTTGAGACCAAATACCATTTTCTTAATTAACAACCTATTTACTAACAATTTTAAAAAAACCAATGCTTATGAAATTTTCAAAACTACTCGTTTTGAGTGCACTATTAGCTGCATCAGTCAGTAGTGCAAAGGCAGGGGTTCCCGACGGAGTCTGGACCATGCAGGATCCGCAGGGACTGGAGTTTACGACGTTTACCGACGACGGTACTCGCTACTATCTCTACAACCCCACCACAAAGATGTTCTTCTCCAGCGGTAACGGATGGAACACGCAGGCCAGCCTTAGAACTTTCGGTATGGAGATGTGGCTTCAGGAAGCTACTGAGGCCGATGCACCCGAAGGCTCCTATGAGCTGTGGGACAACAACGTCAACAACAGTGCCCGCAACACTGGTGAGCACAACATCTTCACCGACGACGGCAATGCCTCGTGGGTAGACCACGGCACACAGGGCAACTACTCGTGGGCCTATGAGATTGTGGGCGACTGCGTCCGTTTCCAGAACGTGGCACTCATCGCCGACAAGCCTGAGTTTACCGGCATGTACCTGGGCTTTGACGGCACCTTCGTCACGGCCGGCAACACAGCTAGCGACGGCAACCATCGCGATGCCTACACCGCCATCCTGCGCCATGTTGACCCCTCTGCTCCGGGCGTCAGCGTTGACTGGAAGGCTGTAACCCCAGAGTCGTATGAGGCTTTTGTTGCAAGCGAAGGCTATCAGGCATACACCGAAGCTGCCAAGCAGTACATTGCTTCGATAGGCTTGAAGGTTGCCATTGAGGAGGCAGAGAAAATCTATATTGATGTGACAGCCGCACTGGTTATCTACACCAATACTGCCAGCACTGCTGACCAGATGATGACTGCCACCAGCGACCTGAACAAGCTCATCGACGCAAAGAAGAAGCTGCAGGCTGCCATCGAGGACTACGAGGGCAAGGGCTTCTCTGCTACTGGCGATGCCAAGGCCGTGCTCACCAATCCGCAGGCCACCTTGGCTGAGGTAGAGCAGGCTCACAAAGACCTTGACGCTGCCTTCATAGAATGGGGCAAGTCACAGGCTTCTGTCGAGAATCCCAGCAACATGACGACGATGATTGTCAACTTCAGCTTCGACAACGGCGACTGCACCACTGGCTGGAGCGGCACTGCCTTCGGTCGCGGCGGCACGGTCTCCGACGGTGCTGAGCACTACAACAAGACCTACGACACCTATCAGAAGATTTCGGGACTGGCTCCCGGTATCTATGCTGTGGGCGTGAATGGCTACTATCGCGCTGGTAACTTCGGCGGTGATGCAGAGAATCACTGGCTGGCCAACGACGCTGCCTCGAAGGCTGCCAAGTTCTATGGCGTGGTGGGCGACAACTACTTCGAGACTTCCATCGCCAACGTGTTAAGCGGCGCACAGCCTGAAAATCAGAACGTAGGCGACGTGGCTGTGAACTACACCGACGAGAACGGCGACCCCGTCACCGTTTATGCTCCTAACACCATGGCTGCTGGCGACTACTACTTCCACACCCTGCATCAGTATGCCAACAAGCTGTATGTCGCAGTTGACGAGGCCGGCGAGCTGACCATCGGCGTGAAGAAGCCTACCACCATTGGCGGCGACTGGTCGATGTTCGACGACTTCTCGCTCACATTCTTCGGCAACGGTGCCGACGCATGGAAGCTCTTCCTCGAAGACGGATGGAACTACGAGGAGCTGGAGCTCGACGAGGATGAGGTGCTCTTCACGGCATCCTATCTCGAGGCTTACAATGCAATAGCTACGCAGGACCTCAGCTCGCTGAACACTCCCGAGCAGATCAAGGCTGCTCTGGCTGAAGTGAAGGCTGCTTACGATGCTCTGCAGAAGAACATCGACCTGTGGAAGCAGTGGAAGGCTGCTGTGCAGAAGACCAACGACCGCGTGACCGACCTCGGCTGGACCGACCCCTGGACCATGCAGGACGGCGTGGCCGACTATCTCTATGAGGTAGAGGACATCGAGATGGACCGCGAGCTGACCAACGAGGAGCTGGAGGCTGAGATTGCCAAGATTGCTGCCCTGATTGAGGCTTGCGAGAAGTTTGCTAAGGAGAACCTGAAGCCCGGCACCGACGTGACGTTCTACATTAAGAATGCTGACTTCGAGGGTGGAATAGCAAGTGCGTCTAATCCCTCCGGACTTACTGCTTCGGGCGACATGAATGATGACGGCAGCTATGGAACCGCTGAAGGTTGGCATGCCGACAAGACACGCAAGGGTAACTTTACTCCCGGTCCTCTCGGCTCTGACTTAGACCAACTTATGATTAATGCCATCGGCAAGACCAACCATTGCTTCGAAGCATGGCACTGCTGGGGCTTCGACCTCTGGCAGGAGGTGAACGACCTGCCCGCCGGTGTCTATCAGCTTGAAGTGCAGGGCTATGTGCGTAACGAGGGCAACGCGACAAACATTCCTGTGAAACTCTACCTGAACAATATGATGACCGACTTCCCCGACGTGTCATCTGAGGAGGTGGCCCCCGAGCACTACCTCGAGGACGGCACACTGCCCGTCATTGAGAGCTGGTCGTGGTCGAACAACTATCCTAACTCCATGGGTGGTGCCAGCCTTTGCTTCGAGTGGGGCATGTACAAGAAGAGCGCCTTCGGACTGGTGAAGGAGGGCGAGCCCATGCGCATCGGCGTGAAGAGCGTGGATATGAACTCACACTGGTGGTGCATCTGGGATAACTTCAAGCTCACCTATCAGGGCTTCCTGCCCGAGTATGTGAAGCCTGCCCTGCAGGAGGCTGTGGCCACTGTTAACATCGAGGGCCTGCTCATTGGCGCCGATGTGAGAGCCAATGTGGAGAAGCTCTTGGCCGACGCCGAGGCACTCATGGCTGAGACTCACGACAGCGACGATACTGCTTGGGGCCATGCCATGTACGACCTGCTGGATCAGATCTACGACGTGAAGCCCGCTGTCGACGCTTCCGTGATTCTGTTCGATAAGCTGAGTAAAGCCCTCACTGAACTCGAGAACGCTATGTATGAGGCTGTGGCCAGCGCTGATGTGCAGAATGAGGCTGCCGCTCTGAAGGCTGAGGTGGAGAACGGTATCTTCAACGAGACCTTCACCGACGCACAGGCTCAGGAGTACATCGACAAGATCAACGTGATGATGACCCGCCTGGTTCTGCCCGACTTCTCAGGCGCCAGCGACCAGAATCCTGTTAACATGACTGCAGCCATCAAGTCGGCCAGCTATGAGGCTCTCAACGAGTACGACGAACTGATCAGCACCGACGCCGGCTGGACTGGCAACAACGACTTCCTGGGCATCAACGACGACCAGAAGGCTGCTTGCGCTATGGAGGCCTACTTCAAGCCCATCGACCTCTATCAGGACATCATCGGCCTGCCCGAGGGTACTTACATCCTGCAGGTTGACGGTCTCATCGAGATGGCTGCCGTGAACTATGAGCACTCCACTCAGGAGCGCTTCGACGACAACTATCAGGTATGGACAGCCGACAAGAACGCCTCCGCTGCATTCCTCTATGGCTCCAACGGTACTGGCGAGATCTTCTCAGCTCCTATCACCAACCTGATGAACGGTGCTCCCTCTGGCGAGGAGAAGCCCGACTTCAACGACGACCTGGCTTGGGAAGAGACAGTGGCCGTGACGCTTGACGAGACCACATACTGGTGGCCCACCTCACTGCGCAGCGCTCGCGCATTCCTCGACCTCGGCAAGGCTGAGACGGAGGATGGCCGCATCGAAGGCGCATTCACCAGCAAGGTGGTGCTGAAGGTGAACGAGGACGGCAAGCTGCGTGTTGGCATCAAGAAGGATCCTCAGCCCACCAATGTTTACTGGGTGGTTTGGGACGACTTCCGCCTCTACTACTACGGAAAGAACAGCACGAAGGGCCTGAGCGGCAACCCGCTGTCAGTGGAGAGCATCGCCGTGGCACAGCCCGTGAAGGTGGAGTTCTTCACCCTCGACGGCCGCAAGACCACCAACGTGCAGAAGGGTATCGTCATCCAGAAGATCACTCTCGACAACGGCACCGTCGTGGTTCGCAAGGTTCGCAAATAGTAATAATGTTTGCGCACGCGCACACGCACGCATGAGTATTAATAATGTAAAGAACATTTAGCTCGATAAGGATTGGTGGCGGCAGAAAATGCCGTCGCCAGTCCTTCGTTTTTTTATTATAAGGCCCAAAAGCCCACAAAACCCACAAAACCCACAAGGCCCACAAAGCCCACAAAGCCCACAAAGCCCCACAAGCCCCCCACAGAAGCCGCTTTCGGCTTCCCCTCCATCAGAAAACCCTCCAGTCCGCAGTGGCGGTCTGACTACATAAAGAACTAACAACTATATAAACAATTTCCATACTATGAGACGAACCTCTATCATCAAACCTGCACGGAACATGACTGCCGCCTGCACGCTGATGATGGTTGCCGCCATGCTCACCACCTCGTGTAAGGACGAGGTGCTGAGCGGACAGCCCGAGTGGCTGGGCAACTCCATCTACGAGCGCTTGCAGGAAGAAGGCAACTACCAGACCGTGATGAAGCTCATCGACGACCTTGGGCAGCACGAGGTGCTGGCACACACTGGCTCGAAGACGCTCTTCGCTGCCGACGACTCGGCCTACGGCGTGTGGTTCCGCAACAACAACTGGGGCGTGAAGAGCTATGACGACCTCTCTTTGGCGCAGAAGAAGCTGCTGCTGAAGAACGCCATGATCAACAACGCCTACCTCATCGAGCTGATGTCTAACGACAAGGCTAAGAGCGACAACTCCACACCATTGGAGGGAAGGGCCATGCGCCGCGAGACGGCAGTGTCCATCTACGACTCCGTCTACATCATGCCGCCATCGAAGTTCCCGGCTGCAAAGGCATGGGACGAAGTGCGACAGCGCAACAAGCCCATCCCCATCATGTGCGACATCACCGAGCCGCCCATGATTCATTTCCTGCCCGCCTTCATGCAGTATCACAAGATAACGGATGAAGACCTGGCCATACTGACCAACCAGCAGGCCAAGTCGACGGCAGAGGCGTGGGTCAACGGCAAGCGCGTCGGCGTACGCGACATCACCTGCAAGAACGGTTACATACAGAAGGTGGACGGCGTCATAGAGTCGGCACAGAACATGGCGCAGATCATGCACCAGCATCCCAACATGTCGCTGTTTACCAGCCTCGTAGACCGTTTCTCGGTGCCCGTGCCCGACGTGGACGAGAAGGGCGGATTCGGCACGTTCAGCAGCGAGTACAACCGACTCTACAATCGCGAGGACACCGTCTACGTGCTCGCCTATTATGCCAACCGCTATGCCAACAACAGAATCTTGTCAGAAGCACAGGACAAGAACGACTGCGGCGGCCAACTCGTCTTCGACCCGGGCTGGAACCAGTATGTCGACTCCAAGCTCGACATCACCCTGCACAACGATGCCGGCGTGATGATTGTTCCCACCAACGATGCCCTTAACCGCTTCTGGAACAACGAGGGCCGCGCCCTGCAGGATGAGTTCGGCTCGTGGGACGAGGTGAACATGAAGGTGCTCACGTCGCTGGTGCGCAACCATCAGCTCAGCTCCATCACCGCCGCAGTGCCGTCGAAGTTCCACACCGTGCTCAACGACGCCTTCGAGCCGCTCGGCATCACGAAGGAAGACATCGACTCGTGCTTCGTGGGCTGCAACGGCGTGGTGTACATGACCAACAAGGTGTTCATGCCTGTGGAGTTCGTCTCCGTGCTTTCGCCCGCCTCGTTCCACAACCAGACGATGAGCATCATCTACTGGTCGCTGACAGGCGCCGAAGGCTACTACAAGATCACCTACGACGGCTACGGCCACATCAGCGAAGTGGAGACCTACCCGTTCAACTTCAAGCCCTATCTGCTTTCCATGAGTTCGCGCTATGCCCTGCTCCTGCCCTCCAACGATGCCATGCAGACCTACATCGACCCCGTGTCCTACGGCGGCGAGCAGATGCGCATCAGCGAGGAAGGCGACACCACGACGCTGATGAAGGTGAACGCCATGAGCTGGGAGTATGACACATCGAAGAAGCAAAACGAGTGGGTGCAGGCCAAGCCACGCCCCGTAGTGGTGGAGGAAGACGGCTCGCTGACCCTTGCCAACACGTCAGCCCAGCAACCCGTAGCAGCGACGAAGGTGCGCAACATGCTGGAGAACCTCATCAACCAGCTCATCATCGTCGTGCCCGACTCTGCCAAGCAGAAGACCCTCGACGACTATCTGAACGAGGGCTATCCCTACTTCCTCACCAAAGGCGGCAGCATGGTGCGCATCAGCCGCGGCGCCAACGGGCACCTCGCCTTCGAGGGCGGATGGCAGATGGAAGGCAACGGCAAGCCCGTGGAAGTGGCAGAAGTGTATAAGGAGGTCAACGGCGTCAGCTATCAGTTAGAGAACACCCTGCCCCTGCCCACCACCAAGTCGCTGTCGATGATGCTGAAGTCGCACGACGAGTACAGCGCCTTCCTGCATCTGTCGAACAACGACCTTGCTGCCCTCTTCTCGAAGAGCATCAAGGCCGGTGGCGACGAGACCTTCACGGCAGGCAGCTCGGCACAGAACAATGTCAACCTGACGCTCTTCGACAACTATAACTACACCGTCTACGTGCCCACCAACAGCTCCATCGAGCAGCTGCAGAGAGAAGGCAAGCTGCCCTCATTCGATGCCATCGACGCCGCATGGAACACGTCGAAGACTGCCGAGTTCGACAGTCTGCTGGAGGCTGAGCACCTGCTGATAGAAACCTTTGAAGAGCTGAACGCCTCGCAGAAGACCAACTACCGCAAGAAGGCTAAGGAGCTGGTGCAGAACCTGGTAAGAGACTTCGTGCGCTATCACGTGCAAGACCACAGCGTGGCCATCGGCCTGGCCTCCGACCGCTACAGCGGCCAGTTTGAGACCATGAAGCGCAACCCCGTGAACCGCCGCTTCTTCACCCTCGACGTGAGCTTCGACAACAAGCAGATCACCGTCACCGACGAGCTGGGCAAGCAGCACCGTGTCGTCACCACGCCAGGACTCTATAACAACATAGTACGCGAATACTGGCTCAAGGGCGGCTTGCAGCGCATGGTGAGCGACGCCGTCGTGCACCTCATCGACAGCCCGCTCATGTATCATGAGATGCGGCCCTGGCGCCAGGTGGTGCTTGAGGAACTTGAAGCAGCATACAAGAAATGACCTACCACAACGGATTAAAACGGAATAAACGGATGAAACGGATAAGAATATTTATTTACGGACTGCTGCTGGCCCTGTTGCCTCTGTGCGCATCGGCTCAGGAGATCACCTCCGTTCACGGCACGCTGTCTGATGAATACGGCCCGCTGCTGGGCGCCACCGTTTGCGAGATTGACGCCAACGGACGTATCATCAACTCAGCCGTCACCGACCTTGACGGAAACTTCACCATGAAGGTGAAGGACACCAGAAACAAGATACGCTTCAGCTACATCGGCCTCTCCACCATCACGCAGCCTATCAACAAGACGACCTACAATCTGAGGATGAAGTCGGACAAGCAGCTGGAGACCGTCGTGGTGAAGTCGAAGCGCCGCGCACAGGGCAACGGCCTGCCCATCCCCGAGCGCGAGATCTCCTACGCCTCGCAGACCATCTCGATGAAGGAGTTCGAGGGCTTAGGCATGACCACCATCGACGAGGCGCTGCAGGGCCGCATCGCCGGCCTCGACATCATCGGCAACAGCGGCAACCTCGGCTCAGGCTCTACCATGCGCCTCCGCGGTGCCAGCTCGCTGTCGACGCTGACCGACGCCAACCCGCTCATCGTCGTCGACGGCAATATACGCGAGGTCAACCTCGACAACTTCGACATGGCCGGAGCCAACGACGAGAAATTTGCCGAGCTGCTGAACATCAACCCCGAGGACATCGCCAGCATCACCGTGCTGAAGGATGCTGCCGCTGCCGCCGTCTACGGCTCGCAGGGCGGCAACGGCGTCATAGAGCTCATCACCAAGCGCGGCGCACGCGGCAAACCACGCGTGAGCTATCAGCTGCGACTCACTGGCACCTATCAGCCCAAGGGATACAAGCTGCTCAACGGCGACGACTACACCATGATGCTGAAGGAGGCCTACTTCAACCCGCAGCAGGACGACACCAAGTCGGCCGACGTGCGCGAGCTGAACTACGAGGACGACTTCTCAGAATACGAGATGTACAACAACAACACCGACTGGCGCGACGCCGTCACGCAGTGGGGCCTGCGCCAGAACCACTACGTCACCATCAGCGGCGGCGGCGAGAAAGCCCTCTTCCGCATCAGCGGCGGCTACGACCATGAGACGGGTACGGCCATCAAGCAGAAGATGAACCGCTTCACCACCCGCGTGGCATTGGACTACAACGTGTCGGAGCGCATCCGCGTGAGCACCAACTTCTCGCTCACCTACACGAAGAACGACATGAACTATCGAGTTGGCAATCAGGACCTCCTGCACTGGGCTCTCATCAAGATGCCAAACATGAGCATCTATGAACAGGATGCCGATGGCAACGACACTGATCGCTACTACACTATGTTGCAGAGCGGCTCCTCTATTTTCAACGAGAGCAAGGCTGGTGCCAACGACAACCAGAAGGCATACGTCAATCCCGTGGCTTTGGCCAACCTTGCGAAGAGCCAGCGCCGCAGCTACGACATGAACCCCGAGCTCATTATCGACTACAACCTGCTGGGCCTTGACGAGGACCACTGGCAGCTGAAGTGGCGCGGCTCCGTGCTGATGAACATCGCCAACCAGTACAACGAGTCGTTCTATCCCCAGGAACTGGTCAGCGGTGCCATCACCGGCAGCAACATCAACCAGACCGCCAACAGCTCGGCGAAGAGCGTGTCGTTCAACACGAAGCAGACGCTGACGCTGACGCCCGCCTTCACCAACAAAGACCACAGCATGATGATGATGGCCCGCTTCGAGCTGACCAGCGGCAGCAGCAACTCGCAGTCCACCAGCGGCTACGGCCTGCCCTCCACGGGCGGCGTCATCACCAGCCCCGCTGCCGGCGGCATCATCAGCAACATGGACTCGCCCTACAACCAGTGGCGCTCCATGTACTACACCTTCTCGGCACACTATGCCTACAAGGAGCGCTACATCGCCGACTTCACCGTGCGTGCCGACGGCACCACGAAGTTCGGACCGGGCCACCGATGGGGATACTTCCCCTCCGTGTCGCTGAAGTGGATTGTCAGCGACGAGCCTTGGATGCAGAAGCTGAAGCCCACCCTCTCGATGTTCGCCATCCGTCCGGGTTGGGGACGTGTGGGCAAACAGCCGCGCGACAACTACCTCTACACCTCCACCTACGGAGCCGGCGGCACCTACATCAACCGCTCGTCGATGGTGCCCCTGCGACTGCGATTGTCAGACCTGAAGTGGGAGCTCGTCACCAGCTATAACCTCGGTATCGACCTCGGATTCTTCGACGGACGGCTCACCCTCGCCCTCGAAGGCTACCGCAGCACCACCAGCGACATGCTGCTCGAGAACTTCCGCATACCCTCCAACTCAGGCTATGCCACCAAGCGCTATCACAACAACGGAAAGATGCGCAACACAGGCTGGGAGTTCCACATCAACACAAACCGCCTGCTGAAGGTCAATAAGTTCACCATGGACATGAACGTGAACTTCGGCAACAACCGCAACGAGATACTGGAGATGGACAAGTACATCCTCGAGAACAAGAACTCCATCTACGGCTATCATAACGCTGAGCGACTGGTGCGCGTGCAGCTGCACAACCCCTTCGGCGCCATCTACGGCTTCAAGTACAAAGGCGTGTACCAGTACAACTATAATACCATCAGGAACGCTGTCGAAGGCATGACGCGCGAGCAAATCTACGACTATTGGAACCAGTTCGTGGCCGAGGGCAAGACCGCCCCTGTGGCCGTCAATGCCGACGGACAAATCATCCTCGACGGCAACGACGTGCCCAAGCGCATCATGTACGACTACCGCATCGACGGCACCGGCCACAACCAGTCGTTTGCCGGATTCAACGGCGGTGATGCCATCTACGAAGACATCAACCACGACGGACAGATCAACGCCCTCGACATCACCTACCTCGGCTCATCGCTGCCCAAGCTCACCGGCGGCTTCGGCTTCACCTTCAGCTACGGCGAATGGCGCCTGAGCACACAGTTCACCTACCGCGTGGGCAACAAAATCATCAACATGGCACGCCTGCGCTCGGAGGCCATGATCAACAACGACAACCAAAGCCAGGCCGTGAACTACCGCTGGCGCAAGGAGGGCGACATCACCACCATTCCGCGTGCCATGTACGGCGCATCCACCAACTACAACACCCTCATCAGCGACCGCTTCGTCGAAGACGGTTCTTACCTGCGCATGAGCTACGCCCAGCTGTCCTACTCGCTGAGGAAGCAGCAGCTGAAATGGATTGGACTGAACCGCATATCCATGTATGCCAGTATCAACAATCCCTTCGTCATCACGAAGTACAGCGGCGTCGACCCCGACATCGCATTCGGAGGCGAATGGCCGGCCACCGACGATGCACAGACACCGCGCTCACGCTCCTACACCCTGGGTGTCACCGTTGAGTTCTAAGGAGAATTGAAGACTACAACAATAAAAGAATCAAAAGATATGACTACCACGATAAACCAAAAGGCAAAAAGGCAGACAAATTTGTTCTTTGTTCTTTGTTCTTTCTTGCTGGGCATAACGCTCACCTCCTGCTCCGACTTTCTCGAAATCAAGCAGATGAACGAGATTATCCTGGAGGATTTCTGGGACGAGAAGTCTGACGTGGAGAATGTGGTGACCGGATGCTATGCCGAGCTGCTCAGCAACGACATCCGCGAGCGCATGATGGTGTGGGGCGAAGGCCGCAGCGACAATGTGGCGGGAGGCCGCGACATCACCAACCAGCTCAACCTCTACAACGTGCTGCGCGAGAACATCACTGCCATGAACACCTACACGAAGTGGGATAAGTTCTACACCGTCATCAACCGGTGCAACACCGTGATGAAGTACGCCCCGATACTCAACAATGTGGACCCCAGCTTCACACAGGCCGACCTCAAGGCCACCGTTGCCGAGATGACCGCCCTGCGCTCGCTCTGCTACTTCTACCTCATCCGCACCTTCCGCGACGTGCCCTTCAGCCGTCAGGCATACACCGACGACGACCAGCCCATGGACCTGCCCGCCACGCCGTTCTACGACGTCCTCGACAGCCTCATCTATGACCTGGAGAGCGTGAAGGGCGACGCCGTCACACGCTATCCGCTCACCGAGCCACGCGACCAGACAGGACGCATCACACGCGATGCCATCTATGCCATGCTCTGCGAGATGTATCTGTGGAAGCAGGACTACGACAACTGCATCCGCTATGCCGACATGCTCATCGCCTCGAAGAAGGACTACTTCATAGAGAAGGTCAACACCGCCGGCAGCCTCATCAGCGCCAGAGAAGCCGAGCAGATGCTCTTGCGCACCAACGGCTACCCGCTGGTATGCGACAACCTCAACGGCAGCACTTACGGCAAAGCCTATTCCGACCTCTTCATCAAGGGCAACAGCTTTGAGACCATCTTTGAACTCGTCTATGCAGACAATCCTGCCAGCAGCGGACAGACGGCCAACGCCGCCATCAGCAGCCTCTATGGAAACAGCAGAAACCAGAAAGGCTCATTCGTGGCCACATCACTCATCACCGAGGATGCCACCAAGGAGTCGGGCCGCACCATCTTTGAAGATGCCAACAAAGCCTTCGACGTGCGCCTCTACACCAACTTCAGCTCCAGCACCGGCTACATCACCAAGTATGCCACCAGGGCGCAGGATGTCAACGCCTCGCACTCGAAGGTGTCCGACAACGAGAAAGACACGGAGAGGGGGCGCACCTATTACGGCGATGGAGAAAACGGCAGCAAGTGGATTATCTACCGTCTGTCAGACATCATGCTCTTAGAGGCCGAGGCCCTGTGCCAGCAGATGACAGAGGGCACCGACAGCGTCGCCGCCAGCATCAACCGTGAGAAACTGGACAAGGCCTTCTCGCTGGTCAACGCCATCAACAAGCGCTCTATCTGCAAGAACACCCTGCAGGCCGCCGACACCCTGAAGCGCAGCAGCTACAACAGCAAGTCGCAGATGGAAAGCCTGGTGGAGCGCGAGCGGCGCCGCGAGCTGATGTTCGAGGGCAAACGCTACTACGACCTCGTGCGCTATGCCATGCGCATCGGCAATACCAATGACTTTGCCTCCATCATGTCGAAGCGCGAGGACGTTAATTCCGGCTACGTCAGCAATTTCTTCAAGAAGATGGACGCCATCTTCTGGCCCTACAACTATGAAGAGATGCGCGTCAACCGCAACCTCAAGCCCAACCCGGCCTTCGGTACGGGAGAGAACGAGAGCTATGAGAAGACGGCTAAATAGTGGATAGTTGATAGTTTATAGTTTACAGTTATGATTACCAAGATAAGCAAAAAGATTGCGACAGGTGCGGCAGGGATTCTTTCCTTACTGCTTACTCCTGCCTCCTTATTCCTGACCAGCTGCTCCGACGAGCCTGACAGCGAGTATTTCTACACGTTCACGGGCGAGATGATCAGCGACTACCTGGCCAACCGTCCCTGCTACAGCCAGTTTAAGGCCATCGTGGAGCGGGCGCAGCTCATGGACCTTCTCTCCACCTACGGCAAGTACACCTGCTTCGTGCCCGACAACGACGCCGTGGATGAATATCTGAAGAAGCGCGGACTGCAAAGCGTGGACCAGCTCAGCACCGCCGACTGCGACACCATAGCACGCACACACCTCGTGGACAACCTCTACACCACCTTCTCCATGAACAGCCAGACCATACCCACCACCAACATGCTGGGCCGCTATCTCGCCACATCGCAGGGCGTGGATGCCGACAGCAACGCAGTGGTGTTCATAGAGAAGAAGGCACACGTCATCTTCGAGAAGACACTGGCCGACGGCACCTTCATCCATCAGAACGACTCGGTGGAGAACGGCATCATGCAGCCCATCGACAAGGTGATAGAGAAGTCGAACAGCTTCATCTCCGACATCTTGCGCGACAACCCCGACATCAGCATCTTCTACGAGGCGCTGGAGAAGACCGGTGTGCGCGAGCAGATACTGCTCATCGAAGACCCCGACTACAGCAACAAGCAGCCCAAGT
This sequence comes from Prevotella sp., assembly GCA_016285055.1. Taxonomy (GTDB): domain Bacteria; phylum Bacteroidota; class Bacteroidia; order Bacteroidales; family Bacteroidaceae; genus Prevotella. The sequence goes on from JAEEPZ010000062.1 coordinate 13,712, forward strand.
ACCGCTACCGCTCCGACATCTGGGAAGAGGTGGCCTGGGTGCCCGACAAGAAGAAATACGGCTACACGGCCTTCATCGAGCCTGACTCGCTCTACAAGGCCAAGTTCGAGGAGTACGGCATCTCCACCAGCCAGGGCAACCTGCATGCCCTCTACGAACTGGCGTGCCGCTTCTATGACCCCGTCTATCCCGGCGACACCAAGGCCGAGGGCCATGACTTCAACCACCTCGACAGCCCCGTCAACCCGCTGCACCGCTTCGTGCAGTACCACATCCTCAACCGCTATGCCGGCCCCGACCAGCTGACACCCTTTGAGCCGACGCAGACGAAGGAGGCCTTCGGATTCGACACACGACTCTGCAACCCCGTGGACTGGTATCAGACACTGCTGCCCTACACCATGCTGAAGATTGAGCAGCTCAGCAAAAACAAGAGAAGAGACCCGCTGGGGCTCAACACCCACTTAGAGGAGCTCGACATCTACGGCACCGATGCTTCCTTCAAAGGCCAGCACTTCATCAACCGGCGCTATGAGTCGCCCGACTATGAGTACCGCGGCGCACATATTATTAATGTGTCCAGCATGAACCCCGACGTGGAGTATGATGCCGTCAACGGTCATTATTACTACGTCGACGACCTCGTGGTCTTCAGCAAGGACGTGCGCGACGTGGTGCAGAACATGCGCATCCGCATGGACTTCTCAGCCATCTTCCCCGAGGTGATGAACCAAGGCATCCGCCTGGAGGGCAATTACGACAAGGACGACGACCAGAACTTCCCCGACGAGAAAGAGGTGCCCGACAACGGCCGCAACTACTACTTCCCAGAGGGATACCTCGACGGTGTATCCTTCACCAACTGCTATGTGGTGCTGCGCCGCCCCCACTGCAACTTCTGGTCGTGGCAGGGCGATGAGTGGAACCTCAAGGGCAAGTACGACTTCACCTTCCGCATACCGCCCGTGCCCTACAGCGGCGAGTGGCAGCTGCGCCTCGGATTCTGCGCCATACCGCGCCGCGGCATCATGCAGACCTACTTCGACGGTGAGCCGCAGGGACTGCCCCTCGACATGACCAAGTTCCTCAACAGCGACCTCTACATCAGTGACCGCTTCGTGGACGACGAGAAGCTGAACAACTACAAGGGCATGAGCGACGAAGAGCGTGCCGCAGAGCAGAAGCTGCTGCGCAACCTGGGCGCCTACCGTGGCGGACGCAGCATCTACCACTTCCCCGCCACCGTCTCCGACGACCAGTTCAGAAACTACTTCGCAGGCAACCCCAGAACGTATCGCAAAATCCTCTACCAGGGATACATCGATGCCACCAAGGACCACTACGTCCGATTCCGTGTAGGCAGTGGCAACACCGACGCCGGACAGGACAACGAGTTCATGCTCGACTACTTCGAGATGGTGCCGAAGACCGTCTATGGCGTTGACGGCGACGGCGAGCTCGAGGACGACCTGTAGACCCACCCCCATGCCCCTCCCTGCGAGGGAGGGGAGCGGTTACCATTGTTATCAATAAGAATAATATAGTACGATTATGAAACAGACAATATATGAAAAGGCAAAGGGGCTCTTCCGCTTCACAATGTATCTTCTCCTCCTCGCAGGGGGAGGCTGGGTGGGGGTCTCCTGCACCGACAAGTGGGACGACCACTACGACGGGCAGGCCACGGCTGAGTACGGCATGAGCGACAACACGCTGTGGCAGGCCATCAAGGACAATCCGCAGCTGAGCAACTTCGCCAGCGTCATAGAGGATTGCGGATTCGACCGCACACTCAACTCCGCACAGGTGCTCACCGTCTTCGCACCTACCAACGACTGCTTCTCCAAGGAGCAGGCGCAGGCGCTCATTGCCCAGTACCGCACCGAGAAGAACAACGGAACGCTGGAGAGCGACAACACCGTGATGAAGGAGTTCATACAAAATCATGTGGCCCTGTTCAACCACTCCGTCTCAGACCACACCAACGACTCTATCCGCATGATGAACGGCAAGAAGCTGTCACTGCTCAACAACAAGCTGGGCAACGCGTCGTTCCTCTCGAAGAACGCCCTCTACAGCAATGGCATCCTCTTCACCGTCGACCATACGGTGGAGTTCCTGCCCAACGTCTTCGAATACATCCGCAAGGACCCCGACCTCGACAGCCTGCGTGCCTTCCTCTATTGCGGCGACCCGCTCATCAGCGGACGCAGCTACCCGCAGTTCTACTACAAGGAGTTCATGCCCAGCCTCAGCGTGGCCGGCAGCATCAAGGACGGCAAGACGCAGTATCTCGACTCAGTGTTTATCCAGCGCAACAGGCTCTTCAACACCTTGGGCAACCTGCACATAGAGGACAGCTCCTACGTCTTCCTCACGCCCACCAACGATGTGTGGAGCCGGCTGGTGGAAGAGTATGAGCCGTACTTCAACTACCCCGAGGGCGTGGACAAGCGCGACTCACTCGTCTACCGCAACACCCGCCTCGCCATTGTGGAGGGCACCGTCTTCAGCCGCACGTTCAACAGCGACGAGGCATTCAAGGACTCGGCCATGTCCACCAACTGCATCCGTGAATACGCCTTGCGCAGCATGACGTGGGGCAAGCCCTTCGAATACTATCAGTATTACAAGCCGCTGAATCCCAACGGAGCACTGGCAGGGGCCGACATCATCAGGTGCAGCAACGGAGAGGTGCGCAAGACCTCGCAGTGGAACATCGACAAGCGCATGACCTTTGCACAGTACATCATCGCAGAGGCAGAATACAGCTCCAACATCAAGGCCGTGAAGCGCGCTTACGACACGCAGCTGAAGGACTCCGTCAACCTGGCCAAGATCACCGACTGCTTCGTCTCCACCGACAACGACTTCTACGGACGTGTGTGGAACAACGCATTCATCGAGGTGTCACCCACATTGTCAGACAACATCTACATCGACTTCTACCTGAAGGGGATGCTCTCCAACATCGGATACGACATCTACCTCGTCACGGTGCCGGCACTGGCCAACGACAGCAACGCCACCATGACCCAGCGCCTGCCGACGAAGGTGCGCTGCACCATCAGCAGCCCCGGCGTCAAGAAAGACTACAGGACAAGCGACCTGACCACTACACCCAATGCCATCGACTATCTGCTGGTAGCCGAGGACTACAAGTTCCAGAACTGCACTTACGGAGTGGACAACAACGACCTGCAAACGGTGATGAGGGTAGAGACGCGTGTCAAGAGCAATGAGAACGATGTGACGTTCTCGCGCACCGTCCGCATCGACTGCATCCTCTTAGTGCCCCACGGCACGCTGCAGCTCGTCGATGCCCTCAGCGGCGAAGGCATACCCGCCACGGTGCAGGGACAGCCCGGCGTGCTACTCTATCCTCACGGGCAGTACGACGACCGCGCCTATAAATACTGGTATATGCTCCGCTAATATGTTCCACGACTTATTCACAAAGAAAGACACTATGAGACGATATATCTTATTTGGCATGACCCTCTCACTGCTGGCAGCATTGCCGGCCAGCCTCTACGCTCAGGACGAAGAGACGGAAGAGGTGGAGGTGAGCGCACCGGTCAGAAAACCCGTTGTGCAGAAAAAATATCCCACGCGCACCGTCCGGGGACAGGTAATCGATGCGGCCACGCGTCAGCCCGTAGCAGGAGCCATCGTCAGGGCGGCCGAGATTGACGGCTACAGCACACTGACCAACGACGACGGTACTTACGAGCTGAAGGTGCCCGTCTTTGCCAGCGCGCTCTTCGTCACCACCACCGACTACGGACCGCTGCGCCAGGGACTCACCGGCGAAGACGAGCAGCGCCCCACCCTGCTCTATCCCATGACGTTCAAGAACGACTACTCAGCACAGACCAACGTCCTGGGGACGCAGGAAGCCACCGACTTCCGCTACACCAACGCCATCAACATCAAGGATGAGATGCAGGACCAGCTGGGCGCCTTCGTCCACACCATCAGCCGTGGCGGCGCCCCGGGCGTTGGCTCGGTGATGTTTGTGCAGGGCCTCAACTCGCTGAACGTCAACGCGCAGCCGCTCGTCGTCATCGACGGAGTCATCATCGACCAGCAGTACACACGCACCATGCTGCACGACGGCTTCTACAACGATGTGCTGTCGAACATCAATCCGGCCGACATCGAGAAGGTCACCGTGCTGCGCAACGGCACCGCGCTCTACGGAGCCAAGGGGGCCAACGGCGTCATCCTCATACAGACACGACGCAACAAGTCGATGGCCACACGCATCACGGCCAACATCTCAGCCGGCGTCACACTCGAGCCGAAGTATTATTCGGTGATGGGCAACGAGGAGTACAGAGGCTATGCCTCAGAGCTGCTGAAGACCACGCAGACGCTGACACGCACCTTCAAGTTCCTCAACGAGAATCCCAGCTATTACTATTACGACCTCTACCACCAGGACACCGACTGGAAGGACTACGTCTATCGCACCGCCTTCACCCAGAACTACGGCATCAATGTGGAGGGCGGCGACGATGTGGCCAACTACAACCTCTCAGTAGGCTACAGCAACCAGCAGAGCACGCTGAAGAAAAACGACATGGACCGTCTGAACGTGCGTTTCAACACCGACATCGGCCTCAGCCCCAAGCTCGACGTGCGCTTCGATGCCTCGTTCTCCAACGTCACACGCAACCTGCGCAACGACGGCGCACCTATCGGCTATGAAGAAGGCACGCCCACAGCGTCCTCGTTCCTGGCCTACACCAAGAGCCCGTTCATGAGTCCCTACAGCTACGGACACGACGAGACGGGGTCAGGACGGTTCTCAACGTCAAAGTTCGACATCGCACAGGAGAATTATCTGGAGGAGGCCATGGTCAGATACAATGGCTACAACTGGCAGTTAGGCAATCCGGCAGCCATCCTCGAGTGGTCGGACGCTGAGAACAAGAACCATTTCGAGAACTCCATGCTCAACCTCACCATCACGCCGAAGTATCTCATCAGCAAAGACCTGTTCGTCAGCGAGCACTTCAGCTACAACCTGGTGAACACCAGCGAGATGTTCTACATACCCATCAACGGCACGCCCAACTATTACGTCTCCAGCCTTGCAAGCACGGTAGAGAACGAGGTGCGCTCCTTGGCATCGAAGCAGAACTCCGTGATGAGCGACACACGCATCGACTGGACCAAGCGATTCAGCGCCCACCACCTCCACCTCTTCGGCGGCGCACGCCTCAACTGGGAGAGCTACTCCGTCAACCGTCAGTGGGGCTACAACACCGGCAGCGACAAGACACCGCGCATGCACGCCGGCCTGCTGGGCAAGGGTGCCAAGAGCATCAATGAGAACTGGAACAGCCTGGCATGGTATGCACAGGCAGAATACAACTACAAGAGCCGCTATTATCTCCAGGCCAACCTCACCATGGAGGGCTCGTCGCGCTTCGGCTCCGAGAGCGGCGACATCAAGCTCTTCAAGGCACCCTGGGCCTTCTTCCCCGCAGTGCAGGCATCGTGGGTGATGAGCAACGAGCCGTGGATGGCCAAGGTCAGCGGCATCGACTATCTGCGACTCACCGCCGGCTATGACATCAGCGGCAATGACGACATCGACTACTACGCTGCACGCAGCTACTTCAGCTCCTCGCTCTACCAGAACCGCATCTCGGGACTGGCCTTCGAGGGCATCGGCAACAACAGCATCAAGTGGGAGACCACACGACGGATGAACGTCGGCATCGACTCACGGTTCCTCAACAACCGCCTCGGCCTCTCGCTCAACTATTTCCGCTCAGCCACCAACAACCTCCTCACCCGCCAGACGCTGGGCTATCTCAGCGGACTGCGTGAGAACTGGTCCAACGACGGCAAGCTGAAGAACGAGGGCTTCGACATCGACGTCAACGTCAAGCTGCTGGCCGCGAAAGACTGGCAGTGGCAGGTGGGCGCCAGCGCCGGACACTACAAAAACGAGCTGACACAGCTGCCGCAGACCGCACAGCAGCTTGCCGACGGCACACGCTACTTCGACACCGAGGTCTACGGAGCCACCGTCCGCTCGCAGGAGGGGCAGGCATCCAACCTCTTCTACGGATACAAGGCGCTGGGCGTCTTCGCCACCACCGACGAGGCCATACAGGCAGGACAGCCAGGCGAGAAAGGGCTGTACTTCATGGCCGAGAACGGCATCGACAAGTTCTACTTCGGCGCCGGCGACGTGCACTTTGCCGACCTCAACGGCGACGGCATGATTACCGATGCCGACCAGACCGTCATCGGCGACCCCAACCCCGACATCTATGGCAACATCTACAGCTCGCTCACATGGAAGCACCTGCGCCTCGACGTGCGCTTCAACTACTCCCTGGGCAACGACGTCTACAACTACATGCGCTCGCAGCTGGAAGGCGGCAACCGCTTCATGAACCAGACCACAGCCATGGAACGGCGATGGCAGGTGGAAGGACAGCACACCGACATGCCGCGCATCACCTTCCAGGACCCCATGGGCAACGCACGCTTCAGCAACCGATGGATAGAAGACGGCTCATACCTCCGACTGAAGAGCGTCACGCTGAGCTATGACCTTCCCATGAAGTCGGAATACCTGCAGGGCATGCAGTTCTGGGTACAGGGCAACAATCTGCTCACACTCTCACGCTACCTCGGATGCGACCCCGAATCAGCCCTGACGGGCAACGTCATTGGGCAGGGCGTAGACGTGGGCTACTTAGGCCACAGCCGCAGCATCGTGGCAGGAGTGAAAATCAACCTGTAAAAGATTGAGAAAATGAGAAAATAAGATAATGAGAAAATGAGAAATTGTAAGACAATGAATAGATTATCTTTTAACAGTAGGACAGGAATGAGAATCCAGAAAATGAAGAGAATGACATGCGCAGCATTTCTCATTTTCGCATTTTCGCCATCTCTCATCCTCCTCACCTCCTGCGACGACTTCTTCAACCAGGAGTCCAACGACGTGCTCTATGCCAACCAGGAGCATCTCGACAATGCCGTCGACTCAGCATGGTCGGTGGTAGGCATACTCGGCAAACTGCAGCTGGTGGCCGACCGCACCGTCGTGCTCGGAGAGGTGCGAGGCGACCTCGTGGACCTCAGCCCCACAGCCAGCAAGGACCTGCGCGACGTGGCCAACTTCACCGTAGGCGACGACAACATCTACAACAACCCCACGGACTATTATGCCGTCATCAACAACTGCAACTACTTCCTCGCTCATGCCGACACAGCCCTCAGAAGCCGCAACGAGCCGGTGTTCATGGCAGAGTGGGCGGCAGTCAAGGCCATACGCGCCTGGACATACCTGCAGCTCGCGCTCAACTACGGCAAGGTGCCACTCATCACCGAGCCACTGCTCAGCCGTGAGGATGCAGAGGCAGCAGAGAAGGGCAACATGGCAAGCATAGAGGACATCTGCACCTATTTCATCGACGACCTCGCCACCGTTCCTGCTCGCTACAACAACGACTTCCCGCTCGACAGACGCTACATCTCAGTGCCCAATGTGAGCAACACCGAGCTGCTCTTCTTCCCCGTCACACTGCTGAGGGCAGAGTTCTACCTCTGGAGGGCAACAGCGACAGCCAGCGTCAACGACTACAAGCAGGCTGCCTTGCTCTACTTCCAGTTCATCAACGAGCGCGGAGGCACATCAACAGCCTACCCCACCAAGACCGAGAACCTGCGGTGGGCTGCAGGATCAACCGACTTCATCGTGCCCCAAGGCACCATCGATTATGCAAGGAGCGAGGACCTCATCACCATCATACCCGGCAACTCCTCGCCAACAGAAGGGGCATACAGCCAGCTGAACAACCTCTTCTGCTCTAACGAAAACAACAACTATCAGGTCAGCATCCTCGCTTCGCAGCGCATCTTCGACATCTCCGAGGCACAGGACTACTGTCTGCCGGCCAACAACGGACAGTCCTACTCCTTCGCACCCAAGGGATTGCGCAGCTACCAGTCGGGCGACCTCAGGCTCAGCCAGGTCTACGACGAGGACTACACCTACGACCCCTTCACAGAGGAGCGCATCCGCACGAAGTACATCAAGAAGCACAGGTCGACCAATGTCACCGTCTACCGACGCATCATGGTTTACCTCCATCTGGCAGAGGCCCTCAACGGCGCCGGCTATCCGCGCATGGCGTGGCTCGTGCTCGCCACAGGACTCAGCAACAGGCAGATCAAGGAGCAGGCCATGCCTTACTACATGACCGACGACCGGGCCGACTCGCTCTTCCTCGACCAGTTCCAGTTTGACGACAGAATCTATCAGGTGGCCACGTTCAACAACTACAACAACGGCAATGGCGAGGGCAACCAGCTGGGCATCCACAGCCGCGGCTCAGGATGGACGCCGCTCAACGACCACTATGCCCTCATCAACGACACCATTGAGCCTGACCTTCAGAAGCGCCGGCAGCTCATAGCCGAGCAGCAGCTCTTCGTCGACAGTCTCTTGCTGAACGAGAACGCCCTTGAGCTGGCTTTCGAAGGCACCCGCTACTACGACCTCATGCGTTTCGCCATGCGCCAGCCCAATCCCGCCACCTTCATGGCCAAGCACGTCTTTGCACGCCGCGGCGAGGACAAGAGCGCAGAGGTGCAGGCTGAGGTGCAGACCACCTTCGCCGACCGCGCCACCTGGTTCCTCCACTGGAACGGCAAGATAGGCTACTAAGCAGCTTCTTTCTTTTAAACGCGAATGACCACACGCTCGGCCGAGCGCGTGGTCATTTGTGTAGCGTCGCAGGCAAGACTTTAACTTGAATTATTCCTGGATGATATTTTATATGTCTGCGACGCAGACAAAACTTTTAAACACGAATGACCATGAATTAAACACGAATTTCTCATGAATTTTTTATTTACGATTCATTCTTGCGTCCCTTCGGTAGCAAGCGGCAGAGCCGAGCGCGTGGTCATTCACGTATATTCGTGTAGCGTCGCAGACAAGTCCTGAAGGACTTTATGCTGCGCCTTTGGCCGCCGCGTAGCTCAATGCGCAGCCATCCCCTCCCTTCAAGGGGAGGGGTTAGGGGTGGGGTCTGTAATGTCAGTAATATTCAATCAGCGAAGATGTTTCAGCGAAGAAAGGACAGCGAATATGAGGCAGCAAAAAAGTTACAGACCCCACCCCTAACCCCTCCCCTTGAAGGGAGGGGATGGCTGCGCATTGAGTTGCGTCGCAGACAAAACTTTTAACACGAATGACCATCAATTAAACACGCGCTCGGCTTTGCCGTTTGCTACCGAAAGGCTACGGGTAGGCGCGTTAGCGGGAATGGGGACGCAAGAATTTCTCATGAATTATTATTTATGAATCATTCGTGGTCATTCATGAATATTCGTGTTGCGTCGCAGACAAAACTTTTAAACACGAATTATTCATAAATTATAATTTACGAATCATTCGCGTGCCATTTACGTATATTCGCGTTGCGTCGCAGACAAAACTTTAAACACGAATTTCTCATGAATTATTATTTATGAAAAATTCTTGCGTCCCCATTCCCGCTAACGCGCCTACCCGTAGCCTTTCGGTAGCAAGCGGCAGAGCCGAGCGCGTGCCATTCACGTATATTCGTGTTGCGTCGCAGACAAGTCCCGAAGGGACGACAGGTTACAGACAGGGGCGGGGGGAGAGGCGGAAATGCCTCAAGGAGATGTGTATGAAGAGCTGCCCCAAAAAAGTCCGAAGCCTTCGGACTGTTTGTCCGAAGGCTTCGGACAAGTTGTCCGAAGGCTTCGGACTCTTCGTCCGAAGGCTTCGGACGGTTTGTACGAAATGTAAAGACAGATTTCGGACAGCTTTAAATCACCGTTTTTGCTGCCCGCCGCCGTCGCCCGCGCCTTCCTCCCCCTGCCCGGTTACGACGAGGTCAGCGGCATTGACGACGTACGCGTGGGAGGCGATGCCGAGTGGTACTCACTCGACAAACGCCGCCTCGACGACAGAAACCTGAAGAAGGGCATCTACATCCACGGAGGCCGCAAGGTTGTAGTGAAGTAAATGTTAACAACAAAAAAGTAAAAACATTAACACCAACCATATCATGAAGAAGAATATCTATCAGAAGCCCGCTGTCTGCATAGTCAACATCCATGCCGCCGCCATCATCTGCGTCAGCCCCTCCCCCCAAGCCTACGACCGCCTGGGCAACACCGAAGTACAGTTCTCCCGCCAGAACGACGGCTGGAGCGACGACGACGAGTAAGCAAGCAACCGAGAGAGAGGAGCAGGGGGAAAGCGGCAGAGGTGCTCAAGCCAATAGGCAGCAGCACGGCCCCTGATAAAACGTCGACACACCAATGAGTCCCGAAGGGACGACAGAACCGAGTGCAGGCTCCGTCGTCCCTTCGGGACTTTTTGTTTTTTCTTTTTAAACACGAATGACCATGAATGAACACGAATTATTCATGAATTATTATTTCTGAATCATTCTTGCGGCCCTTTGGTAGCAAGCGGCAGAGCATCATCGCCTTGAAATCAGCAAGGCGTCAGAGCGGATACGCTTACTGCCAAGTTGGGTTAGAGTCTCAGTAAATCCTTGACGGAATAGATGCGGCTGAGAGCTTCGAAAGAGAAATACTGGTCGTCCATAATCATCCATTCCTCGCGCTGCTTCTTCGTCAGGTGCTTGATGTCGGGGAACATAGAGACAGGGACGATAATCTCGCGCCCGTCGGTCAAATATGCCGCCATCGCGCCGCGCTTCACGTTGAAGTCGAGCTTCTTGATGCCCAGATTGGTGTCCTTGAATTTGCACATATTCTTGTCCTCCTATTAAATTCGTTTAATCTTTATCTTTTTGCCGGCAAAGACGTCGTCAATCATGCGGTTCAGTTCGTCCCAGTGCTTGTCGATAGTCTCAATGATCAAGGCTTCTTCGTCGGCGGTGAGTTCCGACCATGCTACCTCTATCTTCTTCTCTCCGTTCTCCTCAATCCATATCTTCGCCACGGTGTCGCCCCGGTGAGACTTCTTGCTACCCCGCCGCACCACGTGGATGTGTCGCCGGTTCTCCGTTGCGTCGGCAGGGAACACGGAGAGAATGAAGTAGAGAAGTATCATCAGTTTGCCCATAATGGTGCACATTCGGGTGCAAAGTTACAAAATGTTTCTGAATTACAGCGCAATCGTTCCTCCTTTTTTTGATACAAATTAAGGTAAAGCGGTAGCGTCGCAGACAAAACTTTAAACACGAATGACCATCAATGAAACACGAATTTCTCACAAATTATAATTTACGAATCATTCGCGTGACATTTACGTATATTCGCGTTGCG
>JAEEPZ010000063.1 GCA_016285055.1 Prevotella sp.
CCACCCCTGCCCCTCCCCTTGAAGGGAGGGGATGGCTGCGCATTGAGCTATGCGGTGGGCAAGGCGATAGCTATTGTACCAAATGAGAAAAATTACCAATTTGTTTTTCTTGTTTTTATTTGTTTTTATTGGTTTTTTCTCAGGCCGCTTCGCGGTATAAACTCACATAGTTAGCGACGTAATTATGTCTTATTCCAACCGCACAGGTCGAACTTCTTCGCTGATAAAATATGACAGGCCCACCCCTAACCCCTTCCCTTGATGAGAGGGGATGGCTGCGCATTGAGCTACGCGGCGGCCAACACCCCTCCCCCAACCCCTCCTCTTACAGGGGCGGGGAGAGCGGCGGAGAACCTGCACATCATGGCCGGCGCGCAAAAGTCCCGAAGGGACGACGGATTACAGGCAGGGGCATCGCCCCTGTATCACGGCACCCCCACCACACAAAAGTCCCGAAGGGACGACAGACCCTGCGTATCGGTTCCGTCGTCCCTTCGGGACTCATTGTGGTGTCAACCATTAGCAGGGGCCATGCCCCTGCCTATGCTCTGTCGTCCCTTCTGGATTGTTCAAAAGGGATGGATCATCGTGGCTAAAACTTGTCAGATAGACCGTGTCACAGCTGTAGGACGAGGCTCTGGCGGGGCTTCAGCTGCAGGTCTTTGGTCAGGTCATAGAAGCGGCCGGTGAGAACGTCCTTGGCTCGCTTAACGTCGCCGATGATCTCTGCATAGCGTTTCACCGCCATGGTGGCCTCGCTGTTGGTGCCGTTGAGCACGACGAGTACAGATTTCGTCAGCACATGGTTGGGATGGTCGATGGCATGGTCTTCCAGCTGACGGGCAATGACATAGACGCCGTTATAGGGTATGAACTGTATCATCTTGCCCTTGGTGATGATGCTGTTGCCCTGCCGCCAGTGGAGCAGGCGCGAGAGCCATCCAAACATCTGCTGCTGCACCTTCGTCCTCCCCTCCTTCGTGAAGGCGTTCTGCGTGTCGCCAGGGAAGCCGCCGGGGAAGTCCTGCCTCACATTGCCGTCGGTCACCTCCTTCGTGCCGTTCATCATGATCTCAGTGCCGTAGTAGAGCTGCGGTATGCGGTTGACGGTGAGCAGCAGCGTGAGTGCCTGCTTCAGCATCAGCGAGTCGCGGCCGTTGCCGAGGAAGCGGTCGGTGTCGTGGTTCTCGATGAAGGCCAGCACCGACGAGGGGTTGGGGTAGAGGTAGTCGTAGACGAAGGAGTTGTAGATGCGGTTCATGCCCTGCCACCATCCGTCGGTGTCCTCGTTCTTCGCTTGGTTGAGCTTGTCGAAGAAGGAGAAGTCCATGACGGTCTTGAGATAAGAATTTTGAGATGAAAGCTTAGAATCTTTCTGCCATGCAGCTGTATAGCCCGGCTCTGTGACCCATGTCTCGCCCACGGTGTTGAAGTTGGGGTATTCGTCCTGCAGCTCACGCATCCATTCGGCCATGGGCTCGCGGAAGGCGTAGGGATAGGTGTCCATGCGGATGCCGTCGATGCCGGCATACTCTATCCACCACTTCGAGTTCTGTATGAGATAGCGCATGAGGTGCGGGTTGCGCTGGTTGAGGTCGGGCATGGAAGGCACAAACCATCCCTCTGTCGTCTCTTTCAAGTCGACGGCGGCGGCGTAGGGGTCGAGCACGGGTGTGAGCTTATAGCTGGTCTGCAGGTATTTGCTCTCCTTTTTCTCCTGTCCGAAGCCTGTCATGGGGTCTACGCCGCTGTCCTTGTCCTCGCTGAGCCACTCCGGGGTGTTGAACCAGTCCTTCGACGGCATGTCGCTGACCCACGGATGCTCGAAGCCGCAGTGGTTGAAGATCATGTCCATGACCACCTTCAGTCCGCGCTGGTGGCAGTCGCTGATGAGCTGGCGGTAGTGCTCGTTGGTGCCGAAGCGCGGGTCCACCTTGTAATAGTCGGTGCAGGCATAGCCGTGATAGGTGGAGAAGCCGTTGTCAGTGTCGGGGGCATTGTTCTCGAGGACGGGCGTGAACCACAGTGCTGTGACGCCCAGGTCGGTGAAGTAGTCGAGATGCTGTCGGATGCCCTCCATGTCGCCGCCGTGTCGCAGCGATGGCTTGGTGCGGTCCTCCTTATAAGGGTTCATGCCGGCCACGGGCTTCGAGTGGTCGAGGCCCTGTGCAAAGCGGTCGGGCATGAGCAGGTAGAGTACGTCGCTGATGTCGAAGCCGCGGCGCTCCTCGCCCTTCATCTCACGGGCTTTCAGCTCGTAGGTCATCGGCTTGATCTTCCCGCTGTCAGACTTGAACGTCAGCGTCATGGTGCCTGGCTGCGCCTCGCGTACATTTATATATATAAAGAGGTAGTTGGGCGAGTCTAAGGCCACCACACTGTCAACGCGTACACCGGGATAGTCGGTGGCGACGTCGGTGATGGCCGCGACGTTGGCGCCATAGACCATCAGCTGGAGGCTGGGGTTCTTCATGCCAGCATACCAAAAGGCAGGCTCTATACGGTTGACGACGGGTTTCTTTGCCTTGGCGGCAGTCAGCGTTGTTGCACTCATCAGCAGTAACAGACTTAGGAATAATTGTTTCATAGAAAAGTAGTAAAAAAAGGGGACATAGTTTGCCTGCAAAGATACACATTATTTTTATAAGAATCAAAAAATGCAGTAAAATTGTCAATCTTTTTTTATTTTTTTCTTGTACCATGTCAATAAAAACACTAACTTTGCACTCGAATTGCCAACTTGACGGAATACATCATTAAACACTAACAGCTTATGAAGAAATTATCTACACTTTTTTTCCTGGCATTTTTCTCATGCCTGAGTGCCTTGGCACAGATTGAGTTGGGCGACATTAGCTTCAGCCTTGGTGAAGGCAAGAAGATCAACCCCAGCACTGGCAAAATCACTGTGACGTTCCCCAATGTCACGGGCGTTGAGGATCCCACCGCCACTGTCTTCGTCCTCGAGGGCAGCTTCGGCACTGAGGATACGGCCTTCGACGGCGTTGAGGGCACCTTTGCCTCCGGCGTGGTCTTCGACCTCATCGACTTCGAGCTGCAGCCCTCTACCGACTACGCCCTGACCATCACCTCCGTGAAGGTTGACGGCGTGGAGCTGGCTGCCGAGGGTGGCTACGTGCTGCACTTCAAGACCCGCGGCACCGAGCGCAAGATGTCGTGGACGTTCATCATCGACGCAGAGTCGGCCGCACAGATTGTGGCTGAGGCTGCTGACAATGTGGCCGGCAGCGAGACCGAGGATGCCACGAAGTACATGGACATACAAAAGAACGGCGCCACCACCCACCGCTATTATGTGCCCGCCCGCAACTACGAGGAGATCATGCTTCCCGACGGCACAGCGCTGCCCATGACCGAAGACCTGACGTTTAAGTTCGGCTCGAAGGTGTTCTATGTAGGCGACACGGAGGGTTCGTACAAGGACCTCATCTGCTTCAACGGCCAGAACCAGTACATGACCATCCCCGACTGCCAGGTGGGTGATGTCATCACCTTCAATGCCAACCGTGCCACGAAGGGCAGCGCCTCGAAGCAGACCTGCATCCAGGCCATGAACGGCGCAGCCATCGCTCCCGAGGGCTTGGTGTCTACCACCGAGCTGCAGGACTCTATCTGGCTGGGCTCGAGCTACACCAACTTCAAGTTCGAGGTGCAGACCCCCGGCGACATCACCTTCCGCTTCAGCAACTGTCTGCTGAAGACCATCACTGTTGAGGAAGGTCAGGAGAAGCTGCCGCGCAACTACAACGTGGTGGCCGCCTATACGGAAGACGACAACACGACCATCCTCAAGGAGCTCGTCGGCAAGACGGAGGGCATGACAGGCTCTTCGGTGAAGGCCAACTATCCCTACTGGCTCACCGATGCCGAGGGCCACGTCTACACCCACGGCAGCAAGGGCAACCCCTTCGAGGTGACCTTCGACCTGAAGAACGGCGCGAATGACACCACCTTCGTCATCAACTACAGCAAGACCGCCATCGAGGGCGCCGTCTTCCTGACCGAGGGTGAAGACATCGCCAATGCCGTGCTCTGCACCAGTGCCAACGCCGCCGTCCGCTCGTCGATGGGTAAGGCAGGCTACGTCACCGAGGACACCAAGCTCGTGACACTGCAGCCCGGTACCTACAAGTTCAGGGCCATCCTCTTCGACGCTGGCAAGACCCCAGCCTACATCTGCACGCTCTCAAAGGGCGAGGGTGAGGAGAACGAGATCTACCTCGCTGCCACTGCCACCAACTGGACAGAGGCCGAGTCAGACCTGATAGAGATTACCGAGGCTACCGACATCACGCTGATGGCCGGCGGCGGCGACAATGAGGGCTTGGACGTGCTGCTCATCTATGCTTCGACCGATGCTCCCGAAGATCCCGAGGGCGTGGTCGACGTGACGACAGGCACACAGCGCAAGGCTGTACGCAAGGTCTTCACCGACGGGCAGATTCTCATACAGACCGAGACCGGCGTCTTCAATGCCATCGGCTTACAGGTAAAATAACTTAACTTCAACCACTACCACAGATTCTTGGCACTGTCCAGGAATCTGTGGCTTTTTCATTTTATGAACAAACTACTAAGCATCCTACTATCCACTCTCCTTTTGCCGGCAAGCATGACGGCAGCCGACGGCGACATCACGATGAGCGTCAGCGGCATGACCACCAAGATGAGCGACGGCACTTGGAGCATCAACATCAACAGCGCAGGGCGCGTCAACTCGCTGCAGCGCAAGGGGACGGAGTTCTTGGCCAGCAACGGTATCTATTTCGACTATACCACCGCCAACGGCAACCAGGGACTGAACCCCACGAAAGTCAAGGTCGTGAAGCAAAGCGCTGAGCACTGCGAGGTGCTCTACAGCGCCACGTCGGGCAACACCCTCTTCGAGCAGGGTTTCATCATGCGCAAGGGCACGCCCGGCATCTACACCTATGTCATTGCCACCGGCACCGCCACCTCAGCCTCAGAGCCTGTCAAGGAAGCCCGTGTGTGCAGCCGTCTGACCGACACCATGCTCAACGGCTACGTGGACTGGCGCATGAACGGACGCATCCCCTCCAACAGCGAGATGGCCGAGGCAGAGAAAGAGGCCAACACCATCCAGGATGCCACCTACCGCATGGCCGACGGCAGCATCTACACCAAGTACAACTGGGCCAACTACGTGGAGCTGGACACACTGCACGGTCTCTGCGGCATGAGCAACAACTACTACGGCCTGTACAACATTCCCGTCAGCTATGAATGGATCAACGGCGGCTGCGAGCGCCAGGAACTGACGGTGCACGCCACCAGCAAGTCGCCCATCACCATCCAGATGCTGCAGGGCGAGCACTTCGGCGGACAGCAGCTCGTGCTGGCTGAGGGCGAGAAGAAACTCTTCGGACCCTTCCTCATCTTCACCACCTACAGCAAGGATCCCGTGAAGAGTGCCCGCAATCAGTGGGCGAAGGAGGTGGCCGCCTGGCCCTACCAGTGGTTTGAGAACGACCTCTATCCCCGTGAGCGCGGCACCGTGCAAGGCCATCTGCATGTCACCACCGGACAGCGCAACGACAGTGTGCGCATCGTCCTCGCTCAGGAGAAGGGCAAGGATCCCTACGAGATGACCCACGGCTACCAGTTCTGGACGCTGACCGACAAGAACGGCGACTTCACCGTGAAGAATGTACGGCCGGGAACCTATCATCTCTTCGCCTATGCCAAGGCTGGCGAGGTGACCGACATGCTGGAACAGGACGACATCACCGTCAGCGCCGGCGACAACGACCTGGGCACCGTCACCTGGACACCGAAGAAGTATGCCCAGATGCTGTGGATGATAGGTCAGAACGACCGCCGCAGCAGCGAGTTCCACTTCAGCGATGCCCTGCGCCAGTACGGTCTGTGGGAGCAGGTGCCCGCCACCCTCACCTACACCGTTGGCGAGAGCAGCGAGAAGACCGACTGGTACTATGCTCAGGCCAACGACGGCGCCTGGACCGTGAAGTTCAACGTTGACGAGCGCCCTGCCGGCCGTCTCCACCTCACCGCCTCCATTGCCGGATGTGCCAGCGAGAAAGCTTCCGTCTCCGTACGCCTCAACGGTACCGAGAGAGCCGTATGGAAGCCCGGATACAAGGACGCCTCCGTCTATCGCAGCGCCGTGAACAGCGGAAGGCACACCCTCTTCACCGCCGACATCATCGGCACAGCACTGAAGACAGGCACCAACCTCCTCACCTTCTACATCACCGGAGCAGGAGGCAAGAACGGCATCCTCTACGACTGCATCAAGCTGGAGGCCGGCGAGCAGGTCATCGACGGCATCAGCACTGTCACTTCCAATGATGTCCACTCCACGTTGCCCGCCAAATACATCGACGGCAAACGTCTCGTCATAGAAAAAGGCGGCAAGCGCTACACTGTTGACGGACGCCCGATGTGACGGCCTCAGGAACCCCGTGAGGCACTCCCCTCCCTTCAAGGGGAGGGGTTAGGGGTGGGGTCTGTAATGTCTGTAATATTCTATCAGCGAAGAAGTTTCAGCGAAGAAGTTTCAGCGAAGAAGTTTCAGCGAAGAAGGGACAGCGAATATGAGGCAGCGAATATGAGGCAGCGAATATGAGGCAGCGAATATGAGGCAGCGAATAAGTTACAGACCCCACCCCTGCCCCTCCCCGTAAGGGCAGGGTTCAAGAGGGGAGTGCCTCACGGAGTTCCTGCGGTGGGCAAGGCGATAGCTATTATCCCAAATTGTTTTTCTTGTTTTTATTGGTTTTTACTGGTTTTTTCTCAGGCCGCTTCGCGGTATCAACTCACATAGATATCGCCGTAACTATGCCCTAATTCCATCCGTACAGGTCGGACTTTCCCCGAAACTAAAAGAAAATAATGGTAGATAATTAAAGAAGAAATTGCTCTTTCTGTGAAATTGGTATTTATTTAGCCAATTTATGTAATGCCTATTTCATGGATTGTCCGTACCTTTGCAGGGACAAAATTAAAACGAATAAAAAACATGAAACAGATTCTTTTGCTTTTAACAGCCATGCTGCTCAGCTGCTGTTCATCCGACAGTGAAGTGAAGGCCGAGGAGCCATTGTCGGCATGGGGAACGGAAGGTGAGATTGGCAAGACATTGGTGGTGTATTACAGCTATACGGGCAACTGCCGCCAGATAGTGACAACGCTGACCAGTCAGATAGAGGCCGACGTGCTGGAGATTCAGCCTGCGGAGAAGGGGCTGAGATACGAGGCCAACAACTATGCCCTGGGCACCCAGCTGCTGAACGCCATCAAGGCCAACCCCAACGATGCCGGCAGCTATCCTGCCATCGACCCTGTGACGACATCGCTCAGCGACTATCAGAACATCATCATCGTCACGCCGCTGTGGTGGAGCCAGATGGCAGCCATCATGCAGACATACCTCTTCCAGAGCGCTTCGCAGATGGCAGGGAAGCATGTAGCGATGATTGTCTCAAGCCATTCGAGCGGCATCAGCGGCGTGGTGGCTGACGCGCAGCGACTACTGCCCGACGTCACCTGGATGGGCGATGCGCTGTGGATCAACGCCAGCCACCACTCGCAGCGCGCCACACTGATAGCGGACTGGCTCAAGAAACTGAATTTTGCTAAAGGAGAAACAAGTATGGAAAAAATGTTGATCACCATCGGCGGCCAGACGCAGAGCGTCGCACTTGAGAGCAATGCCGCCACAAAGGCGCTGACAGAAAAGCTGAAGCAGGCGCCTGTCACCGTGACACTCAGCAGCAGCGGCGGCTTTGAGATATGGGGTGCGCTGGGCTTCTCGCTGCCTGCCAGCGACCAGCAGACCACAGCACAGCCGGGCGACGTCATCCTCTACAACGGCAGCAATATCTGCCTGTTCTATGGCACAAACTCGTGGAGCTACACCCGTTTGGGAAAGATTGAAGGGCTGTCGGAGAGTGAGCTGCGCACGTTTCTGAAGGCAGGTGAAAGCAACATCAGCGTCACGCTGTCGCTGGCAGGCACTACAAGCCTCTCCGCCGTCGCCAGCGAGAGCCGAGAGGGAAGTGTTTACTCGCTGAACGGACAACGGGTAAGCAATCCGTCGAAAGGAATCTACATCAAAGACGGGAAAAAGTATCAGAAGTAAAAAAAAGAAGTCAACCCGCATAACCCACTCAGCCCACTTAGCCCACTCAGCCCACTCAGCCCACTCAGCCCACTTAGCCCACATAACCCACTCAGCCCACTCAGCCCACATAACCCACTCAGCCCACATAACCCACACTTACAATAGCCGAATCATATAATAAATGGGTGACAGAAAACGTTATAATGATAAAAGCAAATGTAGTATGAAGATAACAACAATCGTGCTGGCGGCACTCTTCATGGTGTCGCTGCAAACAAAAGGACAGAATATGGCACTGACAACGAAACAACAGGCTCTCGTGGCTATAGCAGCCAACGAGGCCAAAGGAAACATCGAGGAGCTGAAAGTAGCCCTGAACGAAGGAATGGACAAGGGTCTGACCGTGAGCGAGGCCAAGGAGGCGCTGTCGCATCTCTATGCCTACACGGGCTTTCCTCGCTCGCTGAACGGTCTGGGCGCCTTGCAGCAGGTCATCAACGATCGCACAGCGGCCGGTCTGCGTGTGGACGCAGGCCGCGAGGCCGACCCGCTGCCCAAGGACTATGATGCGCTGAAGCAAGGCACTGAGGTACAGACACAGCTCTGCGGCGGAAAGCCGTTCACCTACGCCTTCGCCCCACAGACCGACTATTATCTGAAGGCCCACCTCTTTGGCGACATCTTTGCCCGGAACAACCTGACGTTTGCCGACCGCGAGGTGGTGACGGTGAGTGCCATCGCTGCCCTCCCCGGCTGTGAGCCCCAACTGCAGGCCCATGTGTCGGGAGCCAGGAGCATGGGCGTCAGCGACGAGGCCCTCAAGGAGATGCCCGCCCTGCTGGAATCAAGGATAGGAGCGGCCGAGGCCGAGCGCCTTCGCGGTGCGCTGGCAGCCGTCTTTGGCGAGAGCTACAGCCCTGTGCAGACGGTGGACTTCTCCGTCTGGCCCAAGGGCGAGCCCAATCCGTACAGCAAGTATTTCACCGGCGAGAGCTATCTGGCTGATGTCGGCGGCGGTGTGATGAACGTCACCTTCGAGCCTCGCTGCCGCAACAACTGGCACATCCATCACAAGCAGGTGCAGGTGCTAATCTGTGTGGCAGGCCGCGGCTGGTATCAGGAATGGGGCAAAGAGGAAGTCGCGATGACGCCCGGCACCATCATCGCCATCCCTGCCGAAGCCAAGCACTGGCACGGAGCCGCCAAGGACTCGTGGTTCCAGCATCTCACCTATCATAAGGATGTGCAGGAAGGAGCCTCCAACGAATGGCTGGAGCCTGTTACTGACGATATTTACGATCAGCTGAAGTAACCAACTTTCGCAAGTTTTGGAGTTAAAGGACAAGTTCTGGAGTTAAAGGAGTTAAAGGAGTTAAAGGAGTTAAAGACAATAGTTTTGCTATGGATTTCAACCCGGAGACAAAAGGCTTTTCATGGAAGAGTCATTTGTCTTTAACTCCTTTAACTCCTTTAACTCCTTTAACTCCTGAAAGTTAATTGAATGTGAAACTTGAATAAATGATAACACTATGAATCGCAGTCAGGAAATCATACGCACCAGTTGGATAGGCATTGTCACCAATGTGCTGCTGGCCGGCTTCAAGGCCGCAGTAGGCGTCCTGTCCAGTTCAGTGGCTATTGTGATGGACGCCGTCAATAACCTCAGCGATGCGTTGTCGAGTGTCATCACCATCGTCGGCACAAAGCTCTCGCAGCGCCCTGCCGACCGCAAGCATCCCTTCGGCTTCGGGCGCATCGAGTATTTCAGCGCCATCAGCATTGCCGTCATCGTCCTGTCGGCCGGCATCACCTCGCTCATCGAGTCGGTGAAGAAGATTTTTGACCCTACGGAGCCTGACTACACGACGACGACGCTGGTGGTCATTGTGGTGGCCATCGTGGTGAAGCTGGTGCTGGGACAGTATGTCAAGCGCAAGGGCGAGCAGCTGAAGAGCGATGCGCTGACGGCCTCCGGCTCAGACGCCCTGTTCGACGCCATCATCACCTTGGCAACGCTCGTCTCGGCCGGCATCATGCTGCTGTGGGGCGTGTCGCTCGACGGCATCCTCGGCGCCCTGATTTCCATCGTCATCATCAAGGCGGGCATTGAGATGCTGGCCTCGCCCGTCAACGAGCTGCTGGGCACCAGCATTCCGGCTGAGCTCACCAGCGAAATCAAGAAAGAGGTGACCGCCTTCGAGGGCGTGCACGGCGTCTTTGACCTGATACTCCACAACTACGGCCCCGACGTGAAGATAGGCTCGCTGCACATCAATGTCTATGACACAATGTCAGCCCATGACATTCACAGGCTGAGCCGCAAGATTTCGACCTACATGTTTGAGAAGCATGGCATCATCATGACTGTTGGCATTTATGCCATTGCCACAGGCGACAACCGCCGCGCCGAGCTGCAGTCGAAGGTGATGCAGACCCTCGCCGCCCATCAGGAGATTGTTCAGGTGCACGGCTTCCTCTACTCAGAGAAAGACCGTATGCTCTCTGTCGATGTGGTGCCCGACATTTCCGTCCACGATGATGCCGCCCTCATCAGTCAGCTCACCGGCGATATACAATCCTTGGCGCCACAAATGCAGATAGTCATCGTGGTGGACCATAACTACAGCGAGTAGCCACCCGTCCTGCGTCATCAACCTATTTCGCAATGATTATCCGCATGCAGCTGATGGATGCCTTTGCTGCCTAAGAGGTAACTTATTTCCCCCCCTTGCAAAGGGGGGGACAGGGGGGGATTACCTCTGCGCAGAAGAATCCCCCTCTAACTCCCCCTTTGCAAGGGGGAGAATTGAGTTACCTCAAGCCTTTATTTGTATCTGCCATGCAACTTTCTCAGGAGGAGTCGGCCTCGCCCTGTTACCCCCAAGGGGGCTGGGGGCAGGATACACTATCAGCTGACTGCGGATAATCATTTCCCTATAAACTCGCGGGGCGTGAGGCCCGTCACTTTCTTGAAGAGGCGAGTGAAATGATGGGGGAAATCAAAGCCGAGCAGCCGTGATGTCTCGTTGACATTATGTCCGTTCATCAGCAGACTCTTGCCCTGATTGATGACGTAGTTGTGAATGTAGCCTATGGCCGTGCCTCCTGTAGCCTTGTGCACGATGTCGCCAAAGTAACGCGGCGAGTAAGCCAGCTCTGAGGCGCAGTAGGCGACGGTGGGCAGTCCTTTCGACAGTTGGCGGTTCTCGCGGAAGTACGTTTGCAGCAGGTTGTGGAAGCGCATCAGCAGGTCGCTGCCACCCTTGTCCTCCTCAGAGAGTTGCCGCAGGTAGATGCGGTTGCAGTATTCCAGTATGAGGCGCAGATAGGCCAGCAGGATGTTACGGAGCGAGGGTGAATCCTCATGCCCGGTCAGCTCCTGCCGCATCTGTGCCACCAGCTGCGTGATACTGAGCCATTCGTCAGGCTCCATCCGCAATGAGCCGTCGAAGAAATAGGAGAAAAACTGGTAGCGCTCTATCTGATGCTCCAGCTCTGAGCCGTGCAGCAGTTCAGGCGACCATAGCAGAACCCATCCGCTCAGCGAGATACGCTCGCCGTTGTCCTCCAGCCCGCCTATCTGTCCCGGCTCCACGGCAATGATGGAGGCATCGCTCAACTGCACCATCTTCATGCCGTAGGAGAGTGTTTTGGGAAACTGGCGCTGGATGAAGAGCCCGTACACGCCATAGTTGTTCAGGCTGTGGCGAAAAGGCGGCAGCTCATCGTAATGGATGATGCTCACCAGCGGGTGGAGCACGGGCGCTTCAACAAACCGTGCATAGTCGTTGGGACTGTCAACTCTCAGAATCTTTTTCATGGCGATGGAGGAAGGAGGGCTTCAGACAAATCATCCTGCCTGCTGCATCTGCCTGAGCAGCTCCTGCTGGCGAGGCGAGAGGCTGGCGGGCAGCGTAACGTTGTAGGTGAGGATAAGGTCGTTGCCGCCCTGTCCCTTGCCGCGCAGGCGCACCTTCTGTCCGGGCTGCGTGCCGGCTTTCACCTTCAGCTTCAGCTTCTGACCGTCGCTCAGCGCCACCATCACGTCACCGCCCAGCAAGGCCGTGTACATGTCGATGGTGATAGAGGCTTGCGTCTCGCGGGGCTCGGTGTAAGCCTGCGAGAATCCGCCACCGCCGCGCTGTCCGCCAGAGTAAAAGTGCGAGAAACCGCCACCGCCGCCATGTCCGAAGAGGTCTTCAAAGAACGAGCTGAAGCCGCCATTGCCCTTGAACGAGCTGAAGTCGAAGCCCTCGAAGGGCGAGCCGCCGCCGTCATGGAACCCTCCTCCCCCACTCTGCTGCCACTGGTCGGCCTCACGCCACTGCTCGCCATACTGGTCATACTTGCGGCGCTTCTCAGGGTCGCCGATGACGTCGTAGGCTTCGTTCAGAGCCTGAAACTTCGCCTTCGCCTTCGGGTCGTCGGGGTGCAGGTCGGGGTGAAACTGCTTGGCACGCTTCAGGTAGGCTTTCTTCACATCCTTCTGAGCGATGTCCTTGGGAACACCCAAGATTTTGTAATAATCGATAAATGCCATATCATTATCTCCTTTCTTTTTTTACAAAGAAGACAGCAATTTCCGTGCCGAAGTGGCACAAAAACACTTTTTTCTTTTGTATTTCTCTCGTTTTATCGTAACTTTGCAGCCCAAAAGCTGAAGTCACTCAACTCTCAACCCTCAACTCTCAACTCTCAACTCTTAACTCTCAACCCTCAACAGTAATGAGCATCAAGGAGCAACTCAACCAGCGGATACTGATTCTCGACGGTGCGATGGGCACCAAGATCCAGGCATTGGGGCTGACAGGCAACAACGACGCGCTGTGCCTGACGCAGCCTGAGGTCATCGCCAACATCCACCGCCAGTATATCGAGGCGGGTGCCGACATCATATCTACCAACACATTCTCGTCAAACCGCATCAGCCAGCAAGAATACGGTCTTGCCGACAAGGCCCGGCAGATGGCCTTCGAGGGGGCACGCATCGCACGGAGCGTGGCCGACGAAATGTCTCTCAACTCTCAACTCTCAACCCTCAACCCTCAACCCTCAACTCTCAACTCTCAACTCTCAACTCTAAACTCTAAACAGATTTGGGTGGCCGGCTCGATGGGGCCGACGTCGAAGTCGCTGTCATTGGCCTCCGACATGAACAACCCTGCCTTGCGCACCGTGGACTTCGACGAGATGGCCTCCGCCTACTATGAACAGGCTGAAGCCCTGATGGAGGGCGGTGCCGACCTGCTGCTCTTGGAGACTTGCTACGACGCGCTGAACACCAAGGCCGCACTCTATGCCATCATGCAGCTGAACGAGCGACGGAACAAAGAGATACCTGTCATGGTGTCGGCCACCATCAACGACCGCAGCGGGCGCACCCTGACAGGGCAGACGCTGGAGGCGTTTTTCATCAGCATCGCCCACTATCCTCACCTGCTCAGCTTCGGCCTCAACTGCTCGTTTGGCGTCAGCGACCTGCGGCCTTTCGTCGAACAGCTGGCCAAGCGCATACCCGTCTACCTCTCGCTGTACCCCAACGCCGGCCTGCCCAACGAAATGGGCGAGTACGAGGAGCTGCCGGAGTTCACCGCTACCCACCTGCGCCAGATGGCCGAGCAGGGGCTGCTGAACATTGCCGGCGGCTGCTGCGGCACCAACGAACAGCATATCCGCGCCATCAGCGAAGCGCTGAGAGGCCTCCCGCCAAGGAAGATACCCCAGCCAGCTTTAGAGGACGCAGAGGACACAGAGGATACAGAGGACGCAGAGGACATAGAGGATATAGAGGACTCATCAGTCCCATCAGCCCAATTATCCCTTTCGGGCTTAGAGCCCCTCACCCTCCCCCAGCCCATGCTGACAAACATCGGCGAACGCACCAACGTGGCCGGCTCGCGCAAGTTTGCCCGCCTCATCGCCGAGAAGAAATACGACGAGGCACTCAGCGTGGCCCGGCAGCAGATAGAGGGCGGCGCCAGCATCATCGACATCAACATGGACGACGCCATGCTCGACAGCCGTCAGGAGATGCAGACCTTCTGCCGCCACATCAGCAACGACCCTGCCGTGGGGCGCGCCGTGCTGATGATCGACTCTAGCGACTGGCCCACCGTCCTGGCCGGCCTGAAGAACGCCCAGGGCAAGTGCGTCGTCAACTCCATCAGTCTGAAGAACGGCGAGGAGGACTTCCTCGGCAAGGCACGCGAGTTGCGCCGCCTGGGTGCCGCCGTCGTGGTGATGGCCTTCGACGAGGAGGGACAGGCCACCACCTTCGAGCGGAAGACGGCCATCGCACAGCGTGCTTACAAGCTGCTCACCGCCAACGGATTCCCCGCACAGGACATCATCTTCGACGTGAACATCCTCTCCGTCGGCACAGGGCTGAAGGAGCATCAGGCCTACGCCGTCGACTTCATCCGTGCCGTCCAGTGGATCAAGGAGCATCTGCCCTTGGCGAAGACCAGCGGCGGCGTCAGCAACCTGTCCTTCGCCTTCCGAGGCAACAACAAGGTGCGCGAGGCCATGCACTCCGTCTTCCTCTACCACGCTGTGCGTGCCGGTCTCGACATGGCCATCGTCAATCCCTCGATGCTGCAGGTCTACGACGACATCGACCCGCCACTGCTCAAGGCCGTCGAGGACGTCATCCTCAACACCGACGACGGCGCCACCGAGCGCCTCATCGCCATCGCTGAGTCGTTGAGAGCCGAGAAGACGGAGCAGGGTGAGACCACCAAGCACGCTGCGCCCACCACTCAAATGACCGTCGAGGAGCGTCTGGCCTACGCCCTGACCAAGGGTGACAGCAGCCATCTGGCTGAAGACGTGCCCGAGGCATTGGAAAAATACGGCAGTCCCATCGCCGTGATTGAGCAGCCCCTGATGAAGGCGATGGAGCGCATCGGCCAGCTCTTCGGCGAAGGCAAGATGTTCCTGCCGCAAGTGGTAAAGTCAGCACAGGTGATGAAAGATGCCGTAGCGCTCATGCCCCTGGCCCGTGAGTCCTATGAGTCATATGAGCCCCATGAGTCCTATGAGTCATATAAGTCTTATGAGTCCTATGAGTCCCATCAGCCCGCCAGCTCCCTGCCCTCAGTGCTTTTAGCCACGGCCAATGGCGACGTCCACGACATCGGCAAGAACATCGTAGGCATCGTGCTGGGGTGCAACGGCTTCGACGTCGTCGACCTCGGCGTGATGGTGCCGGGCGAGACTATCCTCGAAGAGACGCTGCGCCGCAAGCCCTGCCTCGTGGGCATCAGCGGCCTCATCACGCCCTCGCTGAAAGAGATGGAAAAACTGTGTCAGCTGTTCCAGCGCGAAGGTCTTCGAATTCCCATCGTCGTCGGCGGCGCCACCACATCGGCTCTTCACACAGCCGTCAAGCTGGCCCCGCTCTACGACGGCTGCGTCATCTACGGCGGCGACGCCTCGCAGACCTCGCTCATCGCCAAGCGTCTGCAGATGGACGCCGACGCCACCATTGCCCAGGTCAAGGCTGAGCAAGAAGAGCTGCGCAACGCCTACGAGGAGCATCACGCCCCCCTCATGCCCTACGCCGAGGCCAACCGACATAAGTCCCATGAGTCCCATAAGACCTATAAGTCCCATAAGACCTATGAGTCCCATAAGACCTATGAGTCCCTTTCCCCCTCAGTCTTGGAGCCTCTCATCGACTGGCGCATGTTCCTCCTTTTCTGGGGCTTCAAGGGCGAGACGCTGCCGCAGCTGCTGGTCAACCCTGAGGCTGAGCGCACACTGGCTGAAGGCAAGCAATACCTGCACGACGCCATCGAGAACGGCACCATCGAGGTGCAGACCTTGCTCCGCTACATGCCCGCCACCAGCAGCGGCAACGACATCGTGTTGGAAGACGGCACCGTGCTGCCCATGCTCCGCAGTCAGAGTGCCGCAGGCCACTACCTCTGCCTCGCCGACTACTACGACGAGCAGCAGCCGTCGCCCATCGGTCTCTTCACCGTGGTTGCCCGCCCCAAGAACGAGCCTAAAGACGACGCCGACCGCCTGATGAGCCACGCCCTCTGCGCCCGCCTGGCCGAGGCCGCAGCCGAGTGGTTAAGTGTTAAGCGTTTAGAGTTTAGTGACACTTGTGCTTCACCGGAAGAAGAAAAGTCGCTCAACACTCAACACTCAACACTCAACACTCAACACTCAACACTCAACACTCAACACTTAACACTCAACACTCAACACTCAACACTCAACACTCAACGCTCAACGCTCAACACTCTCCGTGTCGCCTTCGGCTATGCCACCTGCCCCGACCACTCGCTGAAGCGCATCGTCTTCGATTTGCTGGACGCTGAGCGCCAGCTGGGCATCACCCTCACCGACCATTACTCCATCCTGCCCTCCACGGCCGTCTGCGGACTCTTCATCTGCCATCCCGAGGCCCGCTACTTCCCCGTGGGGCGCATCGACCGCGACCAGCTCGCCGACTACTGCCGGCGCAGGGGCATCACTATCGCAGAGGGCGAGCAGCTACTGTCGAAATATATTGTACAGCACAACGGCTAATAGCCGACCTGAAGGCCGGCAAGCACAACACCGATGATAAGAACAGAAAATGGCAAAGGAACAATCACAACTGAGAGAGCGGCAACGGATAAACCTCAAAGAGCCGCGACGATATAAGGTCATCATCTACAACGACGATTTCACGTCGATGGAATTTGTGGTAATCGTACTGATACGAGTGTTTTTCAAAAGCGAAGAGGAAGCGAAGGCGCTGATGCTGAAAGTGCACCACTCCGGCAAGTCAGTGGTGGGCATCTACACCTACGACATCGCCCTGTCGAAGACTCAAAAGGCCACCACGATGGCACGCGAGCATGGCTTCCCCCTTCGGATGTCCGTTGAACCTGAAGATAACAATTGAAATATGGCAGAAATCAAACAGAGCCAAAGAGCTGCGCTGGTATTGGCCGATGCCATGACCTACTGCAAGGAAAGCCGGCATGAGTTCGTCACTCCCGAGCATTTGCTGTTTGCGCTGACAATGGAATTCAATTTCACCCATGCGCTCCGTCATTTCAGTGAGCCGCTGACACTACAGGAAGCCATTGCAAAGCGGATGGATGAAACAGAGCGGATGCCTGACGGCATCGACTACGAGCCGGAAGCATCGACGCAGCTCGCGAAAGTGCTGGAGATAGCCAGCCAGCAGGTTTACTTCAGCAGCGCCAAGAGCTTGGATCTTTCTCATCTGGCGATGGGATTGCTGCACTTAGAGGAATCGTGGGCAAGCTATCTGCTTCAGAACGCCATCCATGGCGAGGAGGGCAACTTCATCAGCGAACTTGTTTCGGCATGTGAGATGGACGATATCCTCGACGAAAGTGTGGAAAACATGAACCATGACGACGAGGAATGGGAAGACGAGGACGAGGACGAGGATGACAGTGGCCAAGAGACGGTCCGTAAGCCATCGTGGAAACGTCTGGTGACCTGCATGAACGAACTCTACAAGGAACAGAACCCACTCATAGGACGTGAACAGGAGCTGCTGCGCACCGTCCAGGTGCTGTGCCGCAGAGAAAAGAACAATCCGCTGCATGTAGGCGAGCCAGGCGTGGGCAAGACGGCCCTCATCTGGGGACTGGCCAGGATGATAGAGGAAGGACGGGTGCCGGAACGGCTGAAGGGAAGCCAGATCTATCAGCTCGACATGGGGACACTGCTGGCCGGGACACAGTACCGGGGAGACTTCGAGAACCGCATCAAGCAGATCATGGACGGCGTGCAGGAGGAGAGCAGCAACAACATTGTCTATATCGACGAGATACACACCCTCGTGGGAGCAGGCGCCACCAGCGACAGCGCCATGGATGCCTCCAACATGCTGAAGCCTTATCTGGAGTCTGGCAGCATACGGTTCATCGGGTCCACCACCTACGAGGAGTACAACCGCTACTTCTCCCGCTCAAAGGGCTTGACACGTCGCTTCCAGCAGATTGACATCGCCGAGCCTACCACCGACGAAGCCAAGCACATCCTGCGGCAGCTGCAACCCAGATATGAGGAGTTCCACCATGTGAAATACGACGACGAGGCCATCGACTTCGCAGTCGAGGCCAGTGCCAAGCATGTCAACGACCGTTTCCTGCCCGACAAGGCCATCGATCTGATAGACGAGGCGGGGGCGGCCAAAGAAGTGGACAAAGCTCCGACGGTCACCAAGGCAGACATCGCCGATGTGCTGGCCAAGACGTGCAAGGTAGACGCACTGGCAGTGGCTCAGGACGATGACTATCAGCAGTTGGAGACGCTGGCCTCGAGGATGCTCTCGCAGATTTACGGACAGGACGAGGCCATACGCCAGGTTGTGGAGTCAGTGCAGATGTCGCGGGCAGGCCTGCTCGACGACAACAAGCCGCTGGCCTCCCTGCTCTTCGTCGGCCCTACAGGCGTGGGAAAGACCGAAGTGGCACGTGTCTTGGCCAAGGAGCTGGGTATCGAGCTGATACGCTTCGACATGAGCGAATACACGGAGAAGCACTCGGTGGCCAAGCTCATCGGCTCACCTGCCGGCTACGTGGGCTACGACGACGGCGGACTGCTGACCGATGCCATACGCAAGTCGCCCAACGCCGTGCTGCTGCTCGACGAGATAGAGAAGGCGCACCAAGACATCTACAACATCCTGCTGCAGGTGATGGACTATGCGCGGCTCACCGACAACAAGGGGCACAAGGCCGACTTCCGCAACGTTGTGCTGATCATGACCTCCAACGCCGGAGCGCAGTATGCCGGACAAGGCATCGGATTCCAAAACAGCGTCAGCCGTGGTGAGGCGATGATGAAGCAAGTGAAGAAGACCTTCAAGCCAGAGTTTCTCAACCGTCTTTCGGCGACGGTGGTCTTCCACGACATGGACCAGGCTATGGCCACGCTGATACTGAAGAAGAAGTTGCGCGAGCTGGAAACGAAACTCGAAGCCAAGCATGTGACGATGACGCTCACTCAGGAGGCCTTCGACCATCTGCTGAAAGAAGGCTTCACGGCCGAGTATGGAGCCCGCGAGATGGACCGTGTCATCGCACAGCGCTTAAAGCCGCTCCTGATGCGCGAGATACTCTTCGGTCGGCTGAAGAATGGCGGCCATGCCACAATCGGCCAATTAGACGACGGCACCATTGGATTCACTCCATAATTCCGTCCTCATCTCTCAATTTCTCATTCTCTCATTCTCTCAATTTCTCATTCTCTCATTCTCTCAATTACTCATTCTCTCATTCTCTCATTCTCTCAATTTCTCATTCTCTCATTCTCTCAATTTCTCATTCTCTAAAACATGATCTGGCAATTAGACGATGAGCTTTGGTTCCCCAATCCGCGATGGGGCGAAGACGACGGGCTGGTGGCCATTGGCGGCGACCTGTCGCCAGAGCGCCTGCTGCTGGCATACAGCAAGGGTTTTTTCCCCTGGTATGCCTTTCATGTAGACAAAGAGCCGCACTGGTACTGTCCGCTCAGGCGCTATGTCATCTTCCCACAAGAGATACATGTCAGCCACTCCATGAAGCAATTGTTGCGGCAGCACAAATACGTGGTGACCGTCAACCAAGACTTCGAAGGTGTGATCAACGGCTGTTCCAAGGCCCAAGGCCGGAACGATGATGTCAGAGCCTGGCTCGGCCCCGACATCATCGAGGCATACACCCGCCTGCATCGGCTCGGCTATGCCACCAGCGTAGAGGTCTGGGAGGAAGACAGCGCTATGAGTCCTATGGGTCCTATAAGTCCTATGGGTCCTATGGGTCCTATGAGTCCTATGGGTCCTATGAGGCGGCTCGTAGGGGGCCTTTATGGTGTGACTTTGCGGGACGCCTTTTTCGGCGAGAGCATGTTCTCGCTTGCACCCAATGCGTCGAAGGTAGCACTCATCCACTTAGCACGGGCCATGCAAGCCACAGGTGGCCCTTTCATCGACTGCCAGTTTGAGACGTCCCTCTTCAAGTCGATGGGCGGCAGGCATATCTCTTACGACACCTACATGAAGCTGCTAACCCACTAACTTCTCTATCTGCCGGTCTGAGGCATTGGGCAGAATGGTGTGGAAGTGTGTCAGCAAGCGGTGGCGCGACTCCTCGGCCGAGTGCTGGCACTCGAAGCCGTCGCGCCCCAGCAATTGCTCGGGCGTGGTGAGCAAAGCCCAGCCCCAGCCGTACTCGTTGTTGTGCTTGTCCAGCGGATAGACAAAGTCCTCGGTGACAATGCGGCAGGCCATCTGCAGACGCGTGATATAGGCATCAAACCGGCTGCGCATCTTCGGACCAGTAAAGCCGCAGGCAGCACGCAGCTCACGAGTGATCTGGCTGCCATGCTCCTGAAGCGTCAGCACGATAGCCTCCTCGATGCTGCCCTCAGCAGGGGCAGGACACCGGTTGCGGCGGTAGTTGCAGAAGTCGGGCCACCACTCACGGCTCACAAAGCCGGCCTTACCCGCAAAAAACTTGCCATACACGCAGATGCCCGACTGCACGATGGGACCTTTCCATTTCCACAAGGGCCAGTCCCAACCGCCGTCGGGAAGCAGCACATAGCGGTTGTCGTCGTCAACCACCGCCTCAGCAGAGTAACCGGCAATGCCGCTGTCCAGCAGAGGAAGGAAGCCCACCTCCTGGATATAGGCCATCAGCTCGGCACAGCTGTGTATCTCGTCGCCATGTCTCATAGTCGTTCCTCCTCTTATCTTATTTTCTTATCAAGTGCTGTCGGCAAGGCATGGCGGTTGAGAAACAGATAGGTGGTGTTGAGGGCCATGTAGTCACGCGACATATACCACGTGCCCTTGTAGTCGCCGCTTTCGCCCCATGAGTTCTTCACCATGTAGTATGGCTTGCCGCTCTCATCAACGGCCTTGCCATAGATGAGCATCACATGATCGTAGGTAAAGCGCCAGTCGTCCCACTGCTCTTGCCGCATCGCCTGGGTAGGGACGACGCCGTCGGGCAGCATAGCCAGCCCCGTACGTGTGAAGTCGCCCGACACATCGCCGCCCCAAGCCACAGTATATCCTGCATCGAGTGCCTTGTCCAGCACCTCCATCAGCTCCTCCACGGGGATGTTGTAGCTGGGCTTCAGCCGCCATTTGTAGGGAGCCTCGATGACAAACCACTGGTAGAAGGGATGATGGGTAAAGCTGGTCAGGCTGACATAGTCGCCAAGGTCAAGGCCAAGGCTCTGTGCAAACGATGCTGGCGTATAGCTTTTCCCCTCATAGACAAACGTGTCGGGGCACCGGCCGATGTATCGCTCTATCACCGCCTGCACACTGTCGCGCCAGTGCGCCATCGGTTCCTTCACCTCTTTCCTGACGATGCCGCTCACCTTGCGCTCCAGCTCGGGGAAGAACACCTTGAAGTTCGCCAGCGAGTCGCCTGTCAGCGAGCCGGGGGCAGGCATGGCGTTCTCAGGGCAGATGCCGTGACGCTGCATCACCTCCAGCACATCGTCGCACGACCCGCCCTCAGAAATCTGGCTGTAGCCGTGCATACGGACGTAGTGGGTAGCGCAGTCCATATAGTCTTTGTTCACCACAAACATCTCGCACAGGTCGTAGGTCTTACCTGTCTTTCGCAGTATCTCACTCTCAAAGTAGCCCAGCGTGGCGTATGCCCAGCATGTCCCGCTGCGGTATTGGTTCTTCACAGAGGTTATCGGCAGCTGCTTGACCACGCTGAAGGTCTTCTTCACCTGCGTGTCAACAGCTCCTCGCTGCAAGTTTTCCTGAGCTGTTGCCGTCGCTGTCAGCAGCACAGCCGCTATCATTGTCACTATTCTCATGGCTTTGTTTAATTTGGAGGTAAAGGAGTCTCACCACCCCAGCACCCAGCGGCTGTCGGAATAGCGTCCTATCAGCTCAGCATCGCCGATGGCATCAAGCTGACGCATCAGCGGATGGCGCTTGCTTGTGTCCAGAGGGTTGCCCTCCGCATCGTGACTGTTGAATTCCAGCAGGGTGGCCGTCCGGGCACTCTCGTCCACGATGCCCCACCCGGCAGCAGGTATGTTCTCTAAGGTGCAGTTCAGCAGCACACACTCGGCGTGAGGGTAGTTCTTTCCCTTGTTGTCGGGCAGGCGCCCCAGCTCCGCAAAACCCGAGAGGCCCTTGAAGTGGCAGTCGACGAAGACATTGCCGTGGTTCTCCTGCGTGTTGCGAATCCACATAAACGCGCCTCGGCTGGTGAGGGTACAGTGGTTGAAGAACGAAGGCCCGCGCCCCAGCACGGTGTCGCCGCCGCCGTCTATGCGGCAGTTCTGCCAGTAGCAGCTGCCATTGGCCTGCAGCGCGTCGCCGTCGCCGATGATGTGAATGTCGTCGAAGAAGTTGCGCTCACCGTTGACCAGCAGTCCCTCGGCCTGACCCTTGCAGTCGGTCTTCAGTGTCAGATGGCGGAACACCAGGTCGCTGCAGTTGTCGGCGGCAAAGGCGGCACGCCGCGAGGGGAACGTGCCACGCACCTCATTGGTCTTGATGTCGAAGGGATGAGGGTTGAACACCTCATTGTTGGGATAGTGTATCAGCACCCCGTCGCGGCTTTCACCCTCGATGGTGACAAAACGCTTGTTGCGGAAGTAAACCAGCTCCTCGTAGTCACCGTTCTTGACAAATATCGTGTAGCGGGCATTCTCCGACGGCAGCGAGTCGGGAACGAAGTCCATTGCCCCCTGCAAGGTAGAGAAGTCGCCCGTGCCGTCGGCAGCCACCGTCAGCCGCCGCCGCCCTGCGTCAGGCTCCTTCTCCTTCGTGCGGAATGTCCACCCGCGTTTCCCGCGGATGCCGTCGAAGCCCTCGATGACACCCTTGTCGATGGTGACATAGTATTCGTGGCCGTAGTCCAGCATGTTGTGGTGCAGATAGATGGTGAGCTGTCGGCCATGCACAATGATGGGATAGAAGTGGAAGCCGTCAGAGAAACCGCCGATGATGTCAAGCTGATAGTTGCCCGTGTCCCACGCATTGGCGCCCGATGGCGTTCCTGCCTTCGTGTTGCGATTGGTGATGTGCTGCACCTTATATATATATGGCACGGGGGTGTACACGGCATCAGGATTCCTGGGCTGCGGCTCAGCAGGCCCGGCAGCAATGCTCATGTCTATACGGTCGACGAGCTTGCCCGTCTTCCTGTCATATACCGACACAAAGCCCCTGTTCCCCACGACCGCCTCATCGGTCATCGTCAGTACAAGGTGAGTGTCAATGTTCACATCCGTCGCGCCGTTCTCAGGCACCATGGACACCATCTCATTGGCTGCCCTGCAAACACACACAGAGCTTACGAGCAGCGCTAATACAGCGAAAAAGGTCTTTTTATTCTTCATTGTGCATCACAGTGTTTTTATGTATCGCCGCCTTCACTTGCGCCATGTTGCTGCGCGAGACGGGGAGTGATTCGTGGCAGTGCTTGATGAGCAGCTGGGTGGAGCCGGAACGTGAGACGATCTGTTCCACCTGACCGAGATTGACCAGAAAGGCCCGATGGCAGCGGACTATCATCGGTGCGTCCTTCAGCATTTCCTCCATCTGCTTCATCGTGGAGCGGAGCATGTCAGTATGCACCTGCCCTATTCCCGCCGGCACGTCCATACCCGGCAAAAGCTCGCCTGCTCGCGGCTTTTCGCGAAGATGGCTGACCTTGACATAATTGCCGACAGCCTCTATGTATAACAGGTTGGTGACGTGGAGCGTCACAGATTCGTTGGTCGTGCCACGAAGGACAATCTCGCCGCCAGCCTCTCTCCCGGTGGAGAGGGGAGCAGCTTGCTCTGCGGCTTGCTCACCGTCGTTTTCTCCATCTTGAGCGCACGCACTCCCCTCTACTGGAGAAAGGTCACGGGTAGTGACGTCAGCGGGAACGGGGACGGCGGTGAGGCTTTTGAGCTGTTCATTCAACTCCCGTATCTCTTCCAGTTCCATCGCCAGATACTTGCTGCGGAACTTGAAACGCCAGTAGAGACCGATGGCGAAAGAGAGGAAGGCAATGATGGCGAGCGTTTCAATATAGTTGCTTGCCGACAGATGATTGCTCTCAACAAGACTGCTCATCACAAAGTGCCGATACAGACAGATAAACAGCGCTACCAATGGCGTATTGATGAGTTGGAAACGCAGATTGCGACTTATGATATAGTCGATGCCACGTTCGTAGGAGCGAGGCATGCGGAGGGCGTAACGCAGAATCACCTCTGTGATAAAACAGCTGAACAAGCCTAACACAAAAAGGCTAAGCAGATGAAGATAGGCCTGCCATTGCCCTACTTCGAGTCCGAAGGGCTTGAAGACAGCTATCGCCAGTATCATGAAAGCGGTACTGATGAAACGGATGCTGATTGTTTCTTTATGACTATTATGCATTCAACTTTATCTTGGTTATCCATGCCTTTTTCTTATGTCCCAGTATTGACGGCCGCAAAAGTACAAAAAAAAGTGAAGAGTGAAGAATGAAGAGAGAAGAATTTGCTACCGCTCGCCACATTTTTACTCATTTCGCCCCACATTCACAACCGATAGTCACAAACTCGTGCTGCTTCATCCCAGATAGAATCTCCGCCACTCCCCCGCCCCTGCAAGAGGAAGGGTGTTGACCACGGCCATCTCTTTTGCCTGCCAAAAAGTGACGACCTGTGCGGATGAAAAGACATCGTTGTGCCGCTATTCAGGTCAGTTTGTTCCGCTAAGCGGACTTAGAAAAAGGCAATGATATAGCAGTTGACACTTTGCAGAAAGGATTTATGCGCAGCCATCCCCTCCCTTCAAGGGGAGGGGCAGGGGTGGGGTCTGTAATGTCAGTAATGTTCTTTGCTGCCACTCCTTCGCTGCCACTTCTTTGCAGCCC
>JAEEPZ010000186.1 GCA_016285055.1 Prevotella sp.
AAAAGTGCGTAGCCGCTCCCCCCCTTAAAGGGGAGTGTAGCGGCTACGCGTTGTATTTGTTTTTACAGATGTGTGGTCTCCTCCACCGTCCACCCTTCAGGGATGCCGCTGACACCCCTTGTCCATGTGGCTGAGCTTGCCTTGTAGAACGTGCCGTCGGAAGCTACGCCGTAAAGCCAGTAGTCTATACAGTCCCCATAGAAGTTGGTGGCAAGGCAGGTGATGCTGTTGATCTTTTTACAATCGTAGAACATCATGTAGTAGCATGCCCCAATCAGTTGGGTGGCAGGCAGATAGGGGGCTCTCTCAAGATTGTTGCAATGAGCGAACATCTTGTTGTAGCACGACCCGGCCAGCGTGGTGGCAGGCAGAATAGCGGGCGGAGTTTTCAGGCTGGAGCAGCTTTCAAACATTTCGGAATAGCAATCATCTGCCAGTGTGGTAGCAGGAAGGTAGGGTGTTTCCACCAGCGCGGTACAGTTATGAAACATCTTGCTGTAGCACGCTTTTGCCATCGTCATGGCGGGCAGTTCTGGTGCCTTGGTCAGTCCATAGCAGCTGCGGAACATGCAATAGTAGCACTTCTCCGTCAGTGTCGTAGCAGGCAGCAGGAGCTTTTGAATGGGATGAATATCGATGTTGTTGTTGTAGTCGAACAAGTATTTGAAGGTGTAGGGTTCCGTCAGCGTGGTGGCCTTCTCAAATCCTGTCGGGGTGATGAGGCTCATGATGTTGCCGTAGATGTAGCAGGGCTTGGTGCAGCTGAACTCGCAGTTGTCTCCATTGTCACTAGCGGTGGCATAAGCCGCATTGTTGCCACGGAACATCACCCTGTCGCCGACGTTCTCCAGCGTGATGGGCGTGTACGGCGTGTAGGCTGCCCAGCTGCTGCCGTCGGTGCTGTATTCCACGCCATTGGTAGCAACTTCCGTGTTAACCTTAAACGTTACACTTGCACCTGCCTCCCTCGCCTCGAAGGTCAGGGGCTGGGCATCGTTCATC
This sequence comes from Prevotella sp., assembly GCA_016285055.1. Classification (GTDB taxonomy): domain Bacteria; phylum Bacteroidota; class Bacteroidia; order Bacteroidales; family Bacteroidaceae; genus Prevotella. The sequence continues at coordinate 1,003 of JAEEPZ010000186.1, forward strand.
CTCACCGTGACCTCGTAGTATCGGCCGTTGAGCATCGTCACGTCGGCCTTCTCGTAGGTGTAGGTGTATTTGCCGTCAGTGGCGGTGAGGGCGAAGGTGAATTTGGCCTCGCTGCTGAACGGCAGCGCCGCATAGATGACATTGTCGGTGGGCGTGGTGCGGTTGATGGTGATGGGGCCGAGCGTCTGCGTGCTGGGGTACGTGATGGACTGTATCAGGCGCGACTCACCGTTGACCTTTGCGTCGATGGTGAGCTGGGTGGCGTTGATGGGCGTGGCGAAGGTCTTGCCAATCAGCGTGAACTTCACGATGGCCTGGTTGTTGGTGAACAGCACGGGGCCGCCGCTGGGAGAGGAGTCCTCGGCCACGATGGCCGTGCTGTTGACGCTCGTCACCTTGGCGACGCCCGTCGTGTAGTCGTAGCGCTGGGCGATGGTCTCCAGTGTGCCGTCCTGTCCGGTGTAGTCGGCATTGACCGACGGCCAGTACAGGTAGACGACATCGTCCTTGGCGACGCTGCCCGTGAGTGAACCCGTGAGCGTGGCCGAGGCGCCGTTGCTCTGGGGTGAGAGGTGGCCTTCAAGCACTGCCTCCTTGGTGTGGTTGTAGACTGCCACCTCGTCGGTGGTCTGCCAGGTGGCGTTGAGCGTCTTGCCGTTGAGGGCGAGGGCGCGGGTGGTGGCCGCATCGCCGCCCTTCGTGGCCTCGATGGTCATGGTGTAGGTGTGCTGTGCGGGGGTTGCGGGTAGCTCCTCCACGATGTTGTCGTCGCCGGAGCAGGCGGCGAGGGCGGCTCCTGCCATCAGCAGGGCGGCCAGGGTCTTGGTGTCTGTGATAATCTTCTTCATCTTAGTATCCTCCTTGCTATTATTCCCACTCCCAGTTTCCGTCGCTGTCCAGTTCTTTGGAGTCCACTCCGTAGTTGGCCGTGCCATAGCTGCTGCGGTTGGCTTCCGTTCCGCTCGCCATGAGCAGCTGTGTTCTGTGTTGCATCACGACGACCGTTGTCGTCGGTGCTGTGTAGTGTTTTCTTTTCATCTCTGTTTGTTTTTTTTTTGTAATTGTTTGTTTTTTTTTGAAATTGTTTGTTTTTTCTATCGTTAGCATGGTCATCACTTCACTGTCCACCCTTCGGGGATGCCGTTGCCTCCCGTCGTCCAGCCGGTCATCTCTCCGGCCTTGGTGAACGTGCCGGTAGCAGCGACACCGGTCAGCCAGTCGTAAGTGCAGTTTTTGGCACTGATGTTGGTAGCCAGGCAGGTGACGCTGTTCAGATTTGTGCACTGGCTGAACATTGACATATAGCATCCCTCCGCCAGTGTAGCCGCTGGCAGCACTGGTGCTGTTGTTATTTTCCCGCACATGGTGAACATGGCGTAATAGCAGTTCTTCATCATTGTTGTAGCAGGCAATTCGGGTGCATATTCCAGGCTGGAGCATTGTAAGAACATGCCTGCATAACACGATTCTGCCAGCGTCGTGGCGGGTAGGGCGGGAGGCGTTGTCAGATGGGGGCAATTGTCAAACATGAGCATGTAGCATGCGTTGGCCAGCGTTTGGGCGGGCAATGCGGGGGCAGCGGTGATGCCCGTCTCGGAAAACATACCCCAATAGCATCCTTGTTCCATCTTCGTGGCGGGCAGTGCGGGTGCCTTGGTCAGCTGCGAGCAGCCATCAAACATGGCATAATAGCAGCTGTTTGTCAGTGTCGTGGCAGGCAGGACGATGGAAAGGGTAGGATGGTTCACAATGTGCGTGTTTTTCTCGAACAGCTTGCGGAAGGTGCTCCCTGCTGTCAATGTCGTGGCCGACACGTAGCCGGTGGAGCTGACGAGGCTCATCACGTTGCCATAGACATAGCAGTCCTTGTCGCACGTGAAAGTGCTGTAATCGTAGCTTCCTCCGCCGGCGTATGTAGCATTATCGCCGCGGAACATCACCTTGTCGCCGACGTTCTCCAGCGTGATGGCCGTGCCCCAGGTGTAGCGCGTCCAGCTGCTGCCGTCGGTGCTGTATTCCGGGGCGCTGAGGGTCGAACCGGTGTAGGTCTTGAACGTCACGCTGGCACCGGCCTCTTTGGCCTCGAAGGTCAGGGGCATCACTTTGCTGATATCGGTCATATTCACCGTCCACCCTACGGGGATGCCATTAACGCCCGTCGACCAGCTGGTCGTGCCGGCCTTGGTGAACGTGCCGTTGGCGGCGACGCCGCTGAGCCACATCGCTGTGCAACCTTCAGCCGAGATGTTGGTAGCCAGGCAGGTGACGCTGTTAAGTTTTGTGCAGCCTTGGAACATTGCAGTATAACATTCTTTTACCAATGTGGCGGCAGGCAACACAGGGCCATATTCCAGGTTCCGGCTTAGGGCGAACATCCCTGCGTAACACTCATCTGCCAACGTCGTGGCAGGCAGGTCCGGGGGGGTCGTCAATCCTTGACATTCGCAAAACATCAGTTCGTAGCAATTGTTGGCCAGCGTCGTGGAGGGTAGTGTGGGTGCTACGGTTATTCCCGTTCCTTTAAACATCTGAAGATAGCATCCTACTTCCATCTTTGTGGCGGGCAAGGTGGGTGCCTTGGTCAGATTTGTACAGCCATCAAACATTCCAAAGTAGCAGTAGTCTGCCAATGTCGTAGCGGGCAGAACGATGGGATTGGTGGGATGGCTCCAGATGTGGTTGTTAGCTTTAAACAGATTGCAGAAAGTGTTCCCTGCGGTCAGCGCCGTGGCCGTCTCGTAGCCGGTGGGGCTGACGAGGCTCATCACGTTGCCATAGACGTAGCAATCGTTATCGCAGGTGAAAGTACTGACAGCATCACTGCTTGCAGCGTATGTGGCATTATCGCCGCGGAACATCACCTTGTCGCCGACGTTAGCCAGCGGGATGGCCGTGCCCGACGTGTAGTGCGTCCAGTTGCTGCCGTCGGTACTGTATTCCACGGGGTTGGTAGCAGTAGAGGTGTGGATGTTGAACGTCACGCTGGCATCGGCCTCCTTGGCCTCGAAGGTCAGCGGAGTGGCCTGGCTGGCGTTCATCTTCACCGTGATCTCGTAGTATCGGCCGTTGAGCATCGTCACGCCGGCCTTCTCGTAGGTGTAGGTGTTCGTGCCGTCAGTGGCGGCGAGGTTGAAGGTGAAATGGGCCTGGCTGCTGAACGGCAGCGCCGCATAGACGACATTGTCGGCAGACGAGGTGCGGTCGATGGTGATGGGGCCAAGCGTATAAGTGTTGGGGTACGTGATGGACTGTATCAGGCGCGACTCACCCTTGACTTTTGCGTCGATGGTGAGCTGGGTGGCGTTGATGGGCGAGTCGGTGGCCTTGTCAATCAGCGTGAACTTCACGATGGCCTGGCTGTTGGTGAACAGCACGGGGCCGCCGCTGGGGGAGGAGTCCTCGGCCCCAATGGTCGTGCCGTCGACGCTCGTCACCTGGGCGAAGCCCGTCGTGTAGTCGTAGTGCTGGGCGATGGTCTCCAGCGTGCCGTCCTGTCCGGTGTAGTCGGCATCGACCGACGGCCAGCGCAGGTAGATGATGTCGTCAACAGCGACGCTGCCCGTGAGCGAGCCTGTGAGCGTGGCCAAGGCGCCGTCGCTCTGGGGCTTCAGACTGCCGGTGAATGCTGAAGACTGGGTGTAGTTATACGCCTTCACCTCGTTGCTGGTTTCCCACGTGGCGTTGAGTGTCTTGCCGGCGAGGGCGAGGGCGCGGGTGGTGGCCGCATCGCCGCCCTTCGTGGCCTCGATGGTCATGGTGTAGGTGTGCTGTGTGGGGGTTGCGGGTAGCTCCTCCACGATGTTGTCGTCGCCGGAGCAGGCGGCGAGGGCGGCTCCTGCCATCAGCAGGGCGGCCAGTGACTTGATGTCTGTGATAATCTTCTTCATCTTAGTATCCTCCTTGCTATTATTCCCATTCCCAGTTTCCGTTGCTGAGTTCGTCGGGGTTCACTCCTTCGTTGGCCGTGCCATAGCTGCTGCGGTTGGCTTCCGTTCCGCTCGCCATGAGCAGCTGTGTTCTGTGTTGCATCACGACGACCGTTGTCGTCGGTTTCTCATACGTTTTCCTTGTCTTCCTGACTTCATCGATTTTTGTCAATTAAAATTTTGTATACTGATTATCAATTAGTTGCAAGTTTGAATTTGGGTGATTTGGGTGACTCGCTTATTTTTCGTACCTTTGCGGCATGTTTGTACGCAAGAAGAAAAATC
>JAEEPZ010000064.1 GCA_016285055.1 Prevotella sp.
CTGGGGCTTTTATGCAAAAGTTTCCTGCCGAGAAACCTTTGGTTTCCTGCCGAGAAACCGATGGTTTCTCGGCAGGAAACTTTTAAAACCCATGATGCCTTGAAACTGCAGGATTCTCACATGGGTGAAATCCATAGAAAAGCTATTGTCTTTAACTCCAAAACTTGCGAAAGTTGAATCTGTAATTTTCTTTACATTTCGGAATGTTTGTCCGAAGCCTTCGGGCAAACAGTCCGAAGCCTTCGGACGACGAGTCCGAAGCCTCCGGACGGAGAGTCCGAAGCCTTCGGACTTTTTTGTGCGATGCGGATGGAGTTTGTTATCTGCTGCGCAGCTACCGCATCTGCCCATCCACCAAGAACACGGATTCACTCGGCTGAAGCGACAGGCTGAAAGTGCCGTCAAGCTGACGTTTCAGCGTGGTGCGGCGACCGGAGAGGTTGTGCCACACTGCAACTTTCTTCGGACTGTCTTGCAGGCGGAAGCTGATCGTCGTGATGCTGTCCTCAAGGTTGGCCAAATAGTAAACATCACACTCGCCAACCCTTCTGTGAGTATGCGCTACACGCTCGCCCTGACTCAGCATTTGCAGCGGGCGGTCGATGTTCTCACCGTTGCGGAGGACAGGCACGCCAGCCTGACGGAAAGCCTCTATCTGAGCCTTCGATGCCGCATTGATGTGAGCCTGGTCGGCTATGAGCAGCGCCTTGTAAGTCACGCCGTCGGGTGTCACGAGCTGCCCGTCGCTTGCCTTCAGACGATGCGTCAGCGCATGGCCCGTACACACGTCCCAGTCCAGCCCCTCGATGCCCCGTGGCAGTCGGCTGCTGATGGTTTTGACGGGCACGTCGTCGCCGAGGAATATCAGCACGTCGGGTGCTGCCTTGCCCTGGCGGAGCATCACCATCGAGCGAGCCGCCTGAAGCCATACGGCCTTCATCTGCTGCCAGAGCGGATTGCTGCGGTTGATGGCATATTCGCGGCCGGCTATGTAGGGCTGGCTGACCTCAGCCGTCGGGATATGCGGCGTGGCACACACCACCATCTCTTGCGCGCCCATGGCAAAGGCGATGCTGGCCACACGATGCAGGTCGGCCGGTGTGTGACGGTACTCGCAGTCGGTCATGGCCTCGGCCGAGGCGATGGGCTTGCCATAGAGGTGGGCGGCACTCGAGCAGTCCTTCACGTCGTAGGCGCCCTGCTGCTGGTAGGTCCAGAACTCGCCCTGCGGCTTGTCCACAGCCTGTTTCGCGCTGATGGCATCGCCAGTGATGCAGAGCGCGTTGCCGATGGCCTGCGCCGTCAACGGGAGACCCAGTGCCGAGGCCCGTCGCTGGAAGGTGCCGAAATAGTTCTCTTCGATGAGTGAGCTGATGGTCTGTCGGTAGTCGTAGAGCACTTTGGCCGTCTTCTCAGCCGACTCTATGACATAGCCAGCCAGCACTGGCAGATAGGGGCTGAAGTCGTAGCCCTGACGCTGTCGGAACTCATCGAGCATCAGTGGTGTCCAGTTCTGTGAGCCGCCCTCGTGCGAGTCCATCGTGATGCCGCTGACGGAGCCGCGTGGCAGCGAGTCGAGCAGCACCTGCACATAGCTGTCCCAATGCAGGTTGGCCGCCTCCGCCGACAGCTTGTCGCACTCGTAGCCCAGCAGGTTCGGCCGACCGTGCTTCGACTTGGCCCCCGTCAGCACAGCGGCCAGACGCAGGATGCGCCATTTTCCGTGCTTTGTGCCTTCAGGGATGATGGAAGCGGGATGCTGGAGGATGTCTTCGGAGGGTGACAGGCAGACGACGGTCTCCTGCGGATGTATCACCTCCTGGTGTGCATAGCATGGCGTGGCGTCGCCCTCAGCGAAGTCGCTATGCAAGGCAGCGCGCTCCTCCCAGCGGTCGAGCATGGCCTCGCTGCCCACATGCCACTCCTTGAGCCGCTCCTCGCCGGTATAGTGTATGCGCCAGAAACGGCCCTCGGTGGCCGGAAAGGCATTGGTGCGAACGTAATAGCCGCCCTGACTGCTGTACATGGGTTGCAGCCGCACCACATCGCGCCACTCCGTGCTGTCGTTGCTCACCTGCAGGGTGCCGATGTCGGGCAACGCCTTGAAGCCGTAGCCGGTGAACTCCCGTGCAGGCAGCTCCTCTTCTCCCGGCCCTATACGCTCTATCGGCCCTTGCATGGCCCCGTTGCGCCCCTTGCCCCTGGCGCGGTAGCTGGCAGTGATGTGCCGCATCTTCCCGTCGTCGGTGTCAGGCATGGCGATGAGGGCGATGTCGTTGACATAGCCTCCTATGATGGGAGGTGAGAAGCGAGGCGACTGCCCATCCCCTTCGGCTGTGGCTGGCTCCGTATGCCACTGCCCGCTCTCATCCTTGCTGACAGTCATTTCGGCAGCAGCCACGCGTTGCATGGCATGGGGCGGGTCAATCCACCGTCCTCCTGAGCAATAGCCATTCGAGATGTTCAGCTCGAAGCTCAGTCCCGCCCGCTGCGCCTCACTGGCCGCCCATCGCAGATGCCGCCACCACTCAGGGCTGAAGGCGTCCTCTGCCGTCTGCACCTTGGCGTGGTTCTGGTCGTAATACACCACCCCGCCGAAGCCGGCATCGCGCAGCGCCTCAACATCGGCGGTGATGCCTTCGTCGGCCGTCTTTTCATAGCCGAAGAACCACCACGTCTTCATGCGGTAGTCGGCCGTGGGGTTGCGCCACAGCCGCTCGATGTCCTTTGCGGTCTGTGCAGCGACGACCGTATGAACGGCCATCATTGTCAGCAGACAGAACCATGTCTTCTTCATCCGCTCATTTCCTCGCTTTGTCTCTCGCCTGCTTTGCAAACTCGAAGAGCGCCTGAGGCAGATGACAATAGCCCGTAGGGTTCTTGTCGAGATAGTCTTGGTGATACTCCTCGGCGGTATAGAAATTCTTCAAAGGCAGCTTTTCTACGGCCAGCGGCTGGTCGTAGTGCTGCTGTTCCTCGGCAAAGATCTTGTCGATGACTGGCAGGTCGTCGGCATCGGTATAGTAGATGCCTGTGCGGTAGCGCGTTCCCTCGTCGTGCCCCTGCTTGTTCAGACTGGTGGGGTCGATGGCCTTGAAGAACATCTGCAAGAGGAAGCTGAGGCTCACCACCTGCGGGTCGTACTTCACAAGCACCGTCTCGGCAAAGCCCGTCTGGTCGGTGTACACCTCCTTGTACGTGGGGTTCTCTGTGTGGCCGTTGGCAAAGCCCACTTCCGTTTCCACTACGCCTTCTATCTGCTTGAAGTAATGCTCCGTTCCCCAGAAGCAGCCTCCTGCAAGGTAAATCTCTTTTGTTTTCATGTGATGATTCTGTTATTATTGTGTTTACTGAAGAATGTAGTCACTGCGTCTCCCCGCCACGCACAAAACCCTTGCTGCGCCACTTTCCCGAGCGCCATCGACGCACGAGGATGACTCCGCGGATATTCTCGTCGAGGGCGAAACCTACCCACATGCCCACCAGTCCGTAGCCAAGAGGGATGCCGATGACGTAGCTCAGGCCTACGGCGATGCTCCACTGGAAGATGACGCCGACGGCGAAGGGGTAGATGGCGTCGCCCGTGGCACGCAGGGTGCTGCCGGCGAAGATGTTCGATGTACGCCCTATCTCGAGGAAGATGTCGACGACGAGCACCCAGACGCCCATCCGGATAATCTCCTCGTTGTCGGTAAAGGCACTGAGGATGCTGGGGCCGGCCATGGCAAGCAGGACGGAGCCGGTGAGCGTGATGATCATAGCCCAACGGAAGAAATAGTTGCCCAGGACGTAGGCCGCCTGATGACGCCGCTGCCCCACAAGGTGCCCCACGAGGATGTCGCCGCCCTGCGTGATACTGACACAGAACAGGTAGACGAACATGATCATGTTGTAGCAGTAGGTGCGTGTGGCCAGCGCTTCGTTGCTGATCTGATTGATGAAATAGGTGATGACGACCTGCGAGAGACTGTAACTGATGTTCTCGCTCATGGCCGGGATGCCAATGCGCAGCAGGTTTCTGAGTTCCTGCCACGGCATCGGGCGGAAATAGCGCAGCGGGAATCTGCGGATGTGTACACGGAAATGGACGGTGCCCAGCAGCAACATGGACACTGCCCGGCTGGCTGCGGTGGCGATGGCGGCTCCCTCGACACCCAGCTGCGGACAGCCCCAGTGTCCGAAGATGAGAGCATAGTTGCCCAGGATGTTCAGCACGTTGACGATGGCCGTCACCGCCATGGGCCACACCACCTTATCGACACTGCGCAGCGAGGCGGAGAATGTCAGCGACAGCGCCTGGAAGAACGACAGCGCACCCGTCAGTCGCAGATAAACCACACCGTCGCCCATCAGCTCAGGGCGCAGGCCCATCAGCTGCAACAGATTTTCGGCAAAGAAGAACAGCAGGGCGCTGACGGTCAAACCCAATAGCAGGTTCACCACCAGTGCCATGCCCACCACCTGCACCAAACGCTTGTGCAGCCCTGCCCCGATGTACTGCGCACAGAGGATGGCTGCACCCATCGAGAAGAACTGATAGACAAGGAACACCAGCGACATCAGCTGATTGTCCAAGCCTACGGCCGCCACACTGTTGTCGCTGTAGCGGCTCAGCATCACGGTATCTACCGCGCCAAGCAGCATCACCAGCGCTATCTCGATGAACACGGGGATGGTGATGGCTTTCAGCTGTCGCTTCAGGGAACTGTCGGGCATGTCTCTAACGTGGGCTTATTTCAATTCCTGTCAAATGATCCGCTCGGCCGATATGCCGCCCGACCAGAAATCAAACGGCAAATCCGAGCGGGCGGCGGCTGAAGCCGACAGGGTAATGAGGTTTGTCCGCCACAAAGGTACGCACAATTATCCAAACTGCCAAGGGAACAGGGAAAAAAGGAAAGAAAAAGCTAGCGAATCATTTGGCCGTTTGCCTGATATTTAGTATTTTTGCAACGGCAAGTTGAAGATTCACAGATAGCGATATGAGAAAATACCCCGTAGGCATACAGAGCTTTGAGAAAATCCGCAATGACGGATATGTCTATATCGACAAGACTGCGCTCGTCTATAAGATGATAACTGAGGGCTGTCCTTATTTCCTGAGCCGCCCCCGGCGCTTCGGCAAATCGCTCTTGGTGAGCACGCTGGCCGCTGTTTTCGAGGGTCGCCGCGAGCTGTTCGAGAAGATAACGCTGAAGAATGGCACGGTACAGCCGCGTCTGTTCATTGCTGACACCGACTGGGAGTGGGAGAAGTACCCCGTGCTGCGCTTCGACTTCAGCACAAGCAATCTGACGAGCATTGCAAAACTGGACGAGTATGTCAATGACACTTTGTGCGGCTATGAGCAGCAATACAGCATTCCAGCGACAGATGCCAGCTACAGCTTGCGCATGAAGAACATTATCCACACCGCTGAGCGACAGACGGGGAAGAAAGTGGTGGTGCTGTGCGACGAATACGACAACATGATGCTTCACTGCTTAGGCGATGCACAGATGCAGAAGACTGTGCGCGAGCGCTTCCAGGATCTCTTCGGCCCGCTGAAGAGCGAGGATAGCCACCTGCGGTTCGTCTTCATCACCGGCATCTCGAAGTTCTCGCAGATGGGCATTTTCTCTAAGCTGAACAACCTGAACAACATCTCGATGGTGCCGGCCTACGAGACCATCTGCGGCATCTCGGAGCAGGAACTTGTCACTACCATGCGTCCCGACATTGAACTGATGGCGGAACAGCAAGGCGAGACCTACGACACGATGCTGGCCATACTGAAGGCGAACTACGACGGCTACCATTTTGGCAAGGGCAAGACTGACATGTACAACCCTTTCAGCCTTATCAAGGCGTTCAACAATGCTGAAATAGACAGCTACTGGTTTGACAGTGCCACGCCCAGCGCCCTCATCGAAATGCTGGCCAACATGCCGCCCATCGACATGGCCGACATCGACGGCGTGGAGTGTGACGCCAGCGATTTCGACCGTCCCTTCGACAGCTATGCCGCTCCCCTGCCCGTGCTCTACCAGAGCGGCTACCTCACTATCAAGAGTTATGACCGCGAAATGGATGCCTACACACTGGGATTCCCCAACAGTGAGGTGCGGAAGGGCTTCGCCAGGTGTCTTTACCAGTATGTGGCACACCAGCAGCATCAGGACGACTGGACGCGCAGCACCCTGCAGATGGCCTACAAGCGCTTCCGCCGCGACAACGTGATGGCGCCATTCATCGAGGCTCTGAAGGTGTTCTTCGCGGGCGTACCTTATATGATAGACGACAAGGGCGAGCACCATTTCCACGCCATGCTCTACACGCTGTTCGTCAGCTTCGGCGCCGACGTGGTGGCCGAGGACCTCTCTTCCAAAGGCCGCGCCGACCTGACGCTGAAGATGCCGAAGGGCATCTACATCCTGGAACTCAAATACGATGACACCGCCGAGGCTGCCCTACAGCAAATAGACGAGCGCGGATATGCCGCCAAGTACGCCCTCGACGGCCGTCCCATCACGAAGGTGGGCCTCGCCTTTTCGTCGAAGGAGCGCAACATCACAGAGTGGAAATCAAAATAAAACGGAGCTAACGGCCTTACTCGTACAAGACGGGGGTGTCGGCACTCTCCTGTCCCTCTTCGCCTTCCTCGCCTTCCTCACCCTCTTCACCTTCGTCGTCCTCGCCTACCTCGCCCTTACAAGGGTCGAAGCCCGGGGTGAGGTCAAACTGGTCGTTCTCGGTGATGGGAATGGTGGGGTCGGCATACACTTTCTTCATATAGAGTGCAAAGATGGGGAGTGCTGCTGCGGCACCCTGCGCGAAGGCCATGCTCTCGAAGTGTATGTCGCGGTCTTCGCCACCCACCCAGCATCCTGAGACGAGCTTGGGTGCGATGCCCATAAACCATCCGTCGCTGTTGCTGTTGGTCGTTCCCGTCTTGCCGCCCAAGGGAGCCTGTATGCCATAGCGTGAGCGCAGACGTCCGCCAGTGCCGCCGTCGACGACGCCGCGCAGCAGGTAGATCATCTTCTCGGCCGTCTCGTTGTCGAGCACCTCATTGCCGCGCCGCGTCAGTGCATCGGCACCATAGACCTTGCCTTCGCTGTCCACAATCTTCGTCACATAGACCGGCGCTGAGCGATAGCCGTGGTTGACGAAGGTGGTATAGGCCGACACCATCTCTGCCACAGTGTTCTCGCATGGGCCAAGACAGAGTGCGGGGCCGGGGAAGATGTCGGGGTTGTTGAATCCGTAGTCGCGCAGTATCTGGAGGAAGTTACGCGGTCGCAGCACGTCGATGAGATAGGCCGAAACCCAGTTGTTCGACGTCTGCAGTCCCCACCTCAGCGTCACCATCTCTCCCTCGCGTGCACGGCTGCCGTTGCGCGGTGTCCATGCCTGTCCGCTCTCGGTGTAATAGGTGCGCTGCTGGCAGGGCACCTCGCTGCATGGCGTCATGCCTCCGCCGTAGGGCGACATGGCCAATGAGTAGAGGAAGGGCTTGATGGTGGAGCCCACCTGCCGGCGTCCGGCCGTGGCCATGTCATAGGCAAAGTGCTGGAAGTCGAGCCCTCCCACGTATGCCTTCACATGTCCGTTGTGCGGCTCCATGCTGATGAATCCGGTGCGCAGGAACGACTTGTAGTAGAGGATGGAGTCGCGCGGTGTCATCGTCGTGTCGCGTTCGCCGTTGTAGGTGAAGACGGCCATCCTCACCGGGGTGTTGAAGGCGGCGTCTATCTGCTCCTGGGTGGCACCGGCCTCCTTCATCACGCGGTAGCGCTCGCTCTGTCGGATGTTGCGCTTGATGATCTTGTTCACGTCGGCCACCGACAGGTTGTTGGCGTATGGTGCATTGCGGCGGTTGCGGTTGCCGCGCCAGAACTCCGGCTGCAGGTAGCCCACCACATGCTCGTAGCAGGCCTCCTCGGCATACTGCTGCATGCGTGTGTCGATGGTGGCATAGATTTTCAAGCCGTCGGTATAGATATTATAAGGTGTGCCGTCGCTCTTCTTGTTTTTGTTGCACCAGCCGAAAAGCGGGTCTTCCTCCCAAGCTATCTTGTCGATGGCATACTGCACACTGTTCCACTCAGGATAGTCGCTCTGCACGGGTTCCTTCGCCGTCATGTATCGGCGCAGAAAATCACGGAAATACTGTGCGGGTCCTTCGGTGTGGTCGGCCACGTGGAACTTCAGCTCAGAGGCCAGCGCCACCTGCGAACAGCTGTCCAACTGCTCGCGAGTGATATAGCCTTCCTTGAACATCTGTTGCAGCACGACATTGCGGCGCTCCTGACAGCGCTCGGTGTAGCGGCGCGGATTGAAGTAGGAGGGGTTCTTGCACATGCCCACCAGCGTGGCGCACTCGGTGATGCTGAGGTCTTGCGGCTCCTTGGAGAAATAGGTGTTTGAGGCGGTCTTGATGCCCACGGCGTTGTTGAGGAAGTCGAAGTAGTTGAGGTACATGGCGATGATTTCCTCCTTCGTGTAGTTGCGCTCCAGCTGCACGGCAATGACCCACTCTATAGGTTTCTGCAGCATGCGCTCGGTGGTGTTGTGGGCCACGTCGCTGAACAGCTGCTTGGCCAACTGCTGTGTGATGGTGCTGCCTCCGCCTGCGCTCTTCTGTCGCATGAAGCCGCGCTTGACGATGGCTCGTCCCAACGACTTGAAGTCGATGCCGGCATGCTCGAAGAAACGGGCATCCTCGGTGGCCACCAGCGCCTCCACGAGTGCGGGCGGCAACTCGTCGTAGCCCACCATGACACGGTTTTCACGGCTCAGGCTGTAGGTGCCCAGCAGCTTGCCGTCGGCGGAATAGACCTGCGAGGCAAAGCGGTTGATAGGGTTCTGCAGCTCATCGATGGGCGGCATGTAGCCGATGCGACCGTCAGCAATAGCCCAAAACACCACTCCCACGCCAGCGCAGACTGCTACCAGCAGGAACCACAATATACCGATAAACCACTTTCTCATCTTTCCTTATGCAATTTTGAGTGCAAAAGTACACAGAAAAACTGACATGAGCAAAAGTTTTACGAAGAAAACGCGAATGAGCATCATAACAATCATTCAACTTCCGCATGTTGTTTAGCTAGAAGTTGTCCTTTTGGTTACATTGGGAAGCGTGGGCGGTAACTTGGTGTCAGTCCCTTATGGCACCACGACCTTTTGTCCGCCTGGAAAATTATAGTTACAAGCACTGACGTATGTCACACACCGCCGATCCGAACCGTCACCTCGCCCGATTCCGCCGTCAGCTTCACCGTATAGGGCCCACGCCGTCGTCAGCAGCATCACGAGCAGGGTGAGTACGTAGTGGGGCGCGCCTCCGAGCACGACGGGGCGAAGATTGCAACGCTAGAAGCGTTACCCATTAAGTCTCTAATGATGTTACGTTATTGGGATTGTGGTGATAGGTGATTAGAGTGCTTCGATTTCAGCGTTTGACAATCCTGTGACTTGCGAGATGACATCCGTAACGACGTTGAGTCCCTTCATACGACGGGCGGTGTTTATGTCCTTTTGCTTAAGCTCGGCCTTGGCTTCTTCCGCCTTAGCCTCGGCTTCTTCCGCCTTAGCCTTGGCTACTTTCTCCTTGGCCTCGGCTTCTTCCGCCTTGGCCTCGGCTTCTTCCGCCTTGGCCTCGGCTTCTTCCGCCTTAGCCTCGGCTTCTTCCGCCTTAGCCTCGGCTTCTTCCGCCTTGGCCTCGGCTTCCTCCGCCTTGGCCTTCATTTCATTTAGCTTATCCTTAGCTTCTTTTATTTTATCTTCCCAGTCGCTTTCTAAAGTCCTCATGGTAGAGACCCGATCCCAGAACTTGTCGTAGGCTCGCATTTCGGCATCGGTGAAGGCAGCACGTTCCAGGATTTCGAGGGCTTCGTTCACTTCCGTGTTCTCCAGTAGTTCGGCCGGAGCTTCGCGTGTGTTCTCGTCAATCTCGGTGAGGTAGCGAAGCCATAGCACCTGCATCTTGCGCTCGCTGATGGTCTGGGGCTTGAATTTCGGCAGTTCCACAAAGATGAGGTGCAGGCCGTCGATCACCTTGTCAGTGTACTTGTCGTGAACGAGGTGGTAGTAGTGATAGTAGTCATCCACGTCCTTCATAAATGAGGCGTTGACGAAGTTCAAGGCGTAGACGGGCTGCAGGTTCTTGTATTTCATGCCTTTGTTGGTCTGTGCCACGTATGCCTTGGAGGCATTCAGCAGCACGCGCTTCTTGAACGATTCCGTCCATGTCATCTGCATCTCTACGATGAACTCGCGTTGCTTGTTGTCCTTGCAGCACACGTCCACGATACTGTATTTCTCGGCCTCCGTGCGCTCGGGAATCTGGTCGGCAGGCCAATACTCGATACTCTCCACACGCTCGTCGTCCTTCAAGGGCAACAAGGCGTTAAGCAGACTGATGACAAGGTTCTTATGCTCGCCGAACACCTTCTTGAAAGTCAGGTCGGCTCTTGGGTCTAAATACTTTCCCATGACTGTAGCTTTTATTGTTCGCCTGCAAAGTTACGAAAAAACGAGAGAAGGACAAAAGAAAAAAAGCACTTTTTTCTTTGCATTTTCATCGCATCTTCGTACCTTTGCACCCGATTTAACCCAAACATATATTGTAGATATGATCAACATTACTTTTCCCGACGGCTCTGTTCGCTCGTATGAGCAGGGTGTGACGGGATTTCAGATTGCCGAGAGCATTTCGCCGGCTCTGGCACGCAGCGTTGTGAGCTGCGGTGTGAACGGTGAGACCGTAGAGCTGAACCGCCCCATCAACGAGGACGCCACCATCGAGCTCTATAAGTTTGACGACGAGCAGGGCAAGCACACTTTCTGGCACACCAGTGCTCACCTGCTGGCTGAGGCGCTGCAGGAGTTGTACCCGGGCGTTCAGTTCGGCTTCGGCCCTGCCGTGGAGAACGGTTTCTTCTACGACGTGCTGCTGCCAAACGGCGAGAGCATCAAGGAGAGCGACTTCCCCACCATTGAACAGAAGATGAAGGAGCTGGCCTCGAAGAAAGAGCCCGTGGTGCGCCGCGAGGTGCCCAAGGCTGAGGCACTGAAGGAGTTTGCCGCCCAGGGCCAGACCTACAAGTGCGAGCACATCGAACAAGACCTGGAGGACGGCACCATCACCACCTATACACAGGGCAACTTCACCGACCTGTGCCGCGGCCCGCACCTCGTGGATACGGGCGAAATCAAGGCCGTGAAGCTGACCGCCGTGGCCGGTGCCTTCTGGCGCGGCGATGCCACGAAGCAGCAGCTGCAGCGCCTGTACGGCATCTCGTTCCCTAAGAAGAAGATGCTGGACGAATACCTCGTCATGCTGGAAGAGGCCAAGAAGCGCGACCACCGCAAGATTGGCAAAGAGATGGAACTCTTCATGTTCTCTGACAAGGTGGGCAAGGGTCTGCCCATCTGGCTGCCGAAGGGCACCGAGCTGCGCCTGCGCCTGCAAGATCATCTGCGCAAGGTGCAGAAGCGCTTCGGCTATCAGGAGGTCATCACTCCGCATATCGGCTCGAAGAACCTCTACGTCACCAGCGGCCACTGGGACCACTACGGCAAAGACTCGTTCCAGCCCATCCATACCCCCGAGGAGGACGAGGAATACCTGCTAAAGCCCATGAACTGCCCCCACCACTGCGAGATTTTCGCCTGGAAGCCCCGCTCCTACCGTGACCTGCCGCTGCGTATCGCAGAGTTTGGCACCGTCTACCGCTATGAGCAGAGCGGCGAGCTGCACGGCCTGACCCGTGTGCGCTCGTTCACGCAGGACGATGCCCACCTGTTCTGCCGTCCCGACCAGGTGAAGCAGGAGTTCCTCAACGTGATGGATATTATTAATATTGTATTGTCGGCCTTCGGCTTCAACTTCGAGGCACAGATCTCGCTCCGCGACCCCAACGACCACGACAAGTACGTGGGCACCGACGAGGACTGGGCCCTGGCCGAGCGCGCCATCCAGGAGGCCTGCGAGGAAAAGGGGCTGCCCGCCAAGGTGGAATATGGTGAGGCTGCCTTCTACGGCCCGAAGCTCGACTTTATGATCAAGGACGCCATCGGCCGCCGCTGGCAGCTGGGCACCATCCAGGTGGATTACAACCTGCCGAAGCGCTTCGGTCTGGAGTACACCGACGAGGACAACCAGAAGAAGACGCCGGTGATGATTCACCGTGCACCCTTCGGTTCTATGGAGCGCTTCGCCGCCGTGCTCATTGAGCACACCAGCGGACACTTCCCCCTGTGGCTCACGCCCGACCAGGTGGCTATCCTGCCGCTGTCGGAGAAATACAACGACTACGCCAAGAAAGTGCTGAAGCAGTTTGACCTGCAGGGTGTGCGTGGCACCATTGACCTGCGCAACGAGAAGCTGGGCCGCAAGATACGCGACAACGAGCTGAAGCGCATCCCCTACATGGTCATTGTCGGCGAAAAGGAGGAGGCCGAGGGTCTCGTCTCCATGCGTCAGCAAGGCGGCGGCGAGCAGGCCTCGATGACCATCCAGGAGTTCATCGACCGCATCAACGCCGAGGTGGCCGAGCAGACGAAAGACTTCTAAATATCTTGTGCCGCTCCCCCTCCCTTTACATCCCTTTACAGGGCGGGGGAGCCCTCAATGAGATGTGCATAAAGGGCAGTACAAGGGAGGGGAGGAATCACCTTGCATGCCCGACATCGCCTGAACAAAAGTCCCGAAGGGACGGCAGCGCGCATGCGTGCTGCCGTCCCTTCGGGACTTTTGTTGCGTCAATCATTATGCGCAGGGATTAGCCTGGAGGACATCTACTGGCCGCGATTGAATATCGCTTCACAGGTTGTCCTGCTGGCTGTCCTCGCGGAGGATGATGCTGGTGGCTCCGATGGTGAAGAGTGCTCCGTCGGCGATGATGCGGCGCTCGCGAGGCGGTATCTCGGTGTTGTCGACGAAGGTGCCGGTGTTGCTGTTGGCATCGCGGAGGATATAGCGCAGTCGTCCGTGCTTGTCACGGCTGACATTGATGATGCAGTGCAAGAGATCGACGCTGGGGTCTACAGTCTCGATGGGCGTGGTGATGGGGTTGCCCTTCTGGTAGCGGCCAATGGTGTTGTCGCCCATGTGCAGAGGCAGCACCTGCTTGTAGTGGAAGACGTTCTCGATGACAATGATAGAGCCAGCCCCCCTTTCGTCCTCCGAGGGGGACACATCACCCTGCAAGCGGTCAGAAAAAGCATCCTCGGAGGCCGCAGGGGGGGCTTGGACGGCGGTCTTAGCTTTTATGCGTATGCCGAACTGCTTGCCGCACTGGGGGCAATGGAACACGAGAGACAGGCCAGCCTCGTACTGGCTCTCGTCGAAGGTGATGTAATTGTCACATTTGGGGCAACGTACACGTTTCATGGCTTAGAGGTTTGACTACAGTTTTTTTGACTTCAGACTTTAGACTATAGCTTGGCTATTCACGCCTTTTTCTTATGGCCCTGCATTTACGGCATCACAGCGTTGTTTTACGCGGAATGCTGGCGAAAAGTGTACAAAGGCTCTGTACAGAGTGTACATAGGCTCTGTACACTTTTAACAGTCCTTTGCTTTTCTCGACCGATGGCATTACGTAAAAAAAAACAGGTTAGACAACAGACTTTAACAGCTATCGTTTAATCTTTGATTTCCATAATCCAAGTGTTCCTGAAAACACGGCTTTCGGAGCGCAGCTGACGCAGAGCAGCGTTGGCATCGGCCTCGCTCTCATAACATCCGTAGACAACACGACGGATGTGCTTGGCTCCGCTGACAAGGACATGGGCATCAAGAAATCCCTGACTGTTCAGCTGATTGACAAAAAGATTGGCATTGTGCTCAGACACCTGACTGGCCATGACGATATAGAAGGAAGAAGACGCCGTGATCCCTGCAGGCTCTGAGGCTATTGGGGATGCAGTGAGTGCTGTGGATTCCGAGGGCGCTGTGGATGCTGAGGGCGTTGCGTCCACCGACGATTCGGATGTTGCTGCGGTCTCTGTAGCATCTACGGGTGCTACCGTCTGGGAGGCTTTGTGAGATGTGGGAACATTGATGAAGGCGCTCTGCTGCACGTCGCCCATCTTGTTGCTGTTGGAGATTGGTGTGCCAATCATCAGGAAAGCGATGATGGCGGCAGCCACCGCGACGGCATTGCGCAGCCACGACATCTTGATGGTGATGGCTCCCTCTTCGGGCATCTCCACCACCTGAGTCTGCTCCGTCTGTTGCTGCTGGCGAGCCTTCAGCGTAGGCATTTGGAAGGAGCCAAGTCCATAGAGCGATGGCGTGAGGATGCCGGCCTCGCAGGGCTCAAAGGTGAGATGCCCCTCGTCGTTGAGACTCAGCACACCGATGTCGTTCAGCTCATAGCGCCCCTCGGTGTCCAGATACTGACGCAGCTCGTTCACCTCTTCCTCAATGCGGCGCACGGCCTCGGGATAGCTGATGTCGTAGGCCTCAACATACGACTGAGCCAGCAACGAGTCGTTCAAACGCAGCTGCGGGTTAAAGCCCAGCGTGCGGATAGGCGGCACAAACATGCCGTCGTGCTCGTCATAGCGTGCATCCACATGGTGAGCCATAAAGCCGCCTAAATCAGGCACAATGACGCAGTCGTTGCTCAGCAGCAGAATCTCTATATGTCTGTCTAACTCAATCACGGGTGCAAAGGTACGCGTTTTTTCCGACATGGGCAAATAAAAAAAGAGAAAAAAGTTACGGAGATTACGAATAAATTGCTTACTTTTGCAGACTGAAAGTTAAACCCATCAAAACATATGGAATATCAAAAGACTGACATTGAGGGTGTTTTCCTTCTGAAGCCACGCGTGTTTGGCGATGCCCGCGGCTATTTTGTAGAGACGTGGAAGCAGTCTGACTTCGATGAACACGTGGCTCCAGTAACATTCATCCAAGACAACGAGTCGAAATCATCGCGCGGCGTATTGCGCGGTCTGCACTATCAGAAAGGCGAGTGGAGTCAGGCCAAGCTGGTGCGCGTCATCAAAGGGTGTGTCTTAGACGTGGCAGTAGACATCCGCAAGGACTCGCCTACCTTCGGCCAGCATCTCATGGTCGAGCTGAGCGAGGAGAATAAGCACCAGCTGTTCATTCCCCGCGGCTTTGCTCATGGTTTCCTCGTGCTGAGCGACGAGGCCATCTTCACTTATAAAGTAGATAATGTGTATGCGCCTCAGGCTGAAGCCGGCATCCGTTGGAACGACCCTGCGCTGAATATCCAGTGGCCTATCGACCCTGCCGAGGTGCTGACCAGCGAGAAGGACTTGAAGCAACCGCTGCTCAAGGACGCGTGGCTGTTTTAGAGGTAAGAAGTAAAAAGTAAGAAGTAATAAGTAACAGTTATGAATTCAACTTTCGCAAGTTTTGGAGTTAAGGGAGTTAAAGGAGTTAAAGACAATAGCGTTGCTATGGATTTCAACCCAGAGACAAAGACTTTTCATGGAGAGTCATTTGTCTTTAACTCCTTTAACTCCTTTAACTCCTGAAAGTTGAGCAAATGCAAGATTGAATTATGAACATAGCAATTGTAGGAACAGGATACGTTGGCCTGGTGTCGGGAACATGCTTTGCTGACACAGGTGTGAACGTGACGTGCGTCGATGTGGACGCAGCCAAGATTGAACGCCTGCAGAAGGGTGAGATTCCCATCTACGAGCCCGGCTTGGACGAACTGGTGAAGAAGAACGTGGCCGCCGGCCGACTGAAGTTCACCACCGACCTGGCCTCTATCCTCAACGACCAGGAGATAGTGTTCTCCGCCGTGGGCACACCGCCCGACGAGGATGGCTCGGCCGACTTGAAGTATGTGCTACAGGTGGCCCGCACTATCGGTCAGAACATCAACAAGTATCTCGTCGTGGTGACCAAGTCTACCGTTCCCGTGGGCACGGCGAAGAAGGTGCGTCAGGCCATCGAGGAGGAGCTGCAGAAGCGCGGCGTGGACGTGCCCTTCGACGTGGCCTCCAACCCCGAGTTCCTCAAGGAGGGCAACGCCATCAAGGACTTCATGAGTCCCGACCGCGTCGTCGTGGGCGTGGAGAGCGAGAAGGCCAAGAAAGCCCTCACCCGCCTCTACAAGCCTTTCCTCATCAACAACTTCCGCGTCATCTTCATGGACATTCCTTCGGCCGAGATGACCAAATATGCCGCCAACTCAATGCTGGCCACGCGTATCTCGTTTATGAACGACATCGCCAACCTTTGCGAGCGCGTGGGCGCGGATGTAAATATGGTACGCGCGGGCATCGGCTCCGACACCCGCATCGGTCGCAAATTCCTCTATGCAGGCTGCGGCTACGGCGGCTCATGCTTCCCCAAGGACGTGAAAGCCCTCATCAAGACGGCCGACCAGAACGGCTACTCCATGGAGGTGCTGAAAGCTGTGGAGCGCGTCAACGAGAAGCAGAAGAGCGTGCTCTTTGAGAAACTGCAGAAGGCCTTCAACGGCGAAAGCTTAGCGGGCAAGACCATCGCCATGTGGGGTCTGTCGTTCAAGCCCGAGACCGACGACATGCGCGAATCGACAGCCCTTGTGATGATCAGCAAACTGCTGGAAGCCGGCTGCCAGATACGCGCCTACGACCCCATCGCCATGAACGAGTGCAAGCGCCGCGTGGGCGACAAGATTACCTACTGCCGCGACATGTACGACGCCGTGCTCGATGCCGACGCACTGCTGCTGCTCACCGAGTGGAAGGAGTTCCGCCTGCCCACATGGGGAGTCATCAAGAAAGCCATGCGCCGACCACTGGTCATCGACGGACGCAACATCTTCGACATCGAGGAGCTGGAAGAGAACAGCTTCGAGTATCACTGCATTGGCAAGTAAACACAACCCAACCCAAGCCCCTCCCAAAGAGGGAATGGCCAGACTGACAACACAATGAAGAAACGACAACACATTGTAACTAAGCATCCCCTACTTGTGAGGGGCTTGGGAAGGTTATGCCTCATCCTCTCATTACTCACTTCCTGCGGGCAGAAAGAGCAGACAAGCAACGTTTCAGCCAAGGACAAGCCGCAGGAGAACCTCGAGGCCAAGGCCATGCTGCAGGGCGTATGGCTCGACAGCGTGACCGAAGAGCCTGTCTTCAAGGCTGAGGGCGACACCATCTTCTTTGCCGACGCCACCAGCCAGCCAGCCTACTTCCGCATCGTAGGCGACTCCCTCGAACTGGGAGCCAACACTTATTACATCACGATGCAGAAGGAGCACAACTTCCACTTCCGCAACCCCGGCGGCGACGAGGTGCAATTAGTGAAGCGCGACGAGACCGACGATGAACAGCCGGACTTCAAGGAGCAGGCACCGCAGATTATCAGTACCAACGAGGCTGTCAACCTCGACTCCGTGGTGATGTATGGCGGTCAGCGCTACCACTGGTACATCACCGTCAATCCCACCCGCTACCGGGTCATGCGCACCACCTACACCCCCGATGGTGTGGCCGTGGAGAAGGTGTATTATGACAACATCATCCACGTCAGCCTGTTCCACAACAACAGGCGACTCTTCACCCGCGACTTCAACAAGCAGGCCTATGCCACCGACGTGCCGGAGGATTTCCTCCAGCAGTCCATCCTCGGCAACATCGCCTTTGACAAGGTCGACGCCCAAGGCTTCCACTTCGATGCCACCGTGTGCATCCCCGACGGCGAGAGCTGCTACATGATTGAGACGCTGATTTCCTTCGACGGACAGCTCAGCATGAAACTGCTGGAATAAGCATCGTCACATCTTTCAACCAATAACTCAAAAAACTATGCTACACATCCATGAAGAGGCGGCACGCTGCCTGCTGTGCGAAGATGCTCCCTGCACCAAAGCGTGTAACACCAGTGACCCCGCACGTGCCATACGCGCCATACGTTTTCACAACGAGAAAAATGCCTGGCGCTGGCTTGAAGGCAGCACCGATGCCGACCTGGAGCGTGCCGAGCAGGCTTGTATACATTATGACAAGCCCATCAGAATCAGGGAACTGGCAGCCGCACTGAGACCCTCAGACAGAGATGCCGCTGCCTCAAAGCCTTTGAAAGACGCAAACGACGTTTCCCTTGCCATCACTTTCTGCGACATTCCCTGCGAGAACCCGTTCTTCCTGGCCTCTTCGGCTGTGTGCACCAACTACGAGATGGTGGCCCGGGCCTTCGAAGCAGGCTGGGGCGGCGTGTTCTACAAGACCATCTGCAAGCAGGACATCCGCGAGGTGTCGCCACGCTTCGACGCCGTGAAGGACGACACGCGATTCACCGGATTCCGCAACATGGAGCAGCTGAGCGAGAACCCTTACGACGTAGACTTCGACATCCTGCGCCGGCTGAAGCAGAACTATCCTTCGAAGATTGTCGTAGCCAGCATCATGGGACAGTTTGAGGAGGAATGGGCCGAACTGGCGAAGATGGCCGAAGACGCCGGCTGCGATGCCGTAGAGCTGAACTTCTCCTGTCCTCAGATGCGCCTCTCGGGGTTAGGCAGTGACGTGGGCCAGAATCCCGAGCTCGTCACCTTCTACACCGTCTATGTGAAACGTGCTGTCAAGATTCCCGTCATACCCAAGATGACGCCCAACATCACGCAAATCAACAATCCTGCCATGGGAGCCTACTTTGCCGGTGCTGATGCCATATCGGCCATCAACACCATCAAGAGCGTCACCATGGCGACAGAAGCTGAAGTGAGTGAGCAGAAGACCATCTCGGGCTATTCAGGCCGCTCCGTCAAGCCCATCGCCCTGCGCTGTATTCTCGAAATGGCCAGAAACGCCATCATGAAGAATGTACAGTTCAGCGGGATAGGAGGCATAGAGAACTGGCGCGACGCCCTGGAGTTCATCCAGCTGGGCTGCCGCAACGTGCAGGTGTGCACCGCCGTGATGCAGTATGGCTACCGCATCATCGACGACCTTATCCTCGGACTGCAGACCTACATGGCGGAGCGGGGCATTGACCGCCTGGAAGACCTCGTGGGCGAGCAGCTGTCCTCTTTCGTCCTGCCCGGCGATCTCGACCGCGAAACGATTGTCTACCCGAAGATTGACCGCGAGAAGTGCGTTGGCTGTGGTCGCTGTTACATCTCGTGTCAGGACGGCGGCCACCAGGCCATCAGCTTTGACAAAGAAAAGCGACAGCCCCACATCGTCGGTACGAAATGCGTGGGCTGTCACCTCTGTCGCCTTGTCTGTCCGACAGGTGCCATCGGACTGACCAAGCGTATCAGCAAAAAGCATTGATAAACGTACGGAACTGCTGCACCCCCTGATGGTTGTTGTCTAAGGCTTCAGCCACTTCCAAATACATCAGGGCGTGTTTCATGTCGCCCATGCCGTAGAAGCCGAGGGCAAGCAAATAGTTGCAGTGTATTTTGTTCTTCCTGTCAAGGTCGTCGTCCCAGATAAGCAGGTCGGGCAGGGATACAGCAAAATAGTCCATGGTGACGTGGTCATAGTAGTGCTGCTTGCCGTAGTTGATGAGCTTGTTGAAGAGGCTGCGCGCCTTGTCCTCCTGCCCCAAGGCACGGTAGCAGAGACCGGCATAGAAGATTTTGTCGGGCTTGGCATCGTTGTAGTACATGGCAGCGGCTGGCTCCGTAGGCCCTACGGTGCCTTCCTCGTAACGGCCGAGGAAATAGAGGAAGTCATTGTCCTGAGCGCCATAGAGCTTGCCCTCGCCAAGGTGTGGCGGGTAGACAAGGCACTCCTCCAAGAGACGCTTGGCCTCGGCCGACTGGGGATTGTCTTTCAACAGCCTCTTCGCTATCTCTACGCGACATATCTGGTATTGTGCCGACACCTTGCCTTCGCCGCCCTCCCACGGATGGAACTTATGGGCGTCAAGCTTTGCCATCGCCTCCTCATGGCGGCCCAGCTGGTTGAGCAGGGTGATTTCCTCTAAGACGAGGTCGTCGCGCTGGGCGATGAGCTGCGGATACTGCTGCAGGAAGTCGAGGCGCTGCTGATGCGGGCGATGCATGCGCTTGTAGAGCTGGTCGAGCTCCATGAGCATACGGGCATCGGTCTCGTCAAGGTGGAAGGCACGCTCCATGTATTCGATGGCAATCTTTCCCCTCTCTCTCTCCAAAGCGCGGGCTGACAACCGCTCACCATCCTTCTGAGGAAGTTTGGGGAGTCCTTTGTTGAAGCAGGCCAGGGCAAGGTTACGCCAGACGGTGGGGAAGTCGGGAGAGAGCCGGGCCGACAGTTCCCAGTTCTCTACGGCGAGGTCATACTGCCGCTTGTCGTAGTAGAGACAGCCGAGGTAATAGGGCGTATGACCGCCATCAGTCACCCAGTGCTTCGCGTCCTCCAAGATGGCGACGTCCTCGATGCGGTTGGGGAAACAGCAGGCGGGATCAGCCTCTTCGGCCTTCTGGTAATAGTCCTTGCAGTCGGGATAGCCGCTGGCCCTTCCCAAGTAATAATAGGTCATGGGCGACGGCTCGACACCCGGTTCGAGAGCCAGCATAAGGATGTCAATGGCCACACTGCGCATACACATCTCCATATAGCTGAGGGCCAGCTCATGGTAGTTGTTCGCGCTGCCATGCATCAGCTCCACAAGATGCTTCAGCACGCCTTCGTCCTTCGTCAGCAGATACTGTTCGTAAAGGATGCCATAGTTGAAGGGGTCGAGTTGCAGCGATTCCTTGATGAGCGCAAGCCGCTCGTTCAGCAACTTTGAGTTGCCCATCTGCAAGCTGCCCACCTGATGGTCTGTCTGTATGAGGCGCAGTATGCCGGCCTTCAGCATACGTGCCTTGTGGTTGCAGCTGTTGAAGATGAGGCTGCGGTTCACCTCGTCGAGGGCCACCTCATAGTGGCCTTGGCCCACGCTGTAACAGGCGGCATTGAAATAGGCGGCATCGGCACAACCCTTGTTCCAGGCGGCCTTCAGGAACAGCGAGCGAGTAGTTTCAGACCCTAAAGGTGGGAAGTTATCGTATTTGTTGGCAACACCCAGATTGTAAATCGGCTCACCGTCGTAGGGATTGGGATTGCGCTTCTGCCAGAGCTTGACAGCACGCTGGAGCAGTTCCTCAGCCTTGTCGAAGCGGCCGCGGCGCAGGTACCACAGTCCTGCCTGGTTGAGGCAGCGCACATCGTTGGGGTCGCGGCGCAGGGCCTCCTCGTAGTAGTCGAGGGCGCTCCATGTGGCATGACGGTACTGCTCCAAGTGCAGACCGGTGAGGTAGAGCTGGTCATTGGTTTTCGTGTCCTGTGGGGGCAGGGCGGCCTCGGCAGCGTCGGGGATGGGACGGATGCGGTCTTCTTCGGCATACCACTGCAGCAGCACTTCCCAGTGGTTGCTGCCGAGGGGACGAATCTGGAAACCTGTATCACGGATTTCCATCCCCTTGTCGTCAGTCCACTGGTGGAAGACCTCATCGGGCGAGAGCGTGACTTGGCGGTCGATGAGATGGACGTCGCCGCCACGGGCATCAAACACAATCTGCACCGTCTGCTTCGACGTGGCCATCACCATGAGGTGAAACTTGTCACCCTCCTTCTCCACATTGAAGATGAAGTCCTTCGACGCCTGTTTCACCACGCCCAGCTCACGGTAGGGCATGAAATACTGTGTAAACTGTTTCTCCTCGTAAGGCATGAGCCATGAGAAGTCGGGCTGGTTCTCGGTATAGACGCCTGCCATCAGCTCGATGTAAGGACGGAAATAAGCCCCCCCAACTGCCCCCGAGGGGGCTTCATTTGACTTGCGGACATTTGTGTCCCCCTCGGGTAACGACAGGGGGACTTCGACCGGGTCTGTCAGATTTCTGTCCCAGGCACGGCCGAAGTCGCCATTGCCCCACGTCCACTGCTTTTTGCCGGGCGAGACATGGTGGGAGGCCACATGTAGCATACCGCCCTGTGTGTCGTTCTCGTAGCCGCCCTCAAAGTCATACTTCGAGTTCACTGCCATGTAACTGGTAGGCACAGGAATGTTGCGATAGTTCGAGATGTCGACGCCGGCCGAGTAGTCCATCTTGTAATAGGTGCCCGTTGCGATGGGGAAGCTGCTGACGGCGCGCTTGCCGTGGTCGAAGACGGCGTTGACATCGGGCGGGAACACGCTCTGGTAGGCGTCGTTCACCTCCACAGCGGGGTTGGCCCACCAGAGGAAGGTCTGAGGCAGCGGCGTGGGATTGCTCACGCGACCCTTTATCTCCAAGTAGGCGCAGCCAGGCCGCAGCGTAAAGCCGGCCATGCCTTTCTGGTGGAACATACGCTCTATCTCGTTCACCCAAACGGTCACCGAGCCATCTTCGTTCTCCACGATAGTAGAGTCGACGGGCATGTAGGTAGACGGGCGGTGATGCTGCGGCCAGTTGAACTCGATGCCGCCGCTGATCCAAGGGCCGCACAGACCGACGAGTGCGGGCTTGATGACATGGTTGTAATACACGAAGTGGCGTTGCTTCACCTTGTCGTAAGCCATCTGGATGCGACCGCCAAGCTCGGGCATGATCATCACCTTGATGTATTCGTTCTCCAGCCACACCACGTTCCACTCGTGAGGCGTCGGCACGTCGGCTATCGACTCGATGACAGGATAGGGGTACACCACCCCACTCGACCCCTGATACACACGTTTTTCAAGAAACATAGGGGCTTTCTCAGCCTTCCCCACCTCATAGGTAGGGATGGTCACACACTCTCTCCAAGCTTTTACCATTGCTATTACGTTATTTCGGTACAATTTATAGTTACTGATTATTATTAGGAGTTAAAGACAAATGACGTTCCTAAAGGAGTTAAAGGAGTTAAGGGAGTTAAGGGAGTTAAAGGAGTTAAAGACAAATGACTCAGCCAAAGGAGTTAAAGGAGTTAAAGGAGTTAAGGGAGTTAAAGGAGTTAAAGACAAATGACTCTGCCAAAGGAGTTAAAGGAGTTAAGGGAGTTAAAGGAGTTAAAGACAAATGACTTTCCATGAAAAGCCTTTGTCTCTGGGTCAAAATCCATAGCAAAGCTATTGTCTTTAACTCCCTTAACTCCTTTAACTCCTTTAACTCCAAATCGACTCCTTTAACTCCAAATCGACTCCTTTAACTCCAACAAATTAACTTCCAGATTTTGAAAGCTCCTCTTCCAACTGCTCCAGGCTCTTGCCCTTCGTCTCAGGACAGTTGCGGAACAGGAAGATGAAGGCACAGAGGCAGATGGCGCTATAGACCCAGAACGTGCCGCTGCTGCCCAGCGCTGAGTTCATCGAGGGGAACGAGAAGGTGAGCGTGCAGCACCCCACCCACAGGGCAAAGGTGCACGTCGCCATGGCCACGCCGCGGATGCGATGGGGGAAGATCTCCGCCAACAGCGTCCAAGTGACAGGGCCCAGCGTCATGGCGTAGACCGAGATGGCAGCCACCACCAAGCACACCATTGCAAAGCCCTTCACCTCTAAGAAATAGCACGTGCCCAACGTCAGATAGATAAGCCCCAACCCACCGGCGCCTATCAGGATGAGCGTGCGGCGGCCCCAGCGCTCAATGGTGTAAAGCGCCACGATGGTGAAGATGACATTGGCGATGCCTGTGATGACAATGTTGATAAACATGCCATCGACGTCGAAGCCTGCACCGACGAATATCTCCTGAGCATAATTGAATATCACATTCGTGCCGCACCACTGCTGAAACACCGCGATGACGAGACCCAGCAGCAGCACACGCCCATACTTCGGCTCCATCAGTTCCTTCAGTCCTGCCTCCTGCCGTCTATGATGCGACATTGCTGCAGCCCCCTTCAAGCGAAGGAACACCGGGCTCTCGGGGATGAAGCAGCTCATCACCAGAAACAGCGCGGCGGGCAGCGTCTCAGCCCAGAACATCCAACGCCACCCCCACGCCACGTTCCAAGCCTGGCTCTCGGCCACACTCGTCTCGCGCGCCAGCAGCATATTGACTATCTGAGCCGACAGAATGCCCAGCACAATGGTCATCTGGTTGAGCGACACCATACGTCCGCGAATAGCAGCAGGGCTCACCTCTGCAATATACATCGGCGACAGCGCCGAAGCAACGCCGATGCCCACGCCGCCCACAAAGCGGGCTACGTTGAACAGTGTGAAATCGTTGAACAGGCCCGTGGCCACTGCCGACACGGTGAACAGCACCGCCGACGTTGTCAGCAGCGGCTTCCTGCCATACCTGTCAGCAGCAACACCAGCCACCATCGCACCCACCAAGCAGCCCAGCAGCGCTGTAGACATGGCCAGGCCCTGCATGAACGGGCTGTCAGCAATGCCAAAGTACAACTCATAGAAAGGCTTAGCACCGCCTATCACTACCCAGTCGTAGCCGAAGAGCAGACCGCCCATTGCAGACACAGCGCAGATGAAATAAAGAAATCCTCGATTCAGTTTTTGCATGATCATCAGAGAGAAATAAAATACTGGTGCAAAGGTACAAAAAGCAGAGAGCAATACAAAAGAAAATCCATTCTTTTTCTTGCTGCCATAGAAGAAAAGCTTATGATTATCAGCAAACGTACCACTAATCTGTATAAAGCGCCATGCGAGAAAACGACCTTTTACATCCTTTCACCGTTTTTTCATCAGCTTGGGAATTTTCCGTACTGTGAGGTTGGAATCCGACATAGTTACGTCGCTAACCATGTGAGTTGATACCGCGAAGCGGCCTGAGAAAAAACAAATAAAAACAAATAAAAACAAGAAAAACAATTTGGAAAAAGGTTATCGCCTTGACCGCTGCAGGGATCACGTGAGGCGGGCAAGAAACGGCAAAAAGTCCCGAAGGGACGATGGATTACAGGCAGGGGCAACGCCCCTGCTAATGGTTGACACCACA
>JAEEPZ010000006.1 GCA_016285055.1 Prevotella sp.
CAACGGCCAGCGAGGACGGCTGAAGTGGCTCGGCAAGTTCTTCTACTATTACTATCCCGCCCACATGGCGGTTATAGGCCTGCTGGCCCGTTGCTTCCAATAACCGTGAGGTCGGCAACTTCCCTTGTTCAACGAGTTTATAGACAGAAACAAAATCGCGGTCTGGCACATTAAAAAAGAAAGCGGCGCAGGGAAGAAAAACCGAAAATTATTTCTGAGTTTCAAAAAAATGACGTAACTTTGCCCCGCTATTCACTATCTGTCACACCATCATGACTATGAAAAAGCTCTTTGGGGCATTCTTTCTGTTTTTGTTTGCCGCAACCGTCCATGCCCAGACGGTGTATAACGTTTTAGACTTTGGAGCCAAAGGCGACGGCACTACCGACGACGCTGCCGCCCTGCAGCAGGCTATAGATAAATGTACGCGCGAGGGCGGCGGCCGCGTGCTGCTGCCGCGTATGCACACGTTCCTCTGCGGTCCTGTGGAGCTGAAGAGCAACGTCGAGCTGCACCTCGAGAGCACCGCCACGCTGCTCTGCAACCCCGACGAGAGCATCTATACGCTGAGCGCCTTCGGCGACAACCGCGGCGAGGGCATGATGTGGCTCTGGGCCAAGAACGCCCGCAACCTCAGCATCACCGGCCGCGGCACCATCCACGGCAACGGCATCAAGTTCATGGGCATGGAGCTGAGCGACTCATACGAGCTGAAGCCGCTGGCCGACCCCACGTTTGACCCTCGTCCCCACGTGCTGACGCTCATCGGCTGCGACAACCTGACGATACGCGACGTCACCATCACCGAGGGAGCCTACTGGACCGTGCACCTCGTGGGCTGCAATGTGGCACTCATCGACGGCATCAACCTGCTGAACAACCTGAAGATACGCAATGGCGACGGCATCGACCTGGACCACTCGAAGAACGTGCGCATCAGCAACTGCCACATCACCTCGGGCGACGACTGCATCTGCCTGAAAAACCGCCGCGAGTGGGCCGACTACGGCGCATGCCACGACATCGTGGTGACCAACTGCACCATGAGCAGCCGCTCGTGCGCCATCAAGATAGGCTCGGAGAACATGGACAATATCTATAATGTGCTGGTGGACAACTGCATCATCACCGAGTCGAACCGAGGCATCGGCATACAGAACCGCGACGAGGGCACCGTCACCGACGTCACCTTCTCGAACATCATGATGGACCTGCAGCTGTGGAGCGACGTGTGGTGGGGCAAGGCCGAGCCCATCTACGTGACGAGCTATCCGCGTGCCGACGGCAACCACAAGGACGCCAACTGGCGATTCCCCAAGGGACAGACCGAGGGCCGCTGCGGAGCCGTCAGCCGCATCACCTTCAACAACATCCAGGCCACCTCGGAGAACGGCTGCTTCATCGGCGGCGACACCAACGACAAGGTGAGCGACGTCGTGCTGAACAATGTCACCATCAACCTGCGCCGCATGACGACCTACGCCAACGGCCTCTACGACCGCCGGCCCTGCAAAGGCGACGACTTTGTCACCGGCCGCGTCTACGGCGTCTACATCGAGCAGGCCTCAGGCACGAAGATTGAGAATCTCACCGTCAACAGCTATCTGGCCAACTATGAGGGCAAGGTGAAGTATCCCGCCAGCACCCTCAACCCCATACACCGCTTCAAGAACTTCGTCAACCGCACGGCAGGCGAGCTGAGCCAGTGAGCCCAGTAAGGTTAGAATTTCCAGAAAGACAAAAAGGGCCAGAACGCCTGGGAAAGCTTTGGAAAGCTTAGAAAAACCTAGAAAGCTTAGAAAGAAACATCTATATCATCATTCAAAATCTTTATTTATGCAAAACGTAAGAAAAACATTCAGCCGCCTGTTGATGCTGACTCTGCTGCTGACGGTCACCACCGTAGCCTGGGCACAACAGCGCATCGGCGGCACCGTGAGAGACGGTAAGGGCGAGGCCCTCATCGGCGTGAGCGTGAGAGAGGCCGGCACACAGAACGGCACCACCACGAACATCGACGGACAGTTCACCCTCACCGTGAAACCTGACGCACGCCTGGAGTTCAGCTACATCGGCTTCGATTCGCAGACGCTGCCCGCACAGCAAGGCATGCGCGTCATCATGCAGGAAGACAACAAGACGCTGGACGAAGTGGTCGTCGTGGGCTACGGCACCATGCGCCGCAAGGACGTCACCAGCTCTATCACCACCGTGCAGGCCAAGGACCTGAACCGTGGCGTATTCACCGATCCCGCCTCCATGCTGCAGGGCAAGGTGGCCGGCTTGACAGTCACCTCTAACGGCGACCCCTCGGGAGCTGCCAGCATCACCCTGCGTGGTGCCTCATCGCTGCGCACTGGCGAGGCTATGGAGCCGTATTACGTCATTGATGGTATTCCCGGCGTTGACCCGTCGATGGTGGCTCCCGACGACATCGAGAGCATCGACGTGTTGCGCGATGCTTCCGCCACGGCCATCTATGGCTCGAAGGCCGCCAACGGTGTCATCATCATCACCACGAAGAGCGGCGCCGAAGGACGTACCAGCGTTACCTATAACGGCTACGTGGCCTTTGACAAAGTGCTGAAGACGCTCGACATGGCCTCTGCCAGCGACCTGCGCGGCAGCGGACTCATAGGCGCTGAGCAGGACGGCGGTGGCGATACCGACTGGCAGGATGAAGTGCTGCGCACGGGCATCAGCCATAACCACAACCTCAGCATCAACGGAGGCAGTGGCGCCACGAAATACATGGGCTCTATCAACTTCATGAGCCGTCAAGGCGTGGTGCGCGGCACCGGCATGAACCGCGTCAATGCCCGTACGCTGATCAGCACCAGCATTCTGAAGGACCGCCTCAACATCTCTATCGGCCTCAACGCTATGCAGGGACGCCACGAGGGAGTGCCTATGGCCACCTCTACGGGCAACGACTCGGGCAAGAGTGTGCTCGATGCCATGAACTATTACTCACCCACGAACCCCGTGCGCAATGCCGACGGCTCCTGGTATGAAAGCTACATCGGCTCGGCCAACTACAATCCCCTGTCGATGATCTACGAGGACAACAACCGCAATGAGTGGAGACGCATACAGTACATCACCAAGGCCACACTGAAGATTGTCGACGGCCTGACCTGGAACGCCAACTACTCGTATGACAGCGGTCAGAACACCTACAGCTGGTATCAGACACATCAGACGCAGATGGACAAGGGCTATGACGGACGCGCACATCGCGACACCTACCTGCGCCACAACCAGACTTTCGAGACCTACGGCAACTTCGACCGCACCTTCAACAAGGTTCACAAGCTGGGCCTGATGGCCGGTTACAGCTGGGAGGAGCGCGTAGGCAATGACGGCTTTGGCGTCACCGTGAACAACTTCTACAACGACGTGACGAATTTCTGGAACCTGCGCTATGCCAACAACATCAACGGCATCACTGACGTAACAGGTAGCTCGCGCACCAAGATTCGCAACATCTCTTTCTACGGCCGTGTGAACTACTCGTTCAACTCGCGCTATATGCTGCAGGCCACCATCCGCCGCGACGGCAGCTCCGTGTTCGGCAAGGATCACCGCTGGGGCACCTTCCCCTCGGCATCTGTGGCCTGGAACATCACCGAGGAAAACTTCATGCAGAACCAGAACATCTTCGACCAGCTGAAGCTCCGCGTGGGCTATGGTGTCAGCGGTAACGCTATGGGCTTCGGCGCCTTCGACGCCATCACCACCTACGGTCTGAACAGCAACTCGTTTGAGTATGTCCTGCCCGACGGCACATCGAAGACCATGTACGGCATTTCTGCACAGAACAACGGCAACCCCGACCTGAAGTGGGAGCGCACTGCCATGCTGAATGTCGGTCTCGACTTCGCCTTCTTCGGTGGACGCATCAACGGTAGCATCGAATACTACAACAAGAAGACCTCTGACCTGATTTGGAACTATGCTGTGTCGACCAACATCTATCCGTTGGACTGGATTCGTGCCAATGTGGGCGACATCACCAACCAGGGTATCGAGTTTATGCTGAATGCCACACCCGTCCGCACACGTGACTTCCAGTGGCAGACTACACTCACACTGTCGCACAACAAGAACACCGTAGACAAGCTGTCTAACGCACAATACTCAGTGGACTACGTAAACCAGGGTAATCCTAACATCGGTGGCATCTCGGCTAATGCCGACACGCAGCGAATCATGGAAGGCGAGCCTCTCGGCACCTTCTGGACCTACCGTCATGCCGGCTACGATGCCAATGGCAACAGCGTGTTCTTCGTGGGCGACCTGGAGAAACACAAGGATGCCGAGGGTAATGTCCAGGCCGACACCTATCAGGATGCCAACGGACAGTGGGTAACATCAAACCCCGGATATGACGACAAGACGAAGGTGGGCTGCGCTCAGCCTAAGATTGTCTACGGCTGGAACAACACGCTCAATTACAAGAACTGGAGCCTCACAGCTTTCTTCCAGGGCGTGCTTGGCAACAAAATCCTGAATGCCACGAAGGCTCACTACAGCTACCTCGGCCATCTGGCTGGCGGCAAGAACGTACTCAAGGACGTTGTCAATGATCCCGTGGTGCGCAACGATGCCAACGGACATATACCCAGCGACAAATACCTTGAGAACGGCAACTACCTGCGCCTCTCGTCGCTTACACTGGGCTACACCTTCGACAAACTCGGGGGCTGGGCACAGAGCCTGCAGCTCTATGCCACCTGCAACAACCTGCTGACGCTGACCAACTACAGCGGCATCGATCCTGAGGTGAACCTCGGCGGCCTTACACCTGGCATTGACTATCGTGAGACCTTCTATCCCCACACCCGCTCGTTCATCTTCGGCGTAAAGGTCAACTTCGATACCAAGAATGAGAAAAAGGCACTTCCGCAAACCGTCTACGTGGCCGACAACGACGCCATCAACCGCCTGCAGGAGGAAATCCAGCGCCTCGCCGAGGAGAATGCAAGGCTGAAGGACATTCGCGTCGATCCGAAGCCGAAGGTGATTACCGAGGTACAGACCGTCACCTTCCCCTATCTGGTGAACTTCACCATCGGCCAGAGCGACATCGTCAACCGCGAGAAGGTGAACCTGGAGACCGTGGCACAGATGATGAAGGCCACGCCAAACACGAAATACACAGTCTACGGCTATGCTGACAAGCAGACGGGCTCGCCTGAGCGCAACGCCCAGCTGGCCCAGGAGCGCTCGGTCAACGTCTACGACATCCTGACCAAGCAGTATGGGGTTCCCGCTTCGCAGCTCATCCGCGAGGCAAAGGGCGGCGTTGACGTGATGTATCTTGACGACCCGCAGCTCTCTCGCTCCGTCATTATCTCAGAAGTGAAGTAGATTGAAAACTGATAATTGATAATTGAAAATGAAGATTATGAAAAATATAGCAAAAATTTTCTGTGGCTGTCTCGTGGGCTGTGGCATCGCTGCTTTGACCACGAGCTGCACCGACCTCGACATCACTCCCGAGGCACAATACACGACATACCCCGATTCTAAGGAGGCCGTGGAGGCGCAGATGGCTGACGTCTACTTCCACTTGCGCGGCACGCTGGGTCGTCGCTATATGGAGGCTCAGGCCCTCTCAAGTGATGAGTGGGTGGGTATCTCCTTCGACGGCGACTACGCCGATGGCGGCATATACGCCCAGTGCTCATTGCACAACTTCGACGCCACATCGGCCTGCACCGACTGGTACGGCGACGTGACGGCTGGCATCACAAAGGCCAACAAGGTTATCGTGGCTATGGGCGGCGAAGAGAACGATGCCACTGCTCAGGCCCGTTACATGCGCGCCTTCTACTCCTTCATCCTCATGGACAGCTTTGGCGATACGCCCATCCTGAACCGTGTCTTCGCTGAGGACGAGCAGGTTGAACGCTCACCACGGGCTGAGGTGGCTAAGTGGATTGCCTCTGAGCTGGAGACCATCATCCCCTTGCTGCCCACCGACGTCAATGCCTCCACCTACGGCAAGCCGACGCGCTATGTGGCCGAGGCTCTGCTGGCCAAGCTTTACATCAACTGGCCCGTCTACACAGCTGCCAGCGTCACTGCCTACGATGCTGCCAACTACAGCAACGAGCACCTGCAGGACGTTGTGACCCTCGTCGACGACATCATTGCCAGCAAGCAGTTCAGCCTCTCGGAGGGTGCCAGCGGCTACCGCTCAAAATTCTGGCCGAACAACGGTCCTCAGATTAAGGACTTCATCTACGCTATGCCTTTTGATGCCATCACTGCACAGGGCTTCCAGTATTGCCGTCCGCGCATCTGGCGCCAGGGACGCAATAACGGTGAGGGTGGCGCAGGCTACTTCGGCTCCGACATCGGCAACAGCACCGGCGGTAACTTCAGCATCTCGCCCGAATTTGCCGACGTGCTCATGGCACTGCCTACCGACGACCGTCAGGAGAACATCCTCGCAGGCAAAATCTATATGTTCGACCCCACAACCTACGCCAAGACCAATACACCGTATAAGTACAAGGGCGAGGAGATAGTGCTCGACAAGACCATCCGCCTGAAGAACCGCACAGACAATGGTGCCGACTACTATGAGTGGGGCACTTCCCCTTCAACCTACCCTGCTGCTGCCGATATCTTCCAGCTCAACACCGGCAAGGATGTGAAGGGATGGAGCCAGGGCTACAAGAGCGTGAAATACTTCGTCATCCGCGAGGACTTCATCAATGGCCGCAACCAAAGCAACGACCTGCCCATCTTCCGCTATGCCGACATGCTGCTGCTGAAGGCTGAGGCCCTCACACGTGGTGCCAAGGCTGCCAACGGCGAGACGGCGCAGATTCTGTTCAACCAGATCCGCACCTATGTCAATGCGCCCACCATCACCCATGCGCCCTCGCTCGATGACATCTATCAGGAGCGTGGCCGCGAGCTCTTCGACGAGAACTGGCGCCGCAACGACATGATTCGCTTCGGCCACTACGAGGATGAGTACGGCTTCCACCGCAAGGGCTTCCCCACCGCCCGCTTCGACAAGGAGTGCCGTGTGTTCCCCATCCCACAGAGTGTGCTGAACACCAATACCAATTGGAAGCAGAATCCTGGCTATTAAGCCTTCAACCGCTAAAAAAACATAAAAACGCGCACGTTTGCACTTGGCAGGCGTGCGCGTTTCATTTGTTTTTCCTATCTTTGCATTGCGAAAAACATGCAACGAAACTTTCGCAATGAAACTTTCGCAATGGGCAATGGAGAGAAACCGCTTTTAATGACACTGCGCTATGGCAAAGAAGAAGACAAGAAATCTGGAGAACCCTTTTGTTTTCAGGGGTTATGAAGGGCCTGAATACTTCTGTGACCGTACGGAAGAGACAGAACGACTGCTCTCCGGATTGAGCAATAGGCGTATTATTACGCTTATTTCACCACGAAGAATGGGCAAAACAGGACTCATTAAGCACGTTTTTCATCTCATTTCAGCGCAACAGAAAGATGCTGTTTGCCTGTATGTTGACATTTTTGCCACCAACAACTTGCATGAATTCGTGGAGTTGTTCTGCAGCTCATTTGTGACAGATGTCGTGCAACGCGAGAAAACATTCTTCGGCAAGGCTATAGACGCTTTCAAGGGGTGGCGCCCTACGCTGACCGCCGACCCCGTGACGGGTATGCCGCAGGTGTCGGTCAGCATAGAGCCGGTACAGACGACCAATACGCTGAAAGGAATCTTTGATTATATTGAGCGACTGGATAAAAAGGTGTATATTGCCATTGATGAATTCCAGCAGATAACGGAATATCCAGAGAAAGGCACAGAGGCATTGCTGCGCAGCTATATTCAGTTTAGCCATGCCAGCTTCATCTTTTCGGGAAGCAAGTTCCACCTGATGTCGGAAATGTTCCTGTCGCCCAAGCGCCCGTTCTATCAAAGCACAGAATTTCTCAGCCTTCAGCCGCTGCACGAGGAAATCTATTTCACATTTGCCCGTCATTTCTTCGAGCAGGCAAAGGGCAGCCTCAGCGAAAATGTGTTTCATGACATCTATACACGTTTCGATGGAATCACCTGGTATGTTCAGCTGGTGTTAAATGAACTCTTCGGCACCGTCAAACAGGCTGATGACATCAAGTGTGTGGCACACGCCATTGACGCTGCTCTGCAGACAGTCTCAACAAGCTATGAGGGCTTGCTCCCTTTCCTTACGCCAAGCCAGAAAGCACTGCTGAGGGCCATCGCCCGTGAAGAGCCCGTTGACCAGCCATTAAGGAGCGACTTCATCAAAAAACATGACTTGCCATCGACAAGCACCATCAAGTCGGCCTTGGAAACCATGCAACGCAAGGAACTTGTCTATCGCACTGACAAAGGCTATATCATCTACGACCGCTTTTTCTCACTCTGGCTGAAACGAATCTATGGCGCATACTGATACCACGATGTCACACCGCAGCATACTCTTGATAGCCGCACTGCTGCTGACCATGCAGGCCATGGCGCAGCTGGGACGTTACAAGGCCGACATCCGGGCCTTGCCACAGGACTTCTGCGACACTGTCAGCGTGGAATGGGAGCGCGACCAGCTGTATGTGCCCGTCACGGCGGGCGGACGCACCTACCGTTTCCTCTTCGACACGGGAGCTGGCCAGTCGGTCGTCTTCAGTGGCACACCGTTGGCCGACGCGCCGTGTGTGAGCAGCCTGCTGTCGCACGATGCCGCCGGCAATATCGACACCGTCAGCGTGGTCAAGCTGCCGCCGCTGCATATAGGGGAAACCACCCTCTACGAGTGTCAGGCCACCGTGCAGCCGCGTGGCGTGGGGGCACGCAGCATCGACGGCATCCTGGGCTTCGACCTGGTGAACAGCGGCCTGTGCCTGAAGCTCGACATGCAGTCAAAGCATCTGATCATCAGTGACCGCGAGTGCAGCTTCGACCGTGATGAGGGCGCCGCAAGCCTCCGTTACCGCCTGTTCTACCATGTGCCCTATATCGACATCATTCCCTTCGGCAGAAAGCCTGAGCGCGTGCTCTTCGACACAGGCAGCCGCAGTTTCTTCTCCATGAACATCGGCCATTTCAATGAAGCCGAGGAACAGCGCCACCGTTTCGACCGGCCCTACCGTGTGGAGGGACACACCACAGGGCAGCACGCCATAGGCCACGGCGGGGTGGAGCCGATGGGTGAGGTTGTCTTTCTGCGCTTAGACAGTCTGGGACTCGGAGCGTGTTCGTTCCGCGATGTGCACGCCATCACCACGCAGGGCGGCTCCCACCTCGGCGCACGTCTGCTGCGCTACGGCACCGTGGCCTTCTGCCCCAAGCACAGCCGTCTGTTCTTCCAGCCATACGAGGGAATGACCACCACGGTCGGCAACCGCCAGATAGACATCGCCTTCGTGGCCGACGCCATGGGCCGTGCGCAGGTGGGGCTGGTGTGGTCGCAGGGCACGCCCTATCTGCAGGGCTTCCGTCAGGGCGACGTCATTGAGCAGATAGACGGGCGCCCCGTGCGCAGTCTGGCGCAGTTTGTCAGCTGGCCTTTCGAGCGAGGTCGCGAGTATCTGTTCACTGTGCGCTCCGCCGACGGCCGCCGCCACGACATCAAGTGGGTGCGGGTGCCGCAATAGGCGCATGAGAAAAAAAAGATAAAAAAAAGTTACATTTTCTTTTGTCGTTTTTGCAAAATCATTTACCTTTGCATTTATATACATATCAGATACTAATTTGGAATTAGTAGTTGAAATCCTAAATGCAATGTTATAAACTTTAATTACTATCTTTTTTTCTATGAAAAAACTATTATTTATCTTATTCGCGTTTACTGTTGCCATGCCTTCTTTTGCACAGGAGAAGAAAAGCGGCAGTTTTGTAAGTGTTAACGTTGGTGGTGGAGCCGGCTCGTTCAATCCCTCCATCAAGTCCAAGGTGACCACCACGTACAGTGATGGCAAGAAAGAGGAAAACAGAGAGGGCTACAAGTTCAAATACGATGCCATCAACTTTTTTGCCGATGTTGAGTACACCTTCAATGGCTTCACTACGCTGTTTGAAGGTTGCTACGGTCAGGCCAAAAACGGCGAATGGGAAATGAAGACGAAAGTAACAAACCCGCTGGTGAAGCTCGACGAAAGCAAGTTTGAAGACAAGGCCTCGTTCTACTCCGGCTCCGTGTATATCGGCCCTATCCTCTTCCCGAAGAAACGCTTCCAAATGCCTATCCTCGGTGGTATTGGCCTAACCTATAACGACGGTGAGCCGTTCAACAAGCTGTCCTTCGATTTTTGCTACAAAGTAAGGGCAAAGTTCTATATCACCAGAAACGTGGGTCTCTTTGCCGGCGTCAGTGGCAACATCGGAATAGCTGGAGACACGGAAGTGCTGGGTGGAAAAGAAGACGACAAGGCTGACATCACCATGCACCGGCTCAGCTTCGAGGGTGGTCTGACAGTCATGTTGGGACGCAAGAAATGATGAAACCTGTTCTATTAGCTTCACACCCAAACCTATGAAAAGAGTATTTGTTCTTGCCATACTGGTTATGACAGCCTTGGCAGGTATGGCGCAAGAGAAACTTTTCGACCAGGCCATAAAGAATGGTCGTGCACAGAAGCAGTTGTATGAGATATACAATGCCAAGTCAAAGATGATCAAGCCCGACAAGCTGACTCAGGTGGGAAGAGAAAGAGGCTACATCCTGGGAGGCTACACCATGAAGGAAGTGGGGCGTTTCGGCGATGTGGCAGAGACGGTTGAGCGCTACTTTTTCATCCCGAAGGATCAGTATGGCGAATATATCTTTGAGAACATCAGTGAGACGACGCCTTATTCCAAGCTCACTGCCCAAGGAAAAGTCTATTTCTACAGAAAGCCGGCTGACAACGGCGAATTCTTCACACCTTATTCCGACGCCAAATGGTCGGGCGAGGTGAGAAACGGCCTCATCTGCGGCACAGGAGAGGGCTTCAAGCAAATCGGCGACAGGATCTTTGTTTACTTCAAGGGAACATTCAATGAAGGCCTGCCTACTGGTGAAGCCCAGTTTTGCACCTACGATTACGGCAGAATGCAGGAGTTTATCTACAACAAGAGTCTGTGCCAACAAGAAACGTCGACCACAGGTAAGCTCAGTGACGGCATGTGCTGGATAAAGGGCGGAGAGCAAAGGTACGGCTTCGTCAATGCACAGGGCAAAACCGTCATCGTTCCGCAATTCCGTGCCGTCAAGGATTTCTCCAATGGCATCGCCTATGTCACTGAGGGGAAAACGGAAGTGAAGATCAACAAAACAGGCAAAGTCGTTGCTATCTCAGAAAACGCCACGTTGACATTCGACGAGATGGTGACCATGAAGAAAAACCACCCCGACCTCCTTGCTTCCATCGAGGTGCTGGCAACGAAATATGCCAACAGCGGGCTGAACTTCGACCAGCTGGTAAGCGTGGAAAAGGAATTTCCCAACCTGAAGGCCACGGTGCTTCCGCACAAGACGGCACTCTATCGCAAAGACTGTCAAGAGCTGGACAGTTACTATGACAAGTGCGTAGAGGCCTGCAAGGCTGGCCAGCGTGATTTCTCAGGTCGCAGCAAGGCCAACAGCTTCCGCTCCCTCTACGGCAAATACGATTTCGACCCTGACGGCAGACTGCCGAAAGCAAGCAGGATGATTGACTATTACACGGTATGCGACGCTACCAACGTCTACGTCAGGGGCAGTTACTGGAATACAAGCTACTCAGGGGAACCGAGCTTTGACGACAGCTGTTACGGCGACCTCTCACTGCTTTCGTCTGCCAACAGCATCTGCGACAGTGGGGCCGAGACCGACTTTGCCGACTTCTATGCATCTGTGAAGCCCACTATAGCGTCGAAGCGTAATAACTTGTCTTTAACAGCAGACAGAAGCAGATCAGAGTATAACAGTGCCCACAACCGGTACGTGGAAGAAAAGAGAAGGCAGGAGGAGGCCAAGAGAGAAGCGAAGAAACGTGCCCTCGACTCGGTCAATGCCAGCAATATCTATCAGTATGTGGTGCGCGAGAAGGACTGGAGCCGTGGACGTTTTTTGGACTCTGACGATGACTATGACGACCACCGAGAAGTGTATTTTAAGGACCTTGACCATGAAGGATACGAATTCTCGGAAACCATTCACGAGGTCTACAATCGGGAACATAACAAACACTATTATTGGGTCAGCACTGGTCTCTTCAGTTCTTCCAGTCACACTACCTACGCCGACTGCTTGGTGGCGGCCTTCCTCAACAGATACGGGCGCAGCTGGTACGAGAACAATTATTAGCCGTATTATTCACGGAACGGCAACCGGCAGGAAAAGCAAAGGACTGTTAAAAGTGTACAGAGCCTATGTACACTCTGTACAAAGGCTCTGTACACAGTGTACAAAGCTAACGACTGCGTATGGACCAGTCGATGCCCAAGGGATTGTGACGCATCTCCGTGACGAGCCAGAGGCGTAGGCGCTGGTCGTAGGTGATGACCATCTCCGTACCGTCAATGTCGGCTCGCACGCGGTGGCTATGCTTGGGCACGTCGCTATCTATCAGGCGCCAGACGATGCCGTCATAGATGAAGAGCCCTGCTATTTCCAATTGGCGCATGGCCCCTTCAGAGACGAAGAGGAAGGTGCCGCGCACGTCGTGATAGACGGTGCCGTCGTCCTGCGGTGTCAGCCAGCAGAAACCCGTCGCTTTCTCGGTCTCACTGCGCGGGATGAGGTAGAGTGTCTTCTTGCAATAAACGCCCAGCGTGTCGCCCATCCAGCGCATTGTCAGCGGCCAGGTGCGGAACTGGCGGTTCAGGATGAAAGAGACTTCGTATGGCGTGTTGGGGGTCATAGTACTCATAGTTCCCATAGGCCCCATAGGACTCATAGGACTCATAGGACCCATAGGACCCATAGGACTCATAGGACCCATAGGACTCATAGGACCCATAGGACTCATAGGACCCATAGACCTACTCAGCCCAAAGACGAGCTCGCCGCCCTGCATCAGCTCTGCGTGGGTGATGCGGGCGTCGCTCAGCTCTCGGCCGTTCAGACTGACGGAAAAGACCTTTTTCCTGTCGCGGCGCTTGCTCACTCGCAGGCTGCGGCCGTTGGGCAGCTGCAGCGTATAGGCGTCGAGCAGGGGAACATTCAGTAAGTAGTAGTCCTGTCCGGCGTTGGGGTAGAGGCCCATCATGTGGAAGGCGAGCCACGACGACATCGCGCCGCCGTCGTCGTTGCCGGGCAGACCGTCGGGCTGGTCGCTATAGTTGTCGCTGATGATCTGGAGGATGCGCTGTGTGCTCAGGTCGGGCCGACCGAGCCAGTGGTAGAGACAGGGCGTGAGGAACGACGGCTCGTTGCCCACGTTGTAGCGGCCCCGCTCGAAGAAGAGGTCCAGACGGCGACGGAAGGCTTCTTTTCCGCCACACGCCTCTATCAGGCCCTCCACGTCGTGCGGGATGGAGAGCGAGTATTCGGCCGACAGTGCCTCGTAGAAGAACGTGTCCCACCAAGGGATGTACCACGGCGCCACCTTCGTCACCGGCGTATAGGGGATGCGCGGCTTAAACACCTTCGAGCGTCCCCAGGGCACGCTGTCTAACCAGACGCCATTCTCGTCGCGCGGCATGATATAGCCACTGACGTCGTCCCACTCATAGTCCTTGCGCCACAGGTTGCGCCAGTTGCGCGAGCGCTGCAGATATTCTTCGTAGACATCCTGAC
Source organism: Prevotella sp. (assembly GCA_016285055.1). Lineage (GTDB taxonomy): Bacteria > Bacteroidota > Bacteroidia > Bacteroidales > Bacteroidaceae > Prevotella. The sequence goes on from JAEEPZ010000006.1 coordinate 13,737, forward strand.
GGCCGAGGCCTTTTGCCACCAGCGCTATGCAGTAGTCGTCGTAGGCATACTCCACAGTGCGGGTGCCGGCCCGGGGGATGCCGTAAGGCACATAGCCCAGACGGCGGTACTCGTTCAGTCCGCCGCGCCCGTGCTTCTCGTGGTCGGCGCCAGGGTCTTGCTCAGCGTCTTTCAGCATCGCCTCCAGCGCCAGCTGATAGTCAATGCCGCCCAAACCTTTCACAAAGGCATCTGCGATGACCACCTCGGCATTGCTGCCGCCCTGTGTGCGTCCGTTGCAGTCGCCGCTGCGGGCATCGGGCATATAGCCTTCGCGCGCGTATATATTTAATAATGAGTTGACGATGTCCACCTGACGCTCTGGCCAGAGCAGGGTCAACAGCGGCGACGAGGTGCGGTAGGTGTCCCAGATGGCGTAGTAGTCGTCGTAGTAGGGCGTCTCGGTCCACTTCGGGTTCTCGCCCGTCTTGCAGACCGGCATCAGCATGGTGTGATAGAGGGCGGTGTAGAACATGCGTTTCTGCTGCTCGGTGCCTTCAATGTGCACCTTCTGCAGCTGCTCTTCCCATGTGTTGCGCAGGCGCTGCAGCTGCTCGTCGAAGCCGTGCACGTCGATGTTGCGGCGTGCCTGCATGGTGCTGACATAGCTGATGCCCACCTTGACGTTGACCACCGTGTCGGCAAAGAGCAGGACAGTACAAGCCCCAAAAGCCCCCCCTACGGCCCCCGAGGGGGCTTCATGTGTTAGCAAGCCCTGACTACAAGGTAGTGTAGCCCCCAAAGCCCCCCCTACGGCCCCCGAGGGGGCTTCATGTGTTAGCAAGCCCTGACTACAAGGTAGTGTAGCCCCCTCGGGGGCCGAAGGGGGGGCTTTGGGGACTTTTGGGGCTTTGGTCTTGAAGGGCTTGTCTGTGCTGAGGAAAAAGTAGACAGTGTAGGCGTCGCCGTTGTTCCAGCCGCCGCGCACGCGGCTGTAGCCACAGACCTCGTGGTCGCTCACCAGTTCCACCTCGGCGTCCACAAACTGCTGCTTCTCGCGTAAGTTAGGCACCGAGTCTTTACCAAGGAAATGTGTGGCATCGATCAGCAAAGCCCCCCATACAGCCCCCGAGGGGGCTTCAAGTGTTGGTAAACCCTGGCTATTAAGTAGTGTAGCCCCCTCGGGGGCTGAAGGGGGGGCTTCGGGGGCTGAAGGGGGGGCTGGGGGGTAATGGAAGCGGTAGTGGGCGCAGCGCTCGTTAGTGGTGATTTCTGTGCGGATGCCGTTGTCGTAGGTCGTGGAGTAGTAGCCCAGCTCGATGGTCTCGCTGAGGCGGTGCTGGGGCTTATGGGTCTCATAGGACTTATAGGGCTCATAGGACTTATGGGTCTCATAGGACTTATGGGTCTCATAGGACTTATAGGGCTCATAGGACTCATAGGGCTCATAGGACTCATAGGTCTCATGAGACTCATAACAGGGCTGCAGGAGGATGTTGCCGTACTTCTGGCCGCCGCCTGTGCCGCTGACGTGTGTCTGCGAGAATCCGCTGACGGCCTCGGGCATCGGTGCCCAGCCAGCGTTGGGCAGCACGCCGCAGTCGGGACCTGGCTTCACCATGCCGAAGGGCATGGCCGGGCCAGGGAACGTGCGGCCTACGCCCACACTGCCGATGCGCGGGTCAACGTATTTCCATAGCTGTGCCTGTGACGGCACGACAACTATCGTCAGCAGAAAAAGCCAAAGCAAGCGGTTGTTCATTTGTCCTTACTCCCCAACTCCTTACTCCCCAACTCCTTACTCCCCAACTCCTTACTCCCCAACTCCTTACTCCCCAACTCCTTACTTCGCATTGATCTCGCGCAGCAGGCGGTCGGCGTGGCCCCACTTGTCCATCATGTAGAGGACGTAGCGTATGTCGACGCCGATGCAGCGGGCCAGCTCGCGGTCGAAGAAGATGTCGCTGGAGAGCGAGTCCCAGTTGCCGTCGAAGGCCAGACCGATGAGGCGGTTCTTGCCGTCGAACATCGGCGAGCCGCTGTTGCCGCCGGTGATGTCATTTGTGGTGAGGAAGCACAGCGGCATGTCACCGGCCTGACTCATCAGCTGCACCATCTCAGGCTCCACACGGTAGTCCTCGATGCGGTCGCCAGTGCGCATCTTCGCCACGATGCTGGGCGCCGTGGTGCGGTATCCCGATGGCTTGCCGCCCAGCAGATACTGTTTCACCTGTCCGTAGCTGAGGCGCATGGTGAAGTTAGCGTCGCTGTAGTGTGGCTGGTCCATCTCCATGCGCACTTTCACGTCGCACAAGCGGCGCTCCTGCTCGTCGATGCTGTCGCTGACGGCCATGTATTCAGCGATGAGGCTGGCGCGCAGCGTCACCAGGTCGAGGCCGAACTGCATGCCGGGATCCTTCTGGTTCGACTTCTTGTTCGGGTAGACACGTTTCTTCTTGATAAGAATCGATTTCTTGTACAGCGCGTCGGCGTAGGCCTGGCAGTCGCCGTTGAACTTCTTGTCGATGACGTTATAGAACGAGGGCAAGTGAGCGGCATCAGTGATGTGGCTGCGATAGTTGGCTAACAGCGTGCCCAGAACCTCGCGGTCGGTGGCCAGGTCCCACGTCTCGCGGTTGTCCTTGATGTTGATGTGCTGGCGCTTGCCGTTGCCCACGGGCTCCGCACCGTTGTGTACATGCTGCGCACGGACAGACAGCTCGTCGTTGCGTGAGAACGTCTCAGAGAAGAGCAGCAGTGCCTTCGAGGCCTTGATACGCTGCTCGTAGAGGCTGGTCATCTTCTCGAAGTCCACCTTCTGCAGACCTTTTATCTGGACGGTGTCCTGCCACTGCGCTATCTGGCGCTCGAAGCGTTCCTTCTGCGCGATGAGACCGATGCTGTCGATGCACTTGTTCATGCCGATGCTGTTCTTCCAGTAGTTCGACGAGGTGGCGTACTTCGAGTCGTACTTGATGCGGACGGCCTCCGAGGCGTCCATGTGGCGCTTCATCACCTCCTGCTTCACGCCGCGCACCTGGGCACGGATGGCGTTCTGTTCATAGCGCTCCTGTATGCCGTAGCTTGACAGGTAGCGTGACGTGGAGCCGGGATAGCCCATCGTCATCGAGAACGTGCCCTCGTTATAGCCCTCGAGCGACACCTGTGCCCAGTGCTCGGGATGGTAGGGCACGTTGCGCTCAGAATATTCGGCGGGGCCGTTGGTGTCCGGGTCGGCGTAGATGCGGAACACGCTGAAGTCGCACGTCTGGCGCGGCCACATCCAGTTGTCGGTCTCGCCGCCGAACTTGCCCATCGACTTGGGAATGGCGAAGACGAGGCGCAGGTCGGTGAAGTCGCGGTAGGTCGTGGCGTAATACTTGTTGCCCTCGAAGAAGGCCTTCAGCTCTAAGCGCAGCGTCTTGTCCTGCTCCTTCACCGCCTTCGACATGGCGTTCTCGATACTGTCCAAGTAGAGGGCCTGCTGGCGGCTGTCCATCTGGCGGAACTCATCGGTGACGACCTGGTCGGTGACGTCCTTCTGCTCCACCATGAACGAGACGAACATGTCTTTATTGGGCAGCTCCTCTTCGAAGCTCTTGGCAATGAATCCGTTGAGCATGTAGTCGTGCTCGGTGGTGCTGTGGCTGCGTATGGCCTCGAAGCCGCAGTGGTGGTTGGTGAAGACGAGGCCATCGGGCGAGACAACGACGCCGGAGCAATAGCCGGAGAAGTTGACGACGCTCTTCATAATGGCGTCGTCGGCGCGGTACAGCTTGTCATAGGGCAGCTGGTAGCCTTCGGCCTGCATCTGCTCGTAGACGGTCTGCGGCAGGTCGTAGAGCGTCCACATGCCTTCGTCGGCCTGTGCCGTGAGGGCAAAGGCCGCTGTCATAGATAAAAGAATTTTCTTCATGGTATATTTTCTCTAATAGTCTAAATAGTCTAAATAGTCTAAATAGTTTTAATAGTCTAAATAGTTTTAATGTTTGAAGAACTTGCCGACTATGGGCAGACTGCTCAGCGGGAAGTCCTTGCGGATGATGATGGCAACGAAGCAGGCGATGGCCATCGTGTTGTAGATGAGTGAACCCCATACGGGCAGCACCTGAGCGAAGTAGTTCATGCTGAGCCACGAGACCAGGGCGATGAGGACGTAGTAGCCGATGTCCTGCATGGGATAGCGGATGGGGTGCTCCTTCTGGCCGACAAAGTAGCTCAGCGTCATGGCCACGGCGTAGCCCGCAAAGCCGGCCCATGCGCAAGCCATGTAGCCGTAGCGCGGCACGAAGAGCACATTGGTGAGCACGAGGACGACACAGCCGGCACCGCTGAAGATGGAGCCCCACCACGTCTTGTCGTCGAGCTTATACCAGAAGGAGAGGTTGAAATAGATGCCGAACATCAGCTCTGCCGCCATGACGATGGGCACGACGCGCAGGCCGGGCCAGTAGTCGGCGGCGATGATATACTTCAGCAGCGGCAGCCAGCCCATGACGCAGAGGTAGGCCAGGAGGGTGAAGATGATGAAGTATTTCATGGCCTTGGCCTGCGTCTCGTCGTTGTCGCGGTCCTTGGTCTTGCCAAAGACGAAAGGCTCGTAGGCATAGCGGAAGGCCTGTGTGATCATCGCCATGATCATGGCTATCTTCACGCAAGCGCCGTAGATGCCCAGCTGCGCCTGCATGTCACTGCCCTTATAGACGAAGGGGAACAGGATTTTGTCGGCCACCTGGTTGAGGATGCCGGCGATGCCGAGGATGACGATGGGCCAGCTATAGCGCAACATGCGGCGCATGAGGCGTGGGTCGTAGCCGTGGCGTATCTGGCTGATTTCGCGATAGAGGCACAGCGTCACCACGGCCGAGCAGACGAGGTTGATGTAGAAGGCGTAGCCCGGGTCGTGGCCGTCCATGCCCACGTAGTAGACGAGGTTCAGGACAATGTTGATGCCGATGTTCAGCAGCTGCAGGGCTGCGAACTTGATGGCTTTCTTCTGCTGGCGGAGGTATGCGAAGGGAATGGCGCGGATGGCGTCGATGGCCACGGCGAGGGCCATCACCCAGACGTACTGCGGTGTCTGCTCATAGCCTAAGAAGCGGCTCACCGGCGTGATGAACAGCAGCACGGCGAAGAAGAACAGCGTGGCGGTGCTGCTGATGCCGATGAGGATGGTGGAGAAGACACGCTGCGGCTGTTCGCCTTCTTTGTTAGCGAAGCGGAAGAACGTGGTCTCCATGCCGAAGGTGAGCAGCACCAGTACCAGTGCTGTCAGCGCATACATGTTGGTGATGATGCCGTAGCCGCCGGAAACAGCCGTGAGTTTCGCGGTGTAGAGTGGTACGAGCAGGTAGTTGAGGAAGCGTCCGATGATGCTCGACAGGCCGTAGATGGCGGTGTCTTTGGCTAATGACTTGAGGGAGGGCATGGTTATTTGGTGGGTTTGGTAGGTGGGCTACCCAAAGAACATATACGCTATGAAAATTCCGGCTACGATGCCGACGAAGTCGGCGAAGAGGCCGCAGGTGACGGCATGGCGCGTATAGCGGATGCCCACACTGCCGAAATAGACGGCGAGGATATAGAACGTGGTGTCGGTGCTGCCCTGGAAGATGCAGCTCAAGCGACCCACAAAGCTGTCGGCGCCGTAGGTCTCCATTGCGTTCACCATCATGCCACGGGCGCCGCCGCCGGAGAGCGGTTTCATCAGCGCCGTGGGCAAGGCTCCCACGAAGTCGGTGTCGATGCCGATGGCGGCGATGCACCAGCTGAGCCCGTCGATGAGCGCATCCATGGCGCCGGAGGCACGGAAGAGGCCCACGGCCACGAGGATGGCCACCAAGTAAGGGATGATGCGCACGGCAGTAGTGAAGCCCTCCTTCGCACCCTCGATGAACGCATCGTAGCAGTTCACCCGCTTGCGCATACCCGCCAGGATGAAAAGCACGATGATGCTGATGAGCATGATGTCGGCTATCGACACACTGACCAGGTTCATCGTCGCGCTGTCAAGGCGTGTGAGACCCCACATCAACGCTGCCACGGCCACGCACATGCCGCCGAGGGCGAGGATGAGCGTGCGGCTAAAGAGGTTGATGCGCTGATACAAAGAGGTGATGATGATGCCCGCCATCGTAGAGAAGAACGTGGCCAGGAGGATAGGCACAAAGACATCGGTAGGCTGCGCGGCACCCTGCTGGGCGCGGTAGACGAGTATGCTGACGGGGATGAGCGTGAGGCCACTGGTGTTCAGCACGAGGAACATGATCATCGAGTTCGAGGCCGTGTCCTTCTTCGTGTTCAGCTCCTGCATCTGTTCCATCGCCTTCAGGCCCATCGGTGTGGCGGCGTTGTCGAGGCCCAGCATGTTGGCCGACAGGTTCATGAAGATGCTGCCGGTGACGGGATGCCCCTTGGGTATGTCGGGGAAGAGCTTCTGAAAGACGGGGCCGAGCAGCCTGGCCAGCGCGTTCACCACGCCGCCGCGCTCACCCACCTTCATCACACCAAGCCACAGCGACAGCATGCCTGTGAGTCCCAAGGAGATTTCGAAGGCTGTCTCTGCCTGCGCAAAGAGCATGTCTTTCATCGCGGGGAACACCTCATAGTCACCGAAAAACGCCAGCTTGACCAAGCCGACGATGAACGCTATGACGATAAACGCAATCCAGATATAGTTCAGTACCATTTCTTTTAAAAGAGGGGCGGCCATTCGCATGGACGCCCCTCCCGGCTAATGTAAAAATGATATGTGAGTATTTGATGTCTTCTTACTTTATCACCATGTCTGCATCGTAGAACTTATACCACTCCGTAGGCTTGCAGGTCTGCACCCATGTCGAGAAATTTCTGAAGGCGGTGCTCATATTGACCTTCTCCTTTGCCCAAGGTGTTCCTACGGGCACGGCAATCTTAGCGGTGGGCTCACCCGGATGTGCAATCACCTCAATCTCGCTACCCTCTCTTTGCAGCGTGATCTTGATTTTTTCGTTCACGTCCTGCAAGAAGTTGTCCTTGCTGATGCCGCCATCGATGGTAAGGTCGAATGGCGCAGGGGCAGGGACGTCCTCAGCAAAGTAGTTCACGCCGTCAGCGTATGCCCCTGCGTCGGTGTTCACCATCGTCTTGGCGGCGTTAGGACCAGTCAGACCGAGCTCAGCATGTACCTCACGACCGTTGATGTAGATTGGCATGGTACCACCGGCAGCCTGAATGGTAATAGACACCGTGTTAACGGTCTCCACGCCTGCGGGGAATGTAGCCTCCACGTCGAACACTACGTCGTTGAAGTCGATGTCGCTGCCAGCATTGGCGGCCACGTCCTCAGCCATGATGCGGATGCTCTTAGTAGTAGGATCGGGGGTAGTATTATCATACCTCTTAGCCTCGGTCAGAGTGACAATCCAGTCGCTGTAGTAGCCGTCAGCAGTGCCACCAACCTTCACCCATGTCTGAGCCTTATCCTCGGTGGGATAGTATCCTGCCTCAAAAGCTGCCTGGATAATTGGCAGGTTCAGGCACTCAACGTTTTTCACGTCTTCGCTGTAATCCCTATATACCTTCAGGTTGTTCTGAGTGATGTTTTCCAGAATGTTCTGGGCGTCCAGACGGGTACCGGCATACAAGTTTTTATCTGTAATAAGATATGGAATCTTCTGACCGTTAATCTTGATGAACTCATCATAGCCCTCGGCAAAAGTATAAATGGGTTGCCAATTTGCGTCATATGTAACGTCATACCACTTGACGACACGCTCACCATCCCAAATGTACTGGGGAGCGTTGCCAGGGATGTCACTGAGCTTTACATAGCGATCCTGAAACAGGTTAGGTCCAACCATCATCTCGAAGTCGAAGCCCATGAACGAGCGGTTCCAACCGTCGTTAAGGCAGTTAGCCTCGGCACCGAGACGGTCAATGATTGTCTGATAACTGACCAGGCCTGTGTATTCTGTACGACGAACAGAACTGTTGCTGTTGTAATAGCCGAAACTTGCTGTGGTGGAGTTTGTCATCAGATTGATCTTGTCAGCATGACGATATTCATTGCCAGAATTCACAGGGTAAGTCTCTTCGACAGTAGTTAACGTACCTTTGTAGTTAAGCACATTGTCATATACGCCACAATCACCATGGTTAAAATTGTTGTTATGATCAACAAAATCACCATTAATTGCTGCCAGGTGATCCATGTTGTTGGAACCAACAATCTTGGTCTGTCCATCTGCAGCATTATATTGCTCAGGAGATTTAGCTCCAGCTGTTTGGGGATCTCCCTTATAGACCTGCTGGATGAAGTAGTTTGTCCATTGCGGATCCTGATAAGTAGGATTCTTTACAGTCTGAAAATACTTTATCACGACATTCCTCTGTTCGTCTGTTAGCACAGGGGGAACCTTGTACATACAATCAGCACGGTCGTTTGCGGCCCACTCATTTCCGTTTGCGAACACACTACGTGTCACGCGGCTCTGTGCGGCATCTCCGAAGCCCCATGTCTGGTTGGCAGCGGGCTGTCCGAAGACACTAATGAAAGCTGCCTGATAGTCCTGAAGGAACTTCTGGGCATTAGCCGCAGGATCATAAAGATCCTTGTCGTTGGAACAGCTGGTAAACGATGCGCCCATCATAAGGGCAGCTGCTCCCATCATCAAATACTTTTTCATAGATCTGTTGTTTTAAAATAATTAATTATGTATAAAATTACGTTATATGCAAATTTGGCTGCAAAGATAATAGAAAATAAGTAATGTGCACACGTTTGACTGTTAAAAAAACAAAAACGGGGCGTTTTTTGTTACTACGGAGCCTCCGCTTGAACAGTTCCCAACTTGCTTGGTTCACGTCATGGCAACAGCCGGCACATTTGTGTTAAATCTATATTTTGGCAGATTTATAAAGATTTATGTCCGCGCTTTCTTTAAACTCAAAAAAAATATTTAATTTTGCAGCCGATAATCAACAGAACAAGGAACATGCAAGACATCAGGAATATCGCAATCATTGCGCACGTAGACCACGGAAAGACGACGTTAGTAGACAAGATGATGCTGGCCGGCAACCTGTTTCGCGAGGGCCAGAACCTAAGCAACCAGGTGCTCGACGCCAACGACTTGGAGCGCGAGCGAGGCATCACCATCCTCTCAAAGAACGTCAGCATCAACTGGAAAGGCACGAAGATCAACATCATCGACACGCCGGGACACTCCGACTTCGGCGGCGAGGTGGAACGTGTGCTGAACATGGCCGACGGTTGCCTGCTGCTGGTCGATGCCTTCGAGGGCCCGATGCCGCAGACGCGCTTTGTGCTGCAGAAGGCATTGGAGATAGGCCTGAAGCCCATCGTCGTGGTGAACAAGGTGGACAAGCCCAACTGTCGCCCCGAGGAGGTCTACGAGATGGTGTTTGACCTGATGTTCACGCTCAATGCCACCGAAGACCAGCTGGACTTCCCCGTTGTCTACGGCTCGGCGAAGAATGGCTGGATGGGGCCTGACTACAACAAGCCCACAGACAACATTACTTATTTATTAGACAAGATTGTGGAGGTCATCCCCGCCCCGCAGCAGATAGAGGGCACCACGCAGATGCTCATCACCTCTTTGGACTACAGCAGCTACACGGGCCGCATCGCCGTGGGCCGTGTGCACCGCGGCACGCTGACCGACGGCCAGATGGTGACCATTGTTCACCGCGACGGCTCTACGGAGAAGACGAAGGTGAAGGAGCTGCACACGTTTGACGGCATGGGCCACCACCGCACCGACAGCGTGGACTGCGGCGACATCTGCGCCGTCATCGGCTTAGAGAAGTTCGAGATTGGCGACACCATCTGTGACCTGGAGCAGCCCGAGCCGCTGCCGCCCATCGCCATCGACGAGCCTACAATGTCAATGCTCTTCACCATCAACGACTCACCGTTCTTCGGCCGCGAGGGTAAGTTTGTCACCTCACGCCACATCAACGACCGCCTGATGCGCGAATTAGAGAAGAACCTCGCCCTGCGCGTAGAGCCTTTCGAGGACTCTACCGACAAGTGGGTGGTGTCGGGCCGTGGCGTGCTGCACCTCAGCGTGCTCATCGAGACCATGCGCCGCGAGGGCTACGAGCTGCAGGTAGGCCAGCCGCAAGTCATCTTCAAATATGCCCCCCCTACTGCCCCCGAGGGGGCTTCAATAGACCAAAGCGTCTTGACAAATGTAGCCCCCTCGGGGGCTGAAGGGGGGGCTCGTCGTTTTGAGCCTATCGAAGAGCTGACCATCAACGTGCCCGACGAGTTCGCCTCGAAGATGATTGATATGGTGACACGCCGCAAGGGCGAGATGACCAGCATGGAGAGCCAGGGCGAGCGCACGAACATCGAGTTCCTCATCCCCTCACGCGGCATCATCGGCCTGCGCACCAACGTGCTCACCGCCAGCCAGGGCGAGGCCATCATGGCCCACCGCTACAAGGAGTACCAGCCGTACAAGGGCGACATTGAAAGGCGCGTCAACGGTTCGATGATTGCCTTGGAGACGGGCACGGCCTACGCATACGCCATCGACAAGCTGCAGGACCGCGGCAAGTTCTTCATCGACCCGGGCGAGGAGGTGTACTACGGTCAGGTGGTTGGCGAGCATGTGCACGACAACGACCTGGTCATCAATGTGTGCAAGGCCAAGCAGCTCACCAACGTGCGCGCCTCGGGTACCGACGAGAAAGCCCGCATCGTGCCGAAGGTCATCATGTCGCTTGAGGAGTGCTTGGAGTATATCAAGGAGGACGAGCTGGTGGAGGTGACGCCGAAGTCGATGCGCATGCGCAAGGTCATCCTCGACCACGACCAGCGCAAGAAGGCCAGTCGGTCGTAGTTTTTGGGGGAGTTAAAGGAGAAGGAGTTAAAGGAGTTAAAGGAGTTAAAGACAATACCTTTGCTGCGGAGTTCAACCCATAGAGAAAGCTTTTCTTGGAAGAGTCATTTGTCTTTAACTCCTTTAACTCCTACTCCTTATACTCCAAAAAACTCCTTTAACTCCAAAAAAGGAGCTTACTTGCCGCTGACGATGCGCTTGATGTCATTGAGCTTGTTGAGGGCTTCGACAGGCGTGAGGTTGTTGATGTCGAGGCCGAGAATCTCGTCGCGTACCTGAAGGAGGACGGGGTCGTCGAGCTGGAAGAAGCTCAGCTGCATCCCTTCGCGCGTGTCGGCAATCTCGCTGATGGGCTTGCCCGCCTTGCCCACGCTGGCGTTCTCAGCCTCCAACTGCTTGAGAATGACGTTGGCACGCTTCACGATGCTACGCGGCATACCCGCAATCTCCGCCACATGGATACCGAAGGAGTGCTCGCTGCCGCCACGCTCCAGTTTGCGCAGGAAGATGACCTTGCCTTCTACTTCTTTCACCGAGACGTTGTAGTTCTTGATGCGTGAGAAGTTCTTCTCCATCTCGTTCAGCTCGTGATAATGGGTGGCGAAGAGGGTGCGCGCCTGTGCCCTTGGCTGCTCGTGCAGATACTCCACGATGGCCCATGCTATCGAGATGCCGTCGTAGGTCGAGGTGCCGCGTCCCAGCTCGTCGAAGAGCACGAGCGAGCGCGGCGTCACATTGTTGAGGATGTTTGAGGCTTCCGTCATCTCCACCATGAACGTCGACTCGCCCAATGAGATGTTGTCGGAAGCGCCCACGCGAGTGAAAATCTTGTCCACCATGCCGATGTGTGCACTCTCTGCCGGCACGTAGCAGCCTATCTGCGCCATGAGGACGATGAGGGCGGTCTGGCGCAGCAGGGCGCTCTTACCCGCCATGTTCGGGCCGGTGATGATGATGATTTGCTGGCGGTCCTGGTCCAGCAGGATGTCGTTGGGCACATACTGCTCGTCGATGGGCAGCTCGGTCTCTATGACGGGGTGGCGCCCTTGGCGTATGTCTATGACGTCGGTCTGGTCGAGGACGGGCCGTATGTAGCGGTGCTCCTCGGCCGTCTTCGCAAACGACAGCAGACAGTCGAGGCGGGCCAGCAGTGCTGCATTGATCTGCAACTGCGGAATAAACTCCTGAACGGCCATCACCAGGTCGTTGAACAGCTGTGTCTCTAACGACAGTATCTTGTCTTCGGCGCCAAGAATCTTCTCCTCGTACTCCTTCAGCTCCTGCGTGATGTAGCGCTCGGCCTGTGCCAGCGTCTGCTTGCGCACCCATTCAGCCGGCACCTTGTCCTTGTAGGTGTTGCGCACCTCGAGGTAGTAGCCGAACACGTTGTTGTAGCCTATCTTCAGACTCTGTATGCCCGTCTCGGCGGCCTCGCGCTCCTGTATCTGCAAGAGGTAGTCCTTGCCACTGTAGGCGATGTGTCGCAGCTCGTCCAGCTCCTGACTCACGCCGTCGCGTATGACGCCGCCTTTCTGCACCAGCTGGGGCGGCTCGGGCGTCAGTTCGCGGGTGATGCGGTCGCGCAGGCTCTCGCAGAGCGACAGACGCTCGCCGATGGAGCGGATAGTAGCCCCCCCTACTGCCCCCGAGGGGGCTTCAATTGTTTCAGGCACAGGAGGCGTTGTGTTCCCCTCGGGAGACGAAAGGGAGGCCGCACACGCGCCTTTTATCACGGCTATCGCCTCCAGGGCAATCCTCAGCTGCAGGACCTCACGGGGCGAGACGCGTCCCACGCTGGCCTTGGCGATGATGCGCTCGAGGTCGCCCACGCGGTGCAGCTGCTCGTCGACAAGCTGGCGGAAGTCGGGCTCGCGGAAGAAGCAGTCCACCACGTCCAGACGCTCGTTGATGGGTTTCTCGTCTTTCAGCGGGAACACCAGCCAGCGGCGCAGCAGACGGCTGCCCATCGGCGACACGGTGCGGTCGATGACGTCGAGCAGCGAGCGACCGTCGTCCTGCATGGGCTGCAAGAGCTCCAGACTGCGGATAGTGAACTTGTCGAGGCGGACATATTTCTCCTCTTCGATGCGCGAGATGTGGGTGATGTGGCCCAGCTGCGTGTGCTGCGTCTGCTCCAAGTATTGCAGGATGGCGCCGGCGGCGGTGACGCCGTTCTTCAGATGCTCCACGCCAAAGCCTTTCATGCTCTTCACGCCGAAGTGCTTCAGCAGCTTCTGGTGCGCCGTCTGCTCGGTGTACACCCAGTCGTCAAGCTCGAAGGTGAAGTAGCGGTTGCCGAAATAGCGCTCAAAGTCGGCTTTGCGCCCCCTTACGAAGAGCACCTCCTTCGGCTGGAAGTTAGAGAGCAGCTTCTCTACGTAGTCGTAGGTGCCCTCGCCAGTGAGGAACTCGCCCGTGGAGATGTCGAGGAAGGCCACGCCGCAGGCAGACTTGCCGAAGTGGACGGAGGCCAGGAAGTTGTTCTCCTTGTAGTTCAGCACGTTGTCGCTGAGGGCCACGCCGGGCGTCACCAGCTCGGTGATGCCGCGCTTCACCAGTTTCTTCGTCAGCTTCGGGTCTTCCAGCTGGTCGCAGATGGCCACGCGCTTGCCGGCACGGATGAGCTTGGGCAGGTAGGTGTCGAGGGCGTGATGTGGAAAACCGGCCATTTCATCGCCTTTGTTGTAGCCGTTGTTTCGCTTTGTCAGGGTGATGCCCAGGATGCGCGATGCCGTCACGGCGTCCTCGCAGTACGTCTCGTAGAAGTCGCCGCAGCGGAACAACAGCACGGCGTCGGGGTGCTTCGCCTTCAGGTCGAAGAACTGTTTCATCATCGGCGTCAGCTCGCCGTCTTTCTTTGCCATAAGCTTCTTATAATGTAATCGCTTTTATTTTAGACTCCCGTCATAGGACGGGATGAGCTGCAAAGTTACGACTTTTTCCTGATTTAATGGAATTTTTCTTTTAAAATCTTTGGCAGTAAAGAAGAAATAGTCTAACTTTGCGTCGTCAAAACGTATGAAGAAACCCGCCATACAGTTGCCTGAGAATGGATGCAGCGAAGTGCTGCTCCATGCCTGTTGTGCCCCGTGCAGCAGCGCCATCGTGGAATGGATGTTGCAGAATGGCGTGCGTCCCACCATCTTTTACTACAATCCCAACATCTTCCCCCGTGAGGAATACGACATCCGCAAGGAGGAGAGCAAGCGCCATGCCGAGAGCCTCGGCCTGACGTGGATTGACGGCGACTATGACCATGCGTCGTGGCGCTGTGGCGTCAGCGGTCTGGAGGATGAGCCGGAGCGCGGCAGCCGCTGTCTGCGCTGCTTCACCCTGCGTCTCACAGCTGCCGCCCAGAAGGCGCGCCAGCTGGGACTGAAGTATTTCACCACCACGCTGGCCTCGTCGCGATGGAAGAGCATCGAGCAGATTACCGCTGCCGGTCTGGCGGCCGAGCAGGCCGTGCCCGGCACGATGTTCTGGGCCCAGAACTGGCGCAAGGGAGGACTCAGCGACAGGCGCAACCAGCTGCTGCGCGAGTATGGCTTCTACAACCAGCAATACTGCGGATGTGAGTTCAGTATGCGCCAAGACAAGCCGACAAACCAGACAGAATAAAAGCGAAAGACAATATAACAACATAACCAAAAAAACTATGAAACTATCTACTATTCACCATTCACTATTCGTGAGTGTGGTGCTGATGTTGTTCGCTTTGCAGCCAGTGTCAGCACAAATCCGAGGCAACAACATCGTCGTCACCGTTGAGCCTGACCATCAGGACTGGAACTACAGCGTGGGACAGACGGCGAAGTTCACCGTGGAGGTGCGCCGCTCCGGCACCCTCGTCGACAATGTCAGCATCGACTATGCCGCAGGGCCCGAGATGTACCAGACAGAGAAGAAGAGCCTGACGCTGAAAGACGGCACGCTGAAGCTCTCAGGCACGATGAAATCGGCCGGTTTCTATCGTGTCGACGTCACAGCGCATGTCGACGGCAAGGACTACAAGGGCGCCTGCAACGCTGCCTTCTCACCCGAGAAGCTGCAGCCCTCGACGGTGATGCCCGACGACTTCAAGGCGTTCTGGGAGCAGGCCGTCCAGCAGGCACGCTACACGCCGTTGGAGCCAACGAAGCGCCTGCTGCCCGAGCGCTGCACAAAGGACGTGAATGTCTATGAGGTGAGCTTCAACAACATGGCTTGGGACTCGCGCACGTATGGAATATTATGTGTGCCTGTGAAGGAAGGGAAGTATCCTGCCTTGCTGCGCGTACCCGGCGCCGGCTGCCGTCCCTATCAGGGCGACGTGTGGACAGCCTCGCAGGGCGTCGTCACGCTGGAGATAGGCATCCACGGCATCCCCGTCACGCTGGAGCAGATAGTGTACACCAACATGAACAAGAACGCCCTCTCACATTACTGGGACTGGGGCATGGACGACCGTGACCAGTCCTACTACAAGATGGTGGTGCTGGGCTGCATCCGCGCCGTCGACTACATCGAGCAGTACACGCCGTGGAACGGTCAGCAGCTGGGTGTCACCGGCAGCTCGCAGGGCGGCTTCCTGTCGCTGGTCACCGCCGGACTGGACAAGCGCGTGACCTGCTACGCTCCTGTACACGCCGCCCTCTGCGACCACACCAACTCGCTCAACGGCAAAGCCTGCGGATGGCCCCACTATTTTTACGGGTTGAGTGTTCAGGGTTTAGTGTTGAGTGACGTTTGGTCACCGGCAGTAAAGTCACTCAACACTAAACCCTCAACACTTAACAAAATCATTACCTCACGCTATTACGACGGCGTGAACTTCGCCCGCCTCATCACGCCGCAGCAGAAGGGGTGGTTCTCCTTCGGCTACAACGACGACGTGGTGCCGCCCACCTCTGCCTGGGCCACGTACAACACCGTCACCGGCCCGAAAGAGATATCCATCTACCAGCAGACGGCCCATTTCTGGTATCAGGAGCAGTGGGACGAATGGGAGAACTGGCTGCTGAAGCAGTTGGGAGTGAAGGCGGAATAACGAATTGTCGTTATAACGTCATAACGTGATAACGTGATAACGTGATGACGTAATAACGTGATAACGTAATAACGTGATGACGTAATAACGTGATAACGAAAACAAAACGTGATAACGAAAACAAAACGAAATAACAATGAAACTATCAACGATTATCATTAGCGTAGCGCTATTGGTGGCCTGTGGCGGACAGAAGAACACCGCTAACGAGAGTAATAACCAGACCCTGGCCCAACAGTTGTTCAACCGCTTAGACACCTTGCGCCAGCAGGGCTGTATGTTCGGCCATCAGGACGACCCGATGTACGGCTTGACCTGGGCGTATGAGAGCGACAGCAGCGACGTGAAGAACACCTGCGGCGACTGGCCCGCCGTGATGGGCTTCGAGCTGGGCGGCATTGAGATGGGCGATGAGAAGAGCCTCGACGACGTGCCCTTCAGCAAAATCACCGAAGAGGTCATCCGTCACCATGAGCGCGGCGGCATCGTCACCCTGAGCTGGCATCCGCGCAACCCGCTGACCACCGCCGAGGCCTTGGCCGACCGTAAGGCACAGCCCTGGCCGCAAGGCTCCGCATGGGATGTGCGCGACACCATCGTGGTGAAGAGCATCCTGCCCGGAGGCGACAACCATGACAAGTTCCAGCTGTGGATGCAGCGCGTCAGCGACTTCCTCGCCACGCTGAAGACCAGCGACGGCAAGAAGGTGCCCATCATCTGGCGACCCTGGCACGAGAACACCGGCTCGTGGTTCTGGTGGGGCGAGAAACTCTGTACGGCCGAGGAATACAAGGCGCTGTGGAACATGCTGCAGGACAAGCTCAATGCCGACGGCTTCGACAACCTGCTGTGGGCCTACTCGCCCGGCATGGCTCCCGACCTGACGAAAGAGAAATACTTGGAGCGCTATCCCGGCGACGACCGCATCAGCCTCGTGGGCATCGATGGCTATCAGTGGGGCACAAAGGAGGACTTCGTCAGCCAGCTCGACCAGAACCTCGACATGCTGACAAAGTTTGCCAAGGAGCACGGCAAGATAGCTGCCCTCACGGAGTGCGGCCTGAAGAACCTCACCGACCCCACCTGGTGGACCTCGACGCTGACTCCCGTCACCGACAAATATCCCATCAGCTACTTCCTCGTCTGGCGCAACTATGAGAAGGAGTGGTTCGGCCCGTCGCCTGCCCAGCCTGACGCTCCTTACTTCCGTGAGATGTTCCAGAAGAAGAACGTGTTGTTCCTCAATGACATTAAGTAAGCAAACAATATGACAGAATTTGAAAAGAAAGTGGCAGCCCTGCGACAGCATCACGAGGAGCTGCTGAGCCGCAAGAACAGCCCTAAAGAGTGGGGAAACGGCATTTACGAGAAGTATGAGAACCCCATCCTGACCGCCGAGCATACGCCCTTGGAGTGGCGCTACGACTTCTGCGAGCAGGACAACCCCTTCCTCATGCAGCGCATCATGATGAACGCCACGCTGAACAGCGGCGCCATGAAGTGGGGCGACAAATATGTGTTAGTAGTCCGAGTGGAGGGCGCCGACCGCAAGTCGTTCTTCGCCGTGGCCGAGAGCCCTAACGGCGTGGATAACTTCCGTTTCTGGCCTGAGCCGATTACGATGCCCGACACCGACGACCCTGCCACGAACATCTACGACATGCGAATCACGAAGCATGAGGACGGCTGGATATACGGCGTGTTCTGTGCCGAGCGCCACGACCCGTCGCAGCCCGGCAACCTCAGTGCGGCCACCGCCACCGCCGGCATCGCCCGCACGAAAGACCTCATCAACTGGGAGCGTCTGCCCGACCTCGTGTCGAAGAGCCAGCAGCGCAACGTCGTGCTCCATCCGGAGTTCGTCGACGGCAAGTATGCTTTCTACACCCGCCCGCAGGATGGTTTCATCGACACGGGCAGCGGCGGCGGCATCGGCTGGGCCTTGGTCGACGACATCACACATGCCGAGGTGAAGGAGGAGAAGATCATCTACGAGCGCAAGTACCACACCATCACCGAGGTGAAGAACGGTGAAGGCCCCCACCCCATCAAGACCCCGCAGGGCTGGCTGCACCTGGCTCATGGCGTGCGTGGCACCGCCGACGGCCTGCGCTACGTATTATATATGTACATGACGGCCCTCGACGACCCCACACGCGTCATCGCCCGGCCTGGCGGTTGGTTCCTTGTGCCCGAGGGCGACGAATACTTAGGCGACGTGATGAACGTAGCCTTTGCCAACGGCTGGATAGCCGACCCCGACGGCCGTGTGTTCATCTACTACGCCTCGGCCGACACCCGCATGCATGTGGCCACCTCCACCATCGACCGCCTCGTCGACTACTGCATGAACACGCCGGAAGACGGGCTCACCACGGCCGCCAGCGTGGAAACCATCAAACGCCTCATCGCCAAAAACCAAAAGACTAACTAAAGCCGATATAACGAAATAACGTTATAACGTCATAACGAAAAAAAGAAAACAATGGCTACCTTAAAAGAAAAAATCGGCTACGCCCTTGGCGACGCTGCCGCCGGCGGCATCACGTGGAAAGTGATGTCTATCGCCTTCCCTGTGTTCTTCACCAGCATCTTCGGCCTGACGGTGGCCGACACTGCCGCGCTGATGCTCATCGCACGCATGTTTGACGTGGTCACCGACCCGCTGATGGGCTCGCTGGCCGACCGCACGCAGTCGCGCTGGGGCACCTACAGGCCCTGGCTCATCTACGGCGCCATACCCTTCGGCGTTATCTTCGCCCTGCTGCTCTACACGCCCGACTTCGGTCCTGTGGGCAAGCGCATCTGGGCCTACACGTTCTATCTGCTGATGATGGCTTGCTACACCGCCGTCAACGTGCCCTACGGCTCGCTGCTCGGCGTGATGACCGACGACGACAACGAGAAGAACCAGTTCTCGTCGTTCCGCATGGTCGGCGCATACGCCATGGGCTTCATCACGCTGTTTTCCTTCCCCTACC
Organism: Prevotella sp.; assembly: GCA_016285055.1. Taxonomy (GTDB): domain Bacteria; phylum Bacteroidota; class Bacteroidia; order Bacteroidales; family Bacteroidaceae; genus Prevotella. The sequence goes on from JAEEPZ010000006.1 coordinate 32,576, forward strand.
TGCAGAAGATAGTGGGCGGCACGGAGCAGCACCAGTATGCCGTGCTCGGCATCTTCTTCGGCGTGCTGGCCGCAGCAGGAACGCTGGCCTGCGGACTGATGACGAAGGAGCGGCTGAAGCCAGTGCGTGCCGAGAAGTTCTCGTTCAAGCCCTTCGCCGACCTGGTGAAGAACAAGCCGTGGATCTACCTGACGCTCATCGGCATCTGCACCAATTTCTTCAATGGTTTCCGCTACGCCGTGGCCGCGTATATGTTCGACTACATCCTGGGCAAGGAGATCACCATGGGCGGGCTCATCATCAACTACACCGTGTTTATGATGTTTGGCGAAGCCACCTGCATGGTCTTCGGCGGTCTGTCGCCTAAGTTCACGCAGTGGGTGGGGTCCAAGCGCAAGGCCTTCATGCTGGCCGCTGTCATCTGCGCCGCTTTCTCCGTGCTCTTCTTCTTCATGCCAAAGGATCCTGCCTACATCTGGCTGCTCATCGCCATCGTCATCCTCACCAGCGTGGGCATCGGCCTCTACTCGCCCCTGCTCTGGTCGATGTACGCCGACGTGGCCGACTATGCCACCGAGAAGAACGGCACCAGCTCCACGGGCCTCATCTTCAGCAGCGGCACCATGGCACAGAAGTTCGGCACTGCCATCAGCGGCTCGTTGGTGGCCATGCTCCTCGGCTTCTCCGGCTTCGAGTCGGGCACCGACCCCACGACGGGCGAGACCATCGTCACCATCACCGACATGGAGTCGGTGAAGCAAATGATATGGTGTCTCTTCTCCATCTTCCCCGCCATCATCGCCGGCATCATCGTCCTGCTCACCAGGATTTATCCCATCAAGAAGTAAGCGTACCAACACAGATTGTCTCAACGGCACACAAGTTTGCAATTCCGCAAACTTGTGTGCCGTTTCTCAAGGGCACAGCAAACCATCCACGTCATCCAATGCAAGGCGCCCAAAATCGTCCGAAGGCTTCGGACGCTCCGTCCGAAGGCTTCGGACTCATCGTCCGAAGGCTTCGGACAAACAGTCCGAAGGCTTCGGACAAAAATGCGCAGGCTCGGCCAAGAACGCAAATGTCCGCGAATGGCACGCAAATGCCCGCAAAAATATAGGCAATGATATAGCAGTTGACCCTTTGCAGAAAGGATTTATGCGCAGCCATCCCCTCCCTTCAAGGGGAGGGGATGGCTGCGCATGAATAGGCCAACTGCTATATCATTGCCAAAATATATACATTCACGAAAATGATTATCCGCAATTGCCCGATAGTGTGCACGCCAATATAGAAGCAAACCGACTCCTCATGAGAATATATCATGACAGATACAAGCAAGGCTTGCGGTAACTCAATTCTCCCCCTTGCAAAGGGGGAGTTAGAGGGGGATTCATCTGCGCATATGCGAATCCCCCCCTGCCCCCCCTTTGCAAGGGGGGGAATAAGATACAAGCAAGACTTGCGGTAACTCAATTCTCCCCCTTGCAAAGGGGGAGTTAGAGGGGGATTCATCTGCGCATAGGCGAATCCCCCCCTGCCCCCCCTTTGCAAGGGGGGGAATAAGTTACTTTTGCGGCAGCACGTGTTTGTCTGATAATGAATGAGACAGAACATGGTAACAAAGGCATCCATCGGCTATGCATGAATGATTCAAGTTAGAAAAACAAGAAAAAACAGACTCAAAAATTGCTGGAATCAAAAAAATGCCTTATATTTGCAGTAAACTTTAACGAAAACAACTATGATGCTTACTGAAAACAAAGACCCAATGGTACAGAGGGCTGTCGCAGTGGCTACCCTCAAGGCTGAGGCACTGGAGGTGCTGAAGCAGAACATCCTTCCGTTTTGGATGAAAAAGATGAAGGACAGAGAGCACGGCGGTTTCTATGGACAGATGACAGGCCGGTATGAGCTGAACAGGGAGGCCGACAAAGGTGCTATCTTGAATGCCCGCATCCTGTGGTCGTTTTCGGCCGCCTATAGGGTGCTCTCACAACTCACGCCCGAATCCTCTCAACTCTCCGCTTATTTAGAGGCAGCGACGCAGGCAAAAGATTATATTTTGGACCATTTCATCGACAAGGAATACGGCGGCGTGTACTGGAGCGTGGACTATTTAGGGCAGCCGAAGGACACGAAGAAGCAGTTCTATGCCCTGGGCTTTGCCCTCTATGGCCTGTCGGAATATGCCCGTGCCACCGGCGACCGTGAGGCTTTGGACTATGCCCTGCAGCTCTTCGACTGTATAGAGGAGCATGCCTTCGACCCAGAGAACAACGGCTACATCGAGGCCACAACCCGCGACTGGCAACCCATCGCCGACATGCGGCTGAGCGACCTCGACCAGAACTATCCGAAGTCGCAGAACACCCACCTGCACATCATTGAGCCTTACACCAACCTGCTGCGCGCCCTGCGCGAGATGCAGGCGGCTCAAAGCTGTGCCTATGTGCCGGCCATCGGCTCTATCCTGCCCATCGACATTGCTGTCCCGCACGAGATGATGATACGTGTAGAAGGGGCCTTGCGCAACCTCATCGACATCTTCACGGAGAAGATTCTCAACCCCTTCACCCACCACCTCGACCTGTTCTTCGAGATGGACTGGACGCGCGGTGCCAGCCAGCTGGAGAGCTATGGCCACGACATAGAGTGCTCCTGGCTGTTGCATGAGGCGGCGCTGGTGCTGGGCGATGAGGAGGTGCTGAGAAAGGTGGAGCCCATCGTGCAAATGGTGGCAAAAGCCAGCGAGAAGGGCCTCAACGCTGACGGGTCAATGATACATGAGGGGAAAGCCCCCCTGTCGTCCCCCGAGGGGGACACATTACCCTGCAAACAGACTAATGAAGCCCCCTCGGGGGCCGTAGGGGGGGCCAAGGCTGACGACGACCTGCACTGGTGGGTGCAGGCCGAGAATGTCGTGGGATGGCTGAATATCTATCAGCACTTCGGAGATGAGGAGGCACTGCAGCGTGCCTTGCGTTGCTGGCAGTATATCAAGAAGAACCTGATAGACTGGGAGCACGGCGAGTGGTACTGGAGCCGCCGTGCCGACGGCACGCTGAACCAGGATGACGACCATGCCGGCTTCTGGAAGTGCCCGTATCACAACAGCCGTATGTGCCTGGAAATCATCGAGCGCTTCTGACGGGCGAGTCGGCCATCAGTGGCTTAGGGCATCGAACAGTCGGTCGAGGGCGGCGTCAGCGTCGCCCTCGGCTTCGTTGAGGAGGGTGACAAACTTCGAACCGATGATGGCACCGGCGGCGTTGTCCTGTGCTGCCTTCAGCGTCTGCGCGTTGCTGATGCCAAAGCCTATCATGCGCGGATTGCGCAGGTGCATCGCATCGATGCGGCGGAAGTAAGCCTGCTTAGCCTCGTCGAAGCTCTTCTGCGCACCGGTGATGGCAGCCGACGAGACCATATAGATGAAGCCGTCGGTGTGGTCGTCGATAAAACGGATGCGGTCGTCGCTGGTCTCGGGGGTGATGAGCATGATGACACGCAGGTCGTAGCGGTCGGCGATGGGCTTGACGATGTTCAGATAGTCGTCGAAGGGCAGGTCGGGGATGATCATGCCGCTGACGCCCGCCTCGACGCAGCTCTGGCAGAAAGGCTCAATGCCGTAGTGCAGGATGGGGTTGAGATAGCCCATGAGAATCAACGGGATGGACACCTCGTCCTTGATGGCTTTCAGCTGGTCGAAGAGCAGTTGCACGCTCATGCCGTTCTTCAGAGCCTGCGTGGCAGCCGACTGGATAACGGGGCCGTCGGCCAGCGGGTCGCTGAAGGGAATGCCGACCTCGATGAAGTCGATGCCTCTTTTTTGCATGGTCTTGATGACGTGGCCAGTGCTGTTGAGGGTGGGGCAGCCGGCGCAGAAATAGAGGCTTAACAGTTTGCGGTCGGCGCGGGAGGAGAAAAGATGGTTTATCTTGTTCATGGTTGTTTTGTTTTTATGGGACTTATGCTTACAGCTGGGCGATGAAGGCACCAAGGGCCTGGCCTGGCTCGGGGTGGCGCATGAAGGTCTCGCCGATGAGGAATCCACGGAAGCCGGCAGCACGCAGATCCTTGACGGTCTGCGGATTGCTGATGCCGCTCTCGCTGACCTTCACGGCCTCCTTCGGCAGGAGCTCAGCCAGACGGTAGCTGTTCTCGACAGAGGTGACAAAGGAGCCGAGGTTGCGGTTGTTGATGCCGCAGAGGTCGGGCTGCAGCTCGGCATACTCCAGCTCGCGCTCGTCGTGCATCTCCAGCAGCACCTCCAAGCCCAGCTCGTGCGCCTTGTGCAGCAGTGTTTTGCACTGCTGTTTCGACAGACATGCCGCAATGAGCAGCACCGCACTGGCGCCGCAGTGGAGGGCGGCATAGAGCTGCGCCTCGTCGATGACGAAGTTCTTATATAATATAGGTAATGTGACGCCGCTTTTCCGCGCCATGCGGATGAAGTCGTCGTGGCCGCCGAAGTAATGCTCGTCGGTGAGGATGCTGAGGGCTGCGGCCCCGTTCTGCTGATAAGCCAGAGGGATGATGTCGGCGCGGCCCTCTTCCTTGATCCAGCCTTTGGAGGGCGACCTGCGCTTGAACTCGGCGATGATACCCGTCGGGCTGTCGAGCAGGGCCTGGCGCAGAGAGGCCTTCCGGGCTTTCAGCAGCGACAGCTCCTCGAGCTTGGTAGCAATGATTCTTTGAAGGATATCCATGGGGGAGAGGATTTGAGAGGACTAAAGAGGTTTTTAGAGGACTGAAGAGGATTATAGAGACTATAGAAACTATAGAAACTATAGAGGCTATAGAAGCCCTATGAGTTCAGCTCCACAAATTTCTTGAAGGTGCGCAGGGCGGCGCCGCTGTCGATGCTCTCGCGGGCAATGGCGATGCTCTCCTCTATGCTCTTCTGGCCCTTCTCCAGCACCTGGATGCCGAAGGCGGCGTTGGCCAGGACGATGTTCTTCTGGGCGGGCAGGGCGCGGTTCTCAAGCACTGCATCGAAAATCTCCTTTGCCTCCTGCTCGGTAGCACCGGCGACAAGCTCCTCGGGCTTGGCAATGTCGAAGCCGAGGTCGCGTGGGCTGAAGATGCGCTCATAGTTGTTGGTCGTCACTTTGAAGTCGCCAGTCAGCGAAATCTCGTCGTAGCCGTCGATAGAGTTCACGATGCCGTAATCGATGCCGATGCGTTGGTACACCTGATGATAGAGGCGCATCTGGTCGAGGTTGGCCACGCCTAACAGCTGACAGCTGGGCTGGCTGGGGTTGACCAGCGGGCCGAGCAGGTTGAAGATGGTGGGAAAGGGCAGCGCCTTGCGGATGGGCCCCACGAACTTCATGGCTTTGGCAAAGAGCTGCGCGTGCAGATAGACGATGCCCGCCTCCTGCATACAGCGGTTCAGCTGGTCCAGGTCGTCGGTGAACTTCACGCCATGCTGGGCGATGACGTTAGAGGCGCCGCTGGTCGACGTGGCGGCGTAGTTGCCGTGCTTGGCCACCTTATAGCCCGCTCCTGCAATGACGAAGCATGAGGTGGTAGAGATGTTAAAAGTGTTCTTGCGGTCGCCGCCGGTGCCCACGACATCGATGTAGCGGTCGCAGTCTAAAGGAACGGGCACGCCCGTCTCAAGGATGCCGTCGCGGAAGCCGAGAAGCTCGTCGACGGTGACGCCGCGCATCTGCAGGCAGGTCAGCAGGGCGGTAATCTGCTCGTTGGGGTACTCGCTGTGGGTGATGCCCACCAGGATGGTCTTCATCTCCTCACGGGAGAGCTCTTCGTGGTTCAACAGGCGGAAGAGGTAGCCTTTCATGGTCTGTTCCATTATTCTGGTTTTTTTTATGTTGTTTTGCTTTTTTTCGTTATAACGTGATAACGTGATTTCGTTATAACGCCATTTCGTTATCTTGTGGTTAGAGGAAGAGCCAGTTCTGCAGCATCTTCTTGCCGTCGGGCGTGAGGACGCTCTCTGGGTGGAACTGTATGCCGCGCACATTGAGTGTCTTGTGGCGGAGGGCCATGATCTGTCCCTCGTCCGAGACGGCTGTCACCTCGAGGCTGTCGGGCAGACCTTCGCGTGCGACGACCCATGAGTGGTAACGGCCGATGGTGATGTCGCGACTGATGCCGCTGAAGATGGGGTCGTCGGCTATGATATGGCAGGGCGTAGCGACGCCGTGGAAGACGTCAGAGAGGTTCTCGAGCCTTCCGCCGAAGACCTCGCCGATGGCCTGATGGCCGAGGCAGACGCCGAGGATAGGCTTGCGGCCGGCGTAGGTGCGGATGACGTCGAGCAGCAGGCCCGCCTCTGAGGGGATGCCGGGGCCGGGCGAGAGGATGATCTTACTGTAAGGCTCTAAATCGGCGAGCTCGAACTGGTCGTTGCGCACGACGGTGACTTCGGCGCCCAGTTCCTTTACCAGGTGACTCAGGTTGTAGGTGAATGAGTCGTAGTTGTCTATGATGGCTATTTTCATGATGGGTTGTAGGATTAAGAGGACTTGAGAGGATTTTAGAGGACTTGAGAGGACTTGAGAGGACTTATAGGACTCATAAGACCCATAAGACTCATAAGACTCATAATGTGGCGGCTTTCTCGATGGCTTTGCGGAGGGCGCCGAGCTTGTTGTTCACTTCCTGCAGCTCGTACTCCACGTCGCTCTTGGCCACGATGCCGCCGCCAGCCTGGAACCACAGCTCACCGTTGCGGGCAACGAAGGTGCGGATGGTGATGGCCTGGTTGAGGCTGCCGTCGAGACCGATGATGCCGATGCAGCCGCCGTAGGCACCACGGCTGTGGGGCTCGTAATCGCTGATGAGCTGCATGGCGCGCACCTTGGGCGCACCGCTGAGCGTGCCGGCGGGGAAGGTGTCGATAAACGCCTTGACGGGGTCGGCACCTTCGTCCAGCTCGCCGCTGACACGAGAGACGAGATGGATGACGTGCGAGTAATACTGAATGTCCTTGAAATAGTCCACCTTCACGTTGTGGCAGTTGCGGCTCAGGTCGTTGCGGGCCAAGTCTACCAGCATGACGTGCTCGGCATTCTCCTTCGGGTCGTTGCGCAGGAACTCGGCCCCGCGGCGGTCGGCCTCAGCATCGCCCGTGCGCTTCGTCGTGCCGGCGATGGGGTCGATGTAGGCGCGGAAGGACTTATGACCAGCCGGCAAAGCCTTCTGGCACTCTATGCGGCAGTGCGTCTCGGGTGAGGAACCGAAGATGCGGAAGCCGCCGAAGTCGAAATAGAAGAGATAGGGCGAGGGATTGATGCTGCGCAGGGCACGGTAGAGCTTGAAGTCGTCGCCCTCGTACTTCTGGATGAAGCGGCGCGAGAGGACTATCTGGAACACGTCGCCGCGCAGACAGTGGCGGATGCCCCGCCGGATGTTCTCCCTGTGCTCATCGTCGGTCAGCGTGCTGGTGACATCGCCTACGGGATGGAAGGCGTAGGCCTTCACGTTGCTGCGGTTCATGGCTTTGAGGATGGCCCCCCCTACGGCCCCCGAGGGGGCTTCATTAGTTCTTACTCCGGGCTCTATGGTGTCCCCCACGGGGGACGAAAGGGGGGCTAGTTCCACGATTTTCAGCATGTTGTTGTGATGGTCGAAGACGATGACCACCTTATATAAGATGTAGAGCATGTCGGGCGCATCGTTCTTCGCCTGTGTCTCGTCTTTCATGGCGATGTCCTCGAAGTAGCGCACGGCGTTGAAGCTGGTGTAGCCGAAGAGACCGCAGACACTGGCGTCGTCGCCCTCGACGTGGATGCTGTCGATGAGCGTATGGATGGCTTCAGCGGTGCCGAAGCCTGCGCCAAGCTCCTGGCGGATGGTGCTGCCGTCGGGGTAGGCGACGGTGGCGATGCCGTGGCCTATGGCTACGCTGGCGATGGGGTTGATGCCGATGAAGCTCCTCGAGTTGCTTGCGTCGTGATAGTCGGAGCTCTCCATCAACGCGCTCTGCGGGTAGAGGTCGCGCAGCCGCAGGTAAACGCCAACAGGGGTGTAGAGGTCGGCGAGAATCGTCTGGCTCGTTGTTTTGTATTGAAACGTCTTCATGTTCGTATTAGTTTTTTACCATATCCTTGTTTTTCAAATAGGTCTCGATGTCCTTGTCGCCGCGGCCGCTGACGGTGAGCACCACCACGTCGTCCTTCTTGAACGTCATTTTCGACAGCGCTGCGATGGCATGGGCGCTCTCTATGGCGGGGATGATGCCCTCCATGCGTGTCAGCTCGTAGCCGGCACGGATGGCCTCGTCGTCGTTGATGCTCAGCACCTGCGTGCGTCCCTGCTTCGCCATGTTGCAGTGCATGGGGCCTACGCCGGGATAGTCGAGTCCGGCACTGATGGTGAACGCCTCCTGTATCTGTCCGTCGCCGTCCTGCATCACCAGCATCTTCGCGCCGTGGAGGATGCCTACGGTGCCGCGATGGATGGTGGCCGCTGTGTAGTCGGTGTCCCAGCCGTGTCCGCCCGCCTCGGCCAGCACAATCTTCACCCGCTCGTCGTCCATGTAGTGGTAGATGGTGCCGGCAGCATTCGAGCCGCCGCCGATGCAGGCCATGAGGTAGTCGGGGTAGTCGCGGCCCGTCTTCTCCTGCAGCTGCCACTTGATTTCCTCCGAGATGACGCTCTGCATCCTCGCCACGAGGTCAGGATAGGGGTGGGGCCCCATGGTCGAGCCTACGATGTAGAAGGTGTCGGCGGGATGGCAGCACCAGTCGCGTATGGCCTCTGAGCAGGCGTCGCTCAGTGTCATGTTGCCCGTGCGGACGGGATGCACCTCGGCGCCCAGCATCTTCATGCGCTCCACGTTGGTGTGCTGGCGCTCCACGTCGGTGGCTCCCATGAACACCTCGCACTGCATGCCCATCAGGGCGCACACCGTAGCCGTGGCCACGCCGTGCTGCCCGGCACCGGTCTCGGCGATGATGCGTGTCTTGCCCATCTTCTTCGCCAAGAGGATCTGTCCCACGGTGTTGTTGATTTTGTGCGCCCCGGTGTGGTTGAGGTCTTCGCGTTTCAGGTAGAGTTGGCAGCCGTAGCGCTCGCTCATCCTTCGGGCGAAGTAGAGCGGCGACGGACGGCCTACGTAGTCTTTCAACAGCGCATGATACTCCGTCTTAAACTCCTCGCTCTCGATGATGGGCAGGTAAGCCTCTTGCAAGTCATGCACGCACTTGTAGAGAATCTCGGGCACGTAAGCGCCGCCGAACTCCCCATAGAATCCTTTCTCGTCAACTTGAAATTTACTCATAATCCGGTTATTTATTTCGTTGTGATGTTTTTTTCGGGGTTTCTTTCGTTATTTCGTTATCACGTTATCACGTTATTTCGTTATCACGTTTCCTCGTTATTACGTTATTACGTTATTTCGTTATCACGTTATTTCGTTATCACGTTTTCTCGTTATTACGTTATTACGTCATTACGTTATAACGAAACGAAAAAGAGACCCGCCGCAGTCGCGACGAGCCTCCGTTTTATCCTTTGATGAACATACACAGCTCAGTGCCTCGCGACTAATCCTGTCTCGAGCGCCACCACCAAGCGTATGCGTTCATGCTTCGTTTCATTGTCGTCTTTGCCGTTTAGTTTGATTTCGGCGGCAAAAGTACATCTTTTCTTTCAATCTGCAAAATTTTTCGTCACTTTTTTTGAAGAAAAAAATATCAGACGAGCTTTGTTGCGTTTTTCTTTGCCATGGCTTCCATGTCTTTAGATGGTTTTCTATCACGGAATTTCCGTGACGGAAATTCCGTCACGGAAATTCCGCGATGCAAAGATGGGAAAAATCATGGAAACCGCCTCATCATTTTGTCCTTTTTTTACAAAGAAACTAAAGGCGGCACCCCCGAATGAGGATGCCGCCAGTCGTTATAGCAGTTGCGATGCCGTTTCTTTACTCAGCGCTTTCGTCGGCTGTGCTCTTGAAAGCATCGTTGTAGTCAGTCTCCCACTGCGGGATGACCCATGTCCAGTTAGGATTGTTGACAGCCACGCTCTTGGCGATGGCAGCATGAGCATTGCCTCCCTGAGCCAGGCCCTTACGGTTGAGGGGCAAGTTCCAGCGCTTGTAGTCGCTGAAGCCGACGCCCTCGCCCCACAGCTCAAGCTCGCGGTAGTTGACAATCTCCTGGAAGAGGTCGTTGCCCGTCTTGGTGCAGGTGTAGCCCGGTGTGCGGTTGGTGCTGGTGTTCAGCTCCACGAGTGCAGCCTGTGCAGCAGCGGCGTTGTTCAGGAAGTAGTTGGCCTCTGCCTCGATGAGATACATCTCTGACGAGCGGATGAAGGGCAGGTAGCCAATACCCGGCGTGTCGAACACATAGAACTTGGTGTGTCCGCCCAGATAGTAATAGCCGGGTGCGTAGGGGCGTGCCATAGAGCTGGCGCCGATGGCATGACGAGCATTGATGTAGGCGTCCACCTCATTCCATAAGTCGTCGTTGGTGAAGCCAAGAATACCGTATGTCATGTAATAGGTATCAACGACAGTGGGGTCGCTGAGGCTGAAGTGCTCGAACTTGTCAGGCGTCAGGAACAGGCCCTTGCGGATGTCGTTGTCGGGAATCTGGTTGGTCAGCTCAATGTTGATGGCACCGGCACCGTTAGCCGTATTGGCGGCATAATAACCGTTGCAAGCATACTGAGTGCCATAGCTCCAGTACCACATGTTCTCCTGTGCATCGCCGTAGCTGCCGAAGATCCACTCACTGGTAGGAGTGCAGAATCCAGAGTAGTAGGCGGTGTTGTCCATGAGGGGATAGCCGTTGCGGGCCAGCTTAGCGTGCTCGAGAGCCACGGCATAGTCCTGACGGGACAATGCAGCGCGAGCCCACACGGCGTGAGCCACGTTCTCGTTGGCAATCCAGACATCGCCACTGTTGCGGTCGAGACCGCTCTCCTGGAACAGTTTCACAGCCTCTGCGCAGTCATCGTAAATCTGCTTGTAGCAGTCAGCCATGCTGGAGAGAGCCTGGCCGCCTGTCGACTCGTCAATGCGCAGGATGATGCCGTCGGCAGCGCCGTTCTTGGAGTCCTGCCAGCGCGGTGCGTAGTAGTGCAGCAGCTTCTCGAAGCTATAGGCGCGGAAAGCCAGAGCCGAAGCCTTGTCAAACTTCACCAGGTTGGGGTCGCCCGATGCATTGTCGATGTTGGCAATGATGGTGTTGGCCTGTCCGATGATGGTGTAGTAGTAGTACCAAGGATAGCAGTCGTAAGACGTGTTGTTACGCGTGGAGTACTCCATGTTCATGATGGGAGCCCATCCTGTTGCGTAGTAGTTGTAGAAGTAATCCTGCGAGGGGTAGTTCTCATAGATGGTGTAGATGCGTCCCTCGCCTGCGCATCCCTGGCTCCAGGCATACTGCTGAGTGGACATGGTCTTGGCGATGCCGTTGAGGGCGTTGTAGCCGTTCTCGGCAGTAGAGGTTGCCATGGCAGCCGAGACGGAATCCGTGGGACTGGTCTCGAGATAATCCTCACTGCAAGCCACGAGTGCAGGGGTGGCAATGATGGCAACGCCTGCAAACAAATTGCTGATATATCTTTTCATAGTTCTTGTTTCCTTTTGATGTTATTAGAAGTTAACCGACAGTCCGAAGTTGACCACGCGAGCAGTGACATAGGTGTCGTCGTAGCCACCGGTGAAGCTGTACTGAGGATTCATGCCCTGACGAGCAGTGAGGGTGAAGAGGTTCTCCACGCCGGCGGTGAGGGTGAGGCCATTAATGGCACCTCCCAGATGGCTCAGCCATGCCTTCGGCAGGTTGTAGCTCAGCGAGATGTTCTTCATCACCAGGTAGGAGGCGCTGGTCAGCCAACGGTCGCTCGTGGCGTTGTTCTTCGAGCTGCGGTTGTAGTTCATCTGAGGTGTTCCGTTGGGATCGATACGGTTGGCATCGGTAAGGTTGGCAGGAGCAGCCTTCCATGAGTCAAGAGCGTCCTTGTGGATGGCCGATGCACTCGACATGGCGTTAGTCGACATCAGTGTCTGATAGGAGCCGTCGAAGGTGTATCCGCCGAGGCTGTAGGTCATCAGGATGTTGAGCGTCAGGTCTTTCCATGTCAGACCGGTGTTGAATGAGCCGTAGACCTTGGGCAGAGCTGTCTTATGGAAGTCGCGCAGACCATAGGCGGTGTCCCTGGTGTAGTTGGTGCCACCCTCATAATAGCCCGTCTCAATCTTGTTGCCATCTTCATCCAGCACAAACTGATCTTTGTCATCTACTTCATAGAGAGGCGTGCCGCCGATGTTCACCAGCTCGCCAGCTTTCACTGCGTTGTCTATCTTCTCAGGATCAAGGGTGTAGAGTGACTGACCGTCGGCCTGGTCAACGCCCTCGAAGTGATAGGTGTAGAAATCGTAGAGCGAGCGGCCCTCGGTGTAGTTGTGCAGACCGCTGAGGATGTTGTCGCCATTAGGCAGCTTGCGGATCTTGTTGTGCAGGAAGGTAGCGTCGATGCCAGCCGTCCAGCGGAAGTCCTTTGTCTTGATGATGTCGCCGTCGAGCGAGATTTCCCAACCGTAGTTCGAGATGGTACCGATGTTCTTGGGGATAGCCATGTTGTAGTAGTCCTCGTTGTAGGAGAACGAACCGGCCGACAGGGGGAGACGCACGTCGAAGAGCAGGTCTTTATTGCGCTTGTCGAAGTAGCCGATAGAGAAGTTCAGACGGTCAAACAGACGGCCTTCCAAGGCCACGTCGATGGTCTGTGCTGTCTCCCACTTGATGTCGGGAGCCGACAGGCTCTGCTTCATCAGGGCGCTGTTGCCGCCGTTCTTGTCGATGTAGTAGAGTGCCTGATAAGCATAATAGCCGACGCCGGCGTCATTACCTGTCTCACCGTAGCTGGCACGCAGGCGCAGCTGGTCGACCCAGTCCACATTCTCCATGAAGGCTTCCTTCTTGATGTTCCAGCTGCCGCCGACTGAGAAGAAGTTACCCCAGCGGTTGTCCTTGTGGAAACGGCTGGAACCGTCGCGACGGATAGAGGCATCGAAGAAATACTTCTGGTCGAAGTTGTAACGCACACGGGCCAGATAGGACTCGGTGGTGTACTCGTCGTCGTTGCCGTACAAGTAGGAGGTGTTGAGGAAGTTGTTCTGCACCGTCAGACCGGGGATGGCCATGGTGGTGTTCATGCCGTAGAAGCTCTTCGAGTCATACTTGTAGTTCTCGTGACCGGCCAACACATCGATGTGGTGGAGGCCATAGTCGTGACCCCAGTTCAGCAGTTCCTGCATGGTGTAGGTCTCATACTCGTAAGCATAGCTCGTGAGGCGTCCGTTGTTGGTGGCACCGTCGCCAATCTCGGGGTTGTTGTAGTGGGCGCGGTTGGTGGTGCGGTGTGCCATGTTGCCCTTTACTGAGAGTACGAAGTCGTAGGGCAGGTTGATGTTGACGTAGGCGGTGGCGTCGATGACGTTGCGACGGCGCTCGTCCTGGTCGTTACGCAGCTCATAGGCGATGTTACGGTTGTCCAGGTAGTCCGACTCTGTGTCGTAGGCATATTCGCCGTTTTCATCGAGTGCAATGGTGCCGTCGGCGTTATGCTTGTAGATAGGATAGACAGGAGCCATGGTACGGGCTGTATAGAACGGGTTGGAATAATACGTTTCCGTGGCGTTGTTGTTGAAGTGCTGCTTGGAGATGGTTCCCTGCAGGTTCAGACCGGCGTTGACCCACTTGCTGGGGGTGAAGAGGGTGTTGACGCGTCCGGTGTAACGCTCGTAGTCACTGCCTATCACATAGCCCTTCTCTTTCAGGTAGCCCAGTGAGGAATAGACGTTGACTTTCTCTGTGGTGTAGTTTCCACTCAGGTTGTACTCCTGACGCTGTCCGGTGCGCTCGATGTTGTCTTCCCAGTCCAGGTCGGTATAGCCGGGCAGCACGTTGGCCACCAGCTTGCCGTTGCCGTCGAAGAGGGCATTGGCTTCCTTGTCGAAGATGTTGCCGTGAATCACTTCCGTGGCCAGGTTCTCAGAGGCGTATTTTGCAGCCTCCTCGGGAGTCTTGTCATCGTTCCAGATGGCATAGTTCTTCATGGCCTGCCAAGAGGTCTCCATGAAGTCCTTCACGCCCAGACGCTCATACTCCTTGATACCGCGGGTGTAGTAACCGTGGTTGATCTTCAGGTTGATCTGCGATGTGCTGGCCGAGCGTCCGCTCTTGGTGGTGATGATGATGACACCAGCCGAAGCGCGGTTGCCATAGAGTGCAGCCGATGCAGCATCCTTCAGCACCGAGATGCTCTGGATGTCGTCAGGGTTCAGGTCGGCGATGTTGCCGCTGTAGATGATGCCGTCGACGACATAGAGCGGGGTGTTGGAGCCGTTGAGCGAGCCGATACCGCGGATGCGGATGTTGGGCTCTGCACCAGGCTCACCATAGGTGTTGTTGACCTGCACGCCGGGGGCGGCACCTTCCAGGGCACCGGTCACTGAGGTACCGATGCGCTGCTCAATCTCCTTTGAGTCGATGGAGGCCACAGAGCCTGTGATGCTCTGCTTCTTAGCCGTACCGTAAGCCACGACCACCACCTCGTCGAGGGCGGTGCGGTCGCTGGTCAGCAGAATGCGCATGTTGGGACGGGCTGTCACTTCCAGCGGATCCATTCCCACATAGGTGATGCGCAGCACGTCCTTGCCGGCAGGCGTGGTCAGCGAGAACTGTCCCTGCGCATTGGTCACTGTTCCTACATTGGTACCGACAACCTGAACGGTAGCACCGATGACGGGCTGGCCGTCATCCTGCGAAATGACGGTACCATTCACTCTCGTCTGGGCGAATGCTCCTCCAACAAAGAGGAAGAGCACTGCCAGCAGTGTCATGATTCTTCTTTTTTCCATAAATTCTCTCTCGTTTTTTTGTTTGTAATTTTGTTATATGAAAGTTCTTTCTGTCATCATCTATATACATTATATATTAATAGGCACTCAAACCATGCTATAGTGGGCGCTTAATGGGTCGTTTTTCAGCTGGTGCACATGCACACGAATTGTTACAGTTTGCAAAAATAAGCAATAGAATTTAAAACGCCAAAGCTTTTTGTTAAAAAATGAAAGGTTTCTTTTACTTTCTTGACCTTTTAGATAGTTTTTTAACCTTTTAGCCTACATTTTGCGTGCTGTGATGTGGAAAAAAGACGATTCTCCACAGTCTGTCAGAGGCGTGCCAGGCCTGCCCCCTCGTAGGAGGCGGGCTGAGGCGTGTCAGGCCTGCCCCTCGTAGGAGGCGGGGCTGAGGCGTGGTCATGCTCACCATCGTCTTCCGTCATCTCTTCGGGGCTGGGCGTGCAAGGCTCGCCGGTCGTGTGGTGCACGTATTCGTGCACACCTGCCAGATGAAAAAGCGGAAAGGCCATTTTTGTCCGAAGCCTTCGGACGAAGTGTCCGAAGCCTTCGGACAGAGCGTCCGAAGCCTTCGGACTTTTTTGAGGTAGCCTCTACTAAAAACGCAAAGCGCCTGTGCTGCTGAAAAAAACTCGCTTATTCATACCTTTGACACCCATCAAAGGTACTTCCGCTCGGAAAAGCAAAAGAAAAATGGCTTTTTCTTTTGCTTTTCACTCGCTTATTCGTACCTTTGCACCGATTTTCGGCCTTTTGGGCCGATGCTTGCCCAAAGAGGAATACACAGACAGCATTTAGAATCAATAAAATAGAAAACACTGATGAGAAAGAACTTTGTAGAAGAGCTCCGCTGGCGCGGAATGTTGGCACAAATCATGCCTGGCACAGAAGAACTGTTGCAGAAAGAGATGGTAACGGCTTACTTGGGCACCGACCCGACGGCCGACTCCTTACACATCGGCCATCTCTGTGGCATTATGATGCTGCGTCACCTGCAGCGCTGCGGCCACCGCCCCGTCATCCTCGTGGGAGGCGCCACGGGCATGATAGGCGACCCCAGCGGCAAGTCGCAGGAGCGCAACCTGCTGAACGACGAGACGCTGCGCCACAACCAGGAGTGCATCAAGGCACAGGTGGCCAAGTTCCTGGACTTCGGGGAAGCCCCCCTGTCGTCCACCGAGGGGGACACAAATGCTGGCGAGCCCAGTAATAAAGCCATCATGGTGAACAACTACGACTGGATGAAGGACTTCACCTTCCTCGACTTCGCCCGCGAGGTGGGCAAGCACATCACCGTGAACTATATGATGGCGAAGGAGAGCGTGCAGCAGCGCCTCAACGGCACCGCCCGCGACGGCCTCTCGTTCACCGAGTTCACCTACCAGCTGCTGCAGGGCTACGACTTCCTCTACCTCTACCAGCACTACGGCGTGAAGCTGCAGCTCGGCGGCAACGACCAGTGGGGCAACATGACCACGGGCACGGAGCTCATACGCCGCACACTGGGCAACGAGGTGGAGACCTTCGCCCTCACCTGCCCGCTCATCACGAAGAGCGACGGCAAGAAGTTCGGCAAGACCGAGAGCGGCAACATCTGGCTCGACCCGAAGCGCACCACACCGTATAAGTTCTACCAGTTCTGGCTGAACGTCAGCGACGACGATGCCGAGCGCTACATCAAGATCTTCACCTCTTTGGACAAGGAGACCATCGACGCTCTCATTGCCGAGCACAAGCAGGATCCGGGCCGCCGCATCCTGCAGAAGCGGCTGGCCGAGGAGACCACCGTCATGGTGCACTCGCAGGAGGCGCTCGACATGGCCATCGAGGCCTCGAACATCCTCTTCGGCAAGGCTACGAAGGAGGCCCTGCAGAAGCTGGACGAGCAGACGTTCCTCGATGTTTTCGACGGTGTGCCGCAGTACACCATCCAGAAGGACCAGCTGGGGCAGGTGGCCTCTGAGCTCTTCACCACCACCGCCAACGTGTTCAGCAGCAAGCGCGAGATCCGCGAGTTCCTCAAGAGCGGCGCCCTCAGTTTGAACAAGGAGAAGCTGGGCGACGACCGCCCCATCACTGCCGACGACCTCATCGACGGCAAGTACCTGCTGGTGCAGCGCGGCAAGAAGAACTATTACCTTGTCACGGTAGATTAAATAAAGGAGTTAAAGGAGTTAAGGGAGTTAAAGGAGTTAAAGACAATAGTTTATCCCGTCACCATTCTTTAAAATAACGGCATGACAAATGTCTTTAACTCCTTTAACTCCCTTAACTCCCAACTCCTTAACTCCTTTAACTTCCTTAAAACAAATGTCTTTAACTCCTTTAACTCCTTTAACTCCTTTAACTACCAACTCCTTTAACTCCCCTAACACCCACTAATATTTAAATAATAATGTATATGAAAAAGTTTTTCGTAGCAGCATTGTTCTTGCTGACGGCCGCCACCCCGACGGTGACGGCACAAGAGGCCTTGCCGCCCATCCCCGTGGACAAGGAGGTGCGCATCGGCAAGCTTGACAACGGCCTGACCTATTACATCCGCCACAACGAGTGGCCGGAGCACGTGGCCAACTTCTACATCGCCCAGCGCGTGGGCTCCATCCAGGAGGAGGAGAACCAGCGCGGACTGGCACACTTCCTCGAGCACATGGCCTTCAACGGCTCTGAGCACTTCAAGGGCAACGACCTCATCGAGTTCACACGCTCACTCGGCGTGGAGTTCGGCAGCGACCTGAACGCCTACACCTCGATAGACCAGACCGTCTACCGCGTCTGCAACGTGCCCACCACACGACAGTCGGCCCTCGACTCGTGTATGTTCATCCTCAAGGACTGGAGCAACGGTCTGCTCTTAGAGAAGGACGAGATAGTGAAGGAGCGCGACGTGGTGCACAACGAATACCGCTTAGGTGACGGTCCCTCGCAGCGCATGATCACACGCGCACTGCCTAAGATGTACCCCGGCTCGAAGTACGGCGTGCGCATGCCCATCGGCCTGATGAGCGTCGTCGACAACTTCAAGCCGAAGGAGCTGAAGGCCTACTACCAGAAGTGGTACCGCCCCGACAACCAGGCCATCATCGTGGTGGGCGACATCGACGTCGACCACTTCGAGGCAAAGGTGAAGGAGCTGTTCAGCGGCATCAAGGTCAACCCGAAGGCACCGAAGGTCATACCCGAGGAGGTGCCCGACAACGACGAGGCTATTTACATCTTCGAGAAGGACAAGGAGCAGCAGATGAACCAGATCCTGGTGTTTATGAAGCATGAGACGACCAAGCCGGAGGAGAAGAAGAACATGGACTACCTCATCGAGATCTATGTCAAGGCCGTGCTGTCGAACATGTTCAATGCCCGTCTGCAGGAGCTGACCAACGATCCCGACTGCCCGTTCCTGCAGGCTATGGGCGACGACGACGACTACCTGCTGGCCTCGACGAAGGCCGCCTTCCAGATGCTGGGCGTTCCCAAGGAAGGCCGCGACATGGAGACGCTCACCGCCATGGTGCGCGAGGCACGCCGCGCCGCTGAGTTCGGCTTCACCGCCACGGAGTATGAGCGCGCCAAGGCCGACTACCTCAGCAGTCTGGAGAAGATGTACACCAACCGCGCGAAGATCACCAACGACGACCTGGGCGACCAGTACCGCGACAACTTCCTCACCAACGAGCCTATTCCCGCCATCGAGGACTTGTACCAGCTGATGCAGGCCATCGCTCCGAGCATCCCCGTCGACGTCATCAACATGGCGCTGCCCGAGATAATCAGCAACTCTGACAAGAACCTCGTCGTCATGGAGTGGGCACGCGAGGCCGACGGTCTCACCTACCCCACCGAGGACGACATGCGCAAGGCTGTGGCACAGGCACGCGCCGAGGAGATAGCCGCCTACGTGGACAACGTGAAGGACGAGCCGCTCATCAGCGAGATGCCCGAGAAAGGCACCATCGTCAGCGAGACCACCGACAAAGTGTTCGGCTATAAGGAGCTGAAGCTCAGCAACGGCGCCACCGTCATCCTCATGCCTACCGACTACAAGGACGACGAGGTGCAGATGAAGGCTTGGGCCGACGGCGGCAAGGGTCTCTACGGCAGCAGCGACTTCTCCAGCCTGAAGGTGTTCGACGAGGTCATCGGCATGAGCGGCCTCGGCAACTTCTCCAGCACGGAGCTGCAGAAAGCACTCGCTGGCAAGGAAGCCAACGCCGACCTCTCGCTGACAGAGATGCGCCAGTATTGCACCGCACACTCCACGCCGAAGGACTTGGAGACGATGTTCCAGATGGTCTACCTCTACTTCACCAACGTCAGCAAGGACGAGAAGCAGTTCCAGAACCTGATGACACAGCTCGACATGGCGCTGAAGAACAAGTCGCTGTCGCCCGACCTGGTCTATACCGACTCGCTCGCCGCTACGCTCTACGGCCATAACCCCCGCTACAACAACATCGACATCAAGGACCTGCCCCAGGTGAACTACGACCGCATCCTGCAGATAGCCAAGGAGCGCTACCGCAACGCCGGCGCCTTCACCTTCGCCTTCGTGGGTAAGTTTGAGGAGGAGGCCATCCGCCCGCTCATCGAGCAGTATATCGCTTCGCTGCCCGCCACCGGCGAGCCTGCCGACAAGCCCGTCGACGTGCAGACGCTGGTCAAGGGACAGGTGAAGAACCACTTCACCATGAAGGCAGAGAGCCCGAAGGCCATCGACGTGGAGTTCTGGACGGCAGAGGCACCCTACAACGTTGACAACATCGTGAAGATTGACGCCGCCGGACAGCTCCTGCAGATGATCTACCTGAAGACCATCCGCGAGGACGAGAGCGCGGCCTACAGCTGCGGTGCCAGCGGCAACTTCAACCTGCGCAGCACCAAGCCCACCATGATGCTGCAGGCCTACTGCCCGATGAATCCCGACAAGAGCGACATAGCCCTGCGCCTCATCCGCGAGGGCATCGAGGGTGCTGCCAAGAGCGTAAACGCTGACCAGCTGCAGAAGGTGAAGGACTATATGCTGAAGCAGGTAGACCTCGACGCCAAGACCAACAGCTACTGGATGAACGTCATCGACAACTGGCGCACCTATAAGCTCGACCGTCATCACGACTACAAGAAGGCTGTCGAGGCTCTGACACCCGAAAGCCTCAGCCGCTTCATCCGCGAGAAGTTGCTGGGCAGCGGCAACCACATAGAGGTGGTGATGCTGCCGGAAAAATAGTGTAGAGTGTAGAGTGTAGAGTGTAAAGTTTGCTGCCGCCGTCCCTGCAACGGATGGTTTTGAGTATAAAGATTGCTGCCGCCGTACCATCAACGAATGGAACGGCGGCAGCAAACTTTACACTCTAAACTCTACACTCTAAACTAGTCCGTTGCAGGTACGGCGGTAGCAAACTCTACACTCTACATTCTACACTCTACACTCTAAAGCTTCACTGCGATGTTGACACGCTGCTTCATGCCGCGTTTCTTGTCGCTGACAGTGAGCGTCAGGTTGCCGGCCTCATGGGCGGCCTGCACGATGACGACGAGCTGACCGTTGAAGAGCTGCATGGTGGGCTGGGTGAAGGGCTCCAGCGAGGTGGCGTCGCCGTTGCACACAGCACGGAAGGTGCCGGCACCGCTGACGTCGAAGGTCAGCTGGTCCTGAGCGTCGGGGACGAGCGTGCCGTTCTTGTCGACAAGGCTCACGGTGACAAAGGCCAGGTCCTGACCGTCAGCACGGAGGGAAGACGCGGAGGGCTGGGCCTGCCGCGACGGCAGCAACCACTGCCCGTCATCGGCCTGCGTCCACACATCGAGCTGCAGGTGGTGAGGCTTGCCGGCGGTGCGCATCGTCTCCTCGCCGCATGGCTTGCCCGTTTCATCGTAGACGACCACCTTCACCTCGCCCGGCTCATACTTCACCTCGTTCCAGCGCAGGCGGTAGCGGTCGAGGCGGGAAGCCCCACCTACGACTTCATTACTGGGCTTGCCCACATTTGTGTCCCCCTCGGGGGACGAAAGGGGGGCTTGGGGGATTTGCTTTTTGATGCGTCCCTGGCTCTTGCCGTTGATGAAAAGCTCCGCCTCGGGATAGTCGGTGTAGCAATAGACCGGCGTCACCAGTCCCTTGCGCTTCGGCCACGTCCAGTGGGGCAAGAGATGGATGGTGTGCTCGTCTTTGTTCCACCTCGAGCGGTAGAGGAAATAGCGGTCCTTGGGCAGGCCGGCGAGGTCGCAGATGCCGAAATAGCTGCTGCGCGAGGGCCAGTACTCGTCGTAGGGCGTTGGCTCGCCTAAGTAGTCGAAGCCCGTCCACACAAACTCGCCGATGACCCACGGATAGTCATCCTGCCAGCGCCAGTCGTCGTCGGGCAGGTTGCTCCACGCACAGCTCTCCACGTCGTAGCCCGAGCACTGGCCGTCGGCGCTCTTGATGGCGGTGGGGTCGTAGCCCGCTGCCCATGAGGAATACTTTGAATTATCCGTGGTTTCAACGGGGAATTTATACACGCCGCGCGAGGAGACCGTCGATGCCGTCTCCGAGCCTAAGAGGAAACCTTGCGGCAACTGCTTGATGCCGTCGGCATAGCGGTGCAGGCGATAGTTGAAGCCCGGCACGTCCATAGCCCGAGCTACGCCGCTGGCCAAGGCATTGTCGACGCGGTCCAGACCCTGCGTGACGGGGCGCGTGGGGTCGAGGGCATGGCACAGGCCCTGCAGGTGGATGCTCAGCAGGCGTCCGTCGGCGCTGCCTTGCTCGGGAATCTCGTTGCCTATCGACCACATCACGATGCTGGGATGGTTGCGGTTGGCCTTCACGAGGTTGGTGATGTCGCGGTCGGCCCACTCATCGAAGAAACGTGAGTAGCCATTCTTGCACTTAGGATAGCGCCACATGTCGAAGCTCTCGGCCATGACCATCATGCCTAACGAGTCGCAGAGGTCCATCTGCATCTGGCTCGGCATGTTGTGGGCGGTGCGGATGGCGTCGCAGCCCATCGCCTTCAGTATCTTGATCTGGCGGATGAGGGCAGCTTTGTTCACGGCAGCGCCCAGCGGGCCGAGGTCGTGGTGCAGGCAGACGCCTTTGATCTTGCGCGTCACACCGTTCAACTGGAAACCGCGCTCGCGGTCGACACGGACGGTGCGGATGCCCACGTTGACGCTCTTCTCGTCAACGACTTTTGTAGTCTTCTCAATGGGGTCGTCGCCAACCATCACCTTCGCCACTAACTTATATAAATAAGGTGACTCTGGCGACCACAGCTTCGGATTCTTAACCGTCAGCTTAGCGCGGACGCCGTCGCCGCGCCTCACACCCTTGGAGGATGCAGATGCCACCTCCTGCCCATTGGCGTCAAGCAACGAGAAAGAGCACGACCCAAGGATGGCTACACTTTCCAAAGACACAGGTCTGACGAAAGGTGTCCCCGCTTCGTCTTTGCTGTTCAATTGCATATCCACCTCCAACTCAGCCTTGTCCCTGCCGATAGAGATGGTACGGACGAAGAGGCTCCAGTCATCGATATGCAACTGATTGGTGAGCACCAGCGTCACGGGGCGGTAGATGCCGGCACCCGGATACCAGCGCGAGCTCTCTTCCTGATTTCTGAGAGTCACCTCCAAATCGTTGTCGCCCGGCTTCACCAGCTTCGTGATGTCAATGCGAAAAGTGTTGTAGCCGTAAGCCCACGAACCTGCCCACTGTCCATTGACGAGAACCACGGGTTGCGACATCGCACCGTCGAAAACCAGCTCCGCATGTCCCTTAAATCCCGATGGTATGGGCAAATTTCGCTTATAGACACCGTCGCCTATCCAAGGCAGGGCGCCTGAGCGGCCGCTCTTCTCGGTGGCTTCCTTCTCGCCGTTCTGCTCGATGGCCACGGTCTGCAAGTCCCATTTCTTGTCGAAGGGTCCGCTGATGGCCCAGTCGTGGGGCACGCTGACGGTTTGCCATGTCTGTCTGTTTTTAGAGAACTGCCAGTTGTCGGTCAGGGTAATCTCCTGCCGCTGGCCCCATGTCCACCCTGCCATCAGGAGCAAGGCGGCTGTTGTTAGTAGTTTTTTCATGTCTTTCGCTTGTTGTTTCGTTTCAGTGCTGCAAAGGTAGGCAATTTCTTTCATTCAGCCAATTTTTCAAAGGAAAAAATGACCTAAAGCAGGAAAACGTGGCACAGGGAAAAATAATGGGCGGCTGTCGCACGGTAGTTCAATTCTTTTCTGTATCTTTGCAAACTCATACATTTTTATATTATTGTATCACAACAAAGACAAAGAAAAGGAAAGATGGCAGACATGAAGCAGATGAAAACGGCGCTGATTTCGGTGTTCCACAAGGACGGGCTCGACGAGCTTCTGAAGAAACTCAACGCCGAGGGCGTGCGCTTCCTCTCAACGGGCGGCACGCAGAAATTTATTGAAGAACAGGGCTACGAGTGCCAGAAGGTGGAGGACGTGACGACCTACCCCAGCATTCTCGGTGGCCGCGTGAAGACGTTGCATCCGAAGGTGTTCGGAGGCATTCTGGGACGCCGTGAGAACGCCGGCGACCAAGAGCAGATGAAGCAGTATGACATTCCTGAGATAGACTTGGTCATCGTCGACCTGTACCCGTTTGAGCAGACAGTGGCCAGCGGTGCCACGGAGGCCGACATCATCGAGAAAATCGACATCGGCGGCATCTCGCTGATCCGCGCCGGAGCGAAGAACTTTAACGATGTGGTCATCGTTCCCTCGAAGGCTGAGTACAGCGTGCTGCTCGACATTCTCAATCAGCAGGGCGCACAGACCACGCTGGAACAGCGCCGCATGTTTGCCACACGTGCCTTCGGCGTCAGCTCCCACTATGACACGGCCATTCACAACTGGTTTGAGAAGTAAGAAGTAAGGAGTAAGGAGTAAAGGAGAGAAGGAGTAAGGAGTAAAGGAGTAAGGAGTAAAGGAGTAAGGAGTAAAGGAGTAAGGAGTAAAGGAGTAAGGAGTAAAGGAGTAAAGTAATAAAAGGAGTAAAGTAATAAGGAGTAAAGTAATAAAGGAGTAAGGAGTAAAGGAGTAAGGAGCAAAGGAGGAGCCGATACTTCCTAATTCAAAATTCATCATTCTACATTCGATTATGGGATTCTTTAGTTTCAGACAAGAGCTGGCCATGGACCTTGGCACAGCGAATACCATCATCATCAGCGGCGACAAGATTGTCGTCGACGAGCCCTCTGTAGTGGCTATGGACCGCCGCACCGACAAGATGATTGCCGTAGGCGAGCGTGCCAAGATGATGTATGAAAAGACACACGACAACATCCGCACCGTGCGCCCGCTGCGCGACGGTGTCATTGCCGACTTCTCTGCCTGCGAGCAGATGATGCGCGGCCTCATCAAGATGGTTCACACGGGCCATCACTTTTTCTCGCCCTCGCTGCGCATGGTCATCGGCGTTCCCTCGGGCTCTACCGAGGTGGAGCTGCGCGCCGTGCGCGACTCTGCCGAGCATGCCGACGGACGCGACGTGTTCCTCATCTTCGAGCCTATGGCAGCCGCCATCGGCATCGGCATCGACGTGGAGGCGCCCGAGGGCAACATGATTGTCGACATCGGCGGCGGCACCACCGAGATTGCCGTCATCTCCCTCGGCGGCATCGTCAGCAACAGCAGCATCAAGGTGGCCGGCGACGACCTCACCGCCGACATTCAGGAATACATGTCGCGACAGCACAACGTCAAGGTGTCGGAGCGCATGGCCGAGCGCATCAAGATCAACGTGGGCGCCGCCCTCACCGACCTGGGCGACGAAGGCCCCGAGGATTACGTCGTGCATGGCCCCAACCGCATCACCGCGCTGCCCATGGAGGTGCCTGTGTGCTATCAGGAGATAGCGCACTGTCTGGACAAGACGGTGACACGCATTGAGAGCGCCGTGCTCACCGCTCTCGAGCACACGCCGCCCGAGCTCTATGCCGACATCGTGCAGAACGGCATCTACCTCACCGGAGGCGGAGCACTGCTGCGCGGTCTGGACAAGCGCCTCACCGACAAAATCAATATTCCCTTCAACGTGGCTGACGACCCGCTGCACTGTGTGGCCAAAGGTGCCGGCATCGCCTTGAAGAACGTCGACCGCTTCACGTTCCTCATGAGATAAGCCGGAGGCTCCGCACAATACGTTGTAGAGTGGGATGCAGGACCTGATAGCCTTCTTCACCAAGAAATTCCACTGGTTGCTGTTCCTCTTCCTGGAACTGCTCAGCGTGATGTTGCTGTTCCGTTACAACAGCTTTCAGGGCAGCGTGTGGATATCGTCGGCCAACGCCGTGGCAGGCAAGGTCTATGAGTGGCAGTCGGGCATCGAGCAGTTCTTCAGCTTGGAAGAGCGTGCCCGCCGACTGACCGACGAGAACATCGCCCTGCAGCGGCAGCTCAGCCGCGTCCGCGAGGAGCTGCTCGACCTGCAAGGTGACACGGTCGCCACTGACAGCATGATGCAGGAGGTCATCGGCCAGCTGCACCTGCTGCCGGCGAAGGTGGTGAGCAACAGCCTGCGCAGGCCCGACAACCTGCTGACCATCAACCGCGGGCGCGCCGACGGCGTGCTGCCCGACATGGGCGTGGTCAGCGGCACCGGCCTGGTGGGCGTCGTCTATATGGCAAGCCAGCACTACAGCGTGGTGATGCCGCTGCTGAACGTGCACTCACGCATCAGCTGCGCCATACGCAACCACGGATACTTCGGCTATATCGACTGGGACGGCAGCAGCGCCACCGACGCCTTCATGGAGGACGTGCCGCGACATGCACAGTTCAACACGGGCGAGTGGGTGGAGACCAGCGGCTACAGCGACATCTTCCCGCCGGGCATCACCATAGGGAAAATCACTGACATCGGCAACTCCGCCGACGGACTGTCCTACCGCCTGCGCGTCCGGCTGAACACTGACTTCAGCCGGCTGCGCGAGGTGAGCGTCATCACCGACGACACCTTCCCCGAGCGGCTGCAACTGCTGAAGGCGGCACGCGACTCGATGGCGCTGGCCAATTAAGTAAGAAGTAATAAGTAAGAAGTAAGAGGTCGGGGGAACGCTGAAATGACTATAGATATCATACGCCGGCTGTTTGTCTGCATCATCACTTGCCTGCTGCAGGTGCTGGTGTTCAACCGCATCTGCCTGCTTCATGTGGCCACGCCGCTGATGGTGGTCTATTTCATCATCGCCATGCCACGCGGCTATCCGCGATGGGGCATCCTGCTGTGGAGCTTCTTCCTCGGTCTGGCCGTCGATATGTTCCGCAACACGCCGGGCGTCACAGCTGCCTCGCTGACCATCGTCGGCATGGTACAGCCCTACCTCATCGAGCTCTTCCTGCCACGCGATGCCGAACCCGACATCAAGGCGTCGGCACGCGCATTGGGCTGGTGGCATTTCCTCAGCCTCGCCACCATCCTCGTCGTCATCTTCTGCATCGTCTTCTTCATACTGGAGACCTTCACCTTCGCTGCCTGGCTCTACTGCCTGCAGTGTGCCGTCGCCAGCGCAGTGCTCACCCTCACCCTCATCATGGCCTTCGAAACGCTCAGGAAGAAATAGTCTTCCCAACGCTTATTGGTCAACGGTTATTGTTTATTGTCTAACGGTTATTGGTTATTGGTCAACGGTTATTGTCTAACGGTTATTGATGAAAAAGGACTACGGGCTGGAATACAGGAAATATGTGGTGGGATTGGTGGCTGTCATCATTGTCACAGCCTACATCCTGCGCCTGCTCAGCCTGCAACTGATGAGCGACGACTACAAGCAGAACGCCGACAGCAACGCCTTCCTGCAAAAGATTGACTACCCCGCCCGCGGCATCATCACCGACCGACACGGCACGCTGCTGGTCTACAACCAGCCCAGCTACGACATCATGGTGGTGGAACGGGAGGCGCGTAACCGCTTCGACACGCTGGAGTTCTGCAACACCATCAACATCACCCGCGAGGACTTCGACAGGTGTGTGAAGACGATGCAAGACAAGCACCGCAACCCGGGCTACTCGCCCTACACGCCGCAACGCCTCATCAGCCAGCTCTCAGAATACGACTTCTCCGTCTTTCAGGAGAAGGCCTACCGCTTCCCGGGTTTCTCCGTGCAGAAGCGCAGCGTCCGCCAGTATGAGTATCCCTACGCCGCCCACGTCTTAGGCGATGTGGCCGAGGTGAGCGAGGCCGACATCGAGAAGGACGACTACTACCAGCCCGGCGACTACATCGGCAAGCTCGGCGTGGAGCGCTTCTACGAGAAGCAGCTGCGCGGACAGAAAGGTGTGCAGGTGCTGCTGCGCGATGCCCACGGACGCATACAGGGCAGCTACCGCAACGGTGAACTGGACAAGAAGCCCGTGCCCGGCAAGAACCTCACGCTGGCCATCGACAAAGACCTGCAAGCCCTGGCCGAGCGCCTCTTGGAGGGAAAGATAGGCAGCGTGGTGGCCATCGAGCCGAAGACGGGCGAGGTGCTCTGCATGGCCTCGTCGCCTACCTACGACCCACGCATCATGGTGGGACGCCAGCGCTCGAAGAGTCACAAGGAGCTGGGGCAGGACCCGTGGAAGCCCCTGCTCAACCGCAGCATCATGGGACAGTATCCGCCGGGCTCCACATTCAAGACCACACAGGGCCTGACCTTCCTCAGCGAGGGCATTATCACCGAGAAGACACCCTATCCCTGCTACCGAGGCTTCGTCGTCAGGGGCCTGCGCATAGGCTGCCACGGCCACGGCTCGCCACTGTCCTTGGTGCCCGCCATCAGCACATCGTGCAACGGCTTCTTCTGCTGGGGACTCTACCACATGCTGAACGACAGGACGAAATACAGCACCATACAGATTGCTATGAACACCTGGCGCGATTACATGGTGTCGATGGGCTTCGGCTACCCCTTGGGCGTAGACCTGGCGGGCGAGAAGCGCGGACTCATCCCCAACGCACAGTTCTATGACAATGCCCATAAGACCGGGTGGAACGCCCTTTCCGTTGCCTCCATCGCCATAGGCCAGGGCGAGGTGAACGCCACGCCGCTGCAGATAGCCAACCTCGGCGCCACCATTGCCAACCGCGGCTGGTTCATCACCCCGCATGTGGTGCACGAGATAGAGGACGAGCCCCTCGACACGCTCTACACCACGCGCCGCTACAGCAAGGCGCCGCAGTGGGCCTACGAGCTCGTGGTGAGGGGCATGCGCTCGGCAGCCCTCGGCGGCACCTGCAAGGCCTTGGCACACTATGACTTCATGCCCTGCGGCAAGACCGGCACGGCACAGAACAAAGGCCACGACCACAGCGTGTTCATGGGCTTCGCACCGATGGACAACCCGCAGATAGCCGTCGCCGTCTATGTGGAGAACGGCGGCTGGGGTGCCACCTACGGCGTGCCCATTGGCGGCCTCATCATGGAGCGCTTCATCAAGGGCAAGCTGTCGGATGCCTCAGAGAAGCGTGCTTCCGACATACAGTCACGCCGCATCAACTACGGCACGGAAGACAGATAATCATCCCCAAATAGTAGCTCAGCAAATAGTCCCGAAGGCACAACAGCCCACAGGCTTCGGACAAAAATCCGAAGCGGTAGGATAAAAATCCGAAGGCTGCCCACCGGTCGGGTGGTGCACGTATTCGTGCACACCTGCCAACCGAAAAAACAGAAGAGCCAACCGAAAAAACAGAAGAGCCAACCGAAAAAACAGAAGAGCCTACTTTTCGTCCGAAGGCTTCGGACGAAGAGTCCGAAGCCTTCGGACAACGAGTCCGAAGCCTTCGGACAGAGTGTCCGAAGGCTTCGGACTTTTTTGAGGCAGCCAGACAGAGATGTGAAAAGCTGGCGCCCCTGCCTATGCGGACGGAAACAGACTAAGCTGCTCCGCTACTGATGCGGGGTACTATTTGGGCTCGTCGGCATCTAAGCGCAGCATGGCGCCGGTGAGGGGGTCGAGCAGCAGGCGCGTGGTATAGCGCTTGTTGAAGAGACTGCCGCCGAGCAGCATGGTCTGCCCGAACTGCGGGGCGGGATGCTCCTGGGTGAGGATGGGCTTGATGCCGTCATAGAGGGTGAAGCGCAGGCGACCCGGCACGTTGACATAGATGCCCGGCGCACTCTTGACTTTCTTCCCCCGCTTCCCTTCCTCCTCGGGAGCGGGCAGCTGCGTGATGTCGTCGATGCTGTAATAGAAAGGAGCGCCCGAGAGGTCGTCGGCCTCCACCAGGCCCTTCATCTGCGACAGGCGGAACAGTATCTGTCGCGTCGAGGCCAGAGAGTCGAGGGCTGAGGGTATGACCCATAGCACGTGCTCGGTGGTGTCGCGCCGCGTGGTACCGACGAAGAGCGAGGTGAGTGCCCGGTCCTGGCGGTCCAGCTGGCTGAGCATCAGCTCCATCTGCCGTCCGTCCTGCGGCATGAAGTCGGCCTGACCCTTGATGAGCAGCGTGCGGTTGTCGCGCAGGTCGTAAATCTCCTGTGCCGTCATCTCAGCCATCTTCGCCGTACTGCCGCACGACAGTATCTCCTGCCCCATGAACTGGCGCGGGTTCACCTCCTCCTGCCTTGGTGCAGGGATGAAGAAGGCGGGAGTCTCTGCATCCCCGGCATCCTCCACGTTCAGGGCCAGCAGGCGGCCGTCGTCGCTGAGCGTCATGCGCGAGGCCACGGTGCGTGCATCAAACTTCACGGCGTAGACCTTCGTCGTGTCGGGCACGGGGCAGGGTGTCACCACGATGTCGGCAACGCGGAAGCTGGTGCTCGGGTCCTGGCTGACATCGGCCATGCGCAGATAGCGCTGTGCGTAAGGTGCAAAGTCGCCCGGCGTATAAGTGGTTTTCTCCACCAGCACGCTGACGCGCAGCGCCGTCTTCGGGAGGAAATAGACAGCGCCCTCGGGCGTCACGCCAGGACGGTATTCACTGAGCAGCGTCTGGCCAGCAGCCGCATGAAAAGACAAAAGGCCGACGATGAGCATCCCTGCCCTCATCAGCCTATGATAAAAAAATGATTGCCTCATGGTTGTCGTTATTTTCGCATTTGCCGCAAAGGTACAAACAATCTCGCAATTGGCCAAGTTTTTTCCTGCAAAATATTTTGTGTATTAAGAAAATTGGCGTAACTTTGCACACCAAGATTACAAACTATTATCTACTAAACATGAAAAGACTTGCTACCTTTGCCTGCACGCTCCTCTTTGGAGCCACGGCATCATTTGCACAGTATCCTCAGCTAACCGACGAGGCGAAGCATCTCATCGACGGCTTAGAGGCTCAGTGGACGGCCCACAACGACTCGGTGTGGGAGGCCGCGTTCCCCATTGTCATCGAAGAGGCCAAGGCCGGCCGGCCCTATGTGCCCTGGGCCTCACGCCCCTACGACCTGCGCCAGGCCACGATTCCCGCCTTCCCCGGTGCTGAGGGCGGCGGCATGTACACCTTCGGCGGCCGCGGCGGCAAGGTGCTCACCGTGACCAACCTCAACGACTCGGGCCCCGGCTCGTTCCGCTGGGCCTGCGAGCAGGGCGGCGCACGCATCGTCGTGTTCAACGTCTCCGGCATCATCCGCCTGAAGTCGCCCATCTTCGTGCGTGCCCCCTATATCACCATCGCCGGACAGACGGCGCCGGGCGACGGCGTCATCATAGCTGGGGAGTCGTTCCAGGTGGACACCCACGACGTCATCGTGCGCCACATGCGCTTCCGCCGCGGCGAGACGCTGGTGTGGCACCGCGAGGACAGCTTCGGAGGCAACCCCGTGGGCAACATCATGATAGACCACTGCTCGTGCGAGTGGGGACTGGACGAGAACATCTCGTTCTACCGGCACATGTTCGACCTGCACGACGGCAAGGACAAGCGCAAGGAGCCCACGGTGAACGTCACCATACAGAACACCATCTCGGCCAAGGCCCTCGACACGTGGAACCACAGCTTCGGCTCGACCATCGGCGGCGAGAACACCACCTTCATGCGTAACCTGTGGGCCGACAACACGGGCCGCAACCCATCGATAGGCTGGGGCGGCGTGTTCAACTTTATTAATAATATTGTATATAACTGGGTGCACCGCACGGCCGACGGCGGCGAGTACACCACGATGTCCAACTTCATCAACAACTACTACAAGCCCGGGCCGCTGACGCCGAAGGAGAGCGCTGTGGGCCACCGCATCCTGAAGAGCGAGAGCCGCTCACAGGGACTCTTCCCCTTCAAGCAGTTCGGCCGCGTCTATGCCGTGGGCAATGTCATGGAGGGCTACCCCGAAATCACGAAGGACAACTGGAACGGCGGCATACAGACGGCCGACAAGGACGGCGAGATGGATGCCACCGAGCTGGCGCTGATGCGCTCGAATGAGCCTTTCGTCATGCCCTTCGTCAAGATCATGGGTGCCGAGCAGGCCTTCGACTGGGTGCTCTCGAATGTGGGCGCCACCGTGCCCTGCCGCGACATCGTAGACCAGCGCATCTGCGAAGAGGTGCGCACAGGCATCGCCTACTATGTGCCCGACTACGAGAAGGAGCTGGCCAAGATTGAAAAGAAGACCGGCGTGAAGCAGCATCCTTACGGCGACATGTGGGGCCTGCACCCGAAGAGCCAGAACGAGGAGGGATACTTCAAATACCGCCGCCTGCCCAACGACTCCTACAAGCAGGGCATCATCACCGACCCGCGGCAGATGGGCGGCTATCCCGTGTATCGCGACTGGCAGCCCTACAAGGACAGCGACAACGACGGCATGCCCGACGAGTGGGAGAAGGCCAACGGCCTGAACCCTAACGACGCCACCGATGCCAACGGCGACCTGAACGGCGACGGCTACACCAACATTGAGAAGTACATCAATGCCATTCCCACGCAGGGCAAGGTGGACTGGCGCAATCTGAACAACAACTACGACACCCTGCAGGAAAAGGGCAAGCTGATGTAGCGGGGAATGACGGGCGATGACAGATTGGAAGACACTGAAGGAGAAGTACGCTAAATTCAGGCAGTGGCAGCAGACACCGCACACGGTGGCTCCCATGCCCGACGTGGAGCACGACTGCTTCACCTGCGGCACCCACTTCACAGGCAACTACTGTCCCCGTTGCGGTCAGTCGACACGCATAGGCCGCTTCTCGTTCAAGTCGGCCCTGTTGCTCTACGTCGATGTCTGGGGACTGGGCAACCGCGGCATGTTCCGCAACATTCGCGACCTCATCCTCCGGCCAGGATACATGATCCGCGATTACCTCAGCGGCATGCAGATGGCCTACTTCCCCCCGTTCAAGATGTTCTTCCTGCTGGCCACCCTCTCGTACCTCATCGGCTCTGGCCTGAACATCAAGTTTGAGAACAAGCTGGCTGCCGACGCATCAAGCGAAGCCATAGACATCCGCACAGAGAGCACTGACAGCACTACCACAGCTGTAAGCAGCGACAGCATAGCCCATGTGGACAGCCTTAGCACAGCCGTCGCTGAAGATACAGAAGAGAAACTATCGCCGGAAGAGAAACATAAAGCCGAGAGAATAAAAAAAATTGATGATATTGGCCATTACCTCGCCAAATTCCAAAGGAATTATCCCAACATCTTCGCCCTTTTTTGGCTGCTGGTCTTTTCAGCTTTCTTGTATCTGTTCTTCAGGAAGTGCCCGGCCTATCCCAATATGCGCTATTCAGAACTGGTGGTGGCCCTGGTCTACACGTCGAACATGTATTCCATCTACTCTAATGTCTCCGACTTTCTGTGCATCGACAATTCCAGCGTGAGCCTCTTGCTGCTCTTGCTCACTCTCGTACCCTTACACCAACTGTCGGGCTACAGCTGGAAAAAGCTGATTCTCATCACTATCATAGCCCTCGTGATGCTCACCGCCGCGATTGCTGCCTTTCTCATTCTGGGCATGATGGCGGTTTTTGTAATATGAAATAACTCTTTTCTCTGACCTATGGATACAAAAGAACTGCAACTGCTGGCCGAACAGCGCCGCAAACGCCTGGTGGAGGTGGTCTACCGCGCCAAGGCGGGGCACATCGGCGGCGACCTGTCGTGCCTCAACGTGATGACGGCACTCTATTTCCACGTGATGCAAGGCCTCGACCCCGCCAACCCCAAGGCGCCCGACAGAGACCGCTTCGTGCTCTCGAAGGGCCACTGCGTAGAGGCGCTCTACGTCACCTTGGAGGCGAAAGGATTTCTCAAGCCGGAGGTGCTCGACACCCTGGGACAGTTTGGCAGCATCCTCAGCGGCCACCCCACCATCGAGGTGCCCGGCATCGAGGTGAACAGCGGCGCCCTGGGCCACGGCCTGAGCATCGGCGTAGGCATGGCCTTAGCCGCCAAGATGAGGGAGGGCAGCTATAAGTCCCATGAGACCTATGAGACCTATAAGACCCATAAGACCCATAAGTCCTACAACACCTACGTCCTCATGGGCGACGGCGAGCAGGGCGAGGGCAGCATCTACGAGGCCGCCATGGCTGCCCACAAATACCAGCTCGACAACCTCGTGGCCATCATCGACCGCAACCACCTGCAAATCAGCGGCAACACCGAGGACGTCATGCCACTCGACAGCATCCGCGAGCGCTGGACAGCCTTCGGATGGGACGTCACGACGATGAACGGCGACGCGATGGACGACATCGTCAGTACCTTCGACGCCATCGACTACACCAACGGCAAGCCCCACCTGCTCATCTCGGAAGCCACCAAGGGCTTCGGCGTCTCGTTCATGGAAGGCGTAGCCAAGTGGCACCACGGCGTGCTGAACGAAGAGCAGTGCCAAGCTGCCGTCAAGGAGATAGAAGAGAGAATCAACGAATTAACGATACAGCGTCATAACGAAATACCGTTATAACGTTATAACGAAGAAGAAAAAGAAATGACAGCCTGCAGAAAACAGTTCACCGACACGCTCTTAGAGCTGGCGCGTGAAGACAAAGATATCATTGCCGTGACGACCGACGCTCGCGGCTCCGTCACCTTGGGCGACTTCGCCACCACGCTGCCGCAGCAGTTTGTAGAGTGCGGCATCGCCGAGCAAAACGCCGTCGGCATCAGCGCCGGACTGGCCCACAGCGGAAAGAAAGTGTTCTGCTGTGGGCCAGCTTGTTTCTATGTGGCCCGCAGCTTAGAGCAGGTCAAGGTAGACCTGGCCTACTCAGAGAATCCCGTCACCATCCTCGGCGTCAGCGGCGGCGTGGCCTACGGCGCGCTCGGCGCCACCCACCACTCGCTGCACGACATCGCCGTGCTTCGCACCTTCCCCGGCATGAGCGTCTGCCTGCCGTCCGACTGGCGCGTGACCAAGAAATTGGTGAAGTTCCTTGTCGACTACAACAAGCCGTGCTACGTCCGCGTAGGCCGCGCCGCCGTGCCCGATGTCTATGCCGACGACAGCTTCCATTTCGAGCTGGGCAAGGCCATCACCGTGCTCGACGGCACCGACGTCACCATCGTGGCCACAGGCGAGACCGTCTGGCACGCCTGGCAGGCCGCTCTCCGCCTGAAGGAACAGGGCATCAGCGCCCGCGTCCTCGACTGCTCGTGGCTGAAGCCTTTCGACGAGGAGGCCATCCGCACAGCTGCCCATGAGACAGGCCGCATCGTCACCGTAGAAGAGCACTCACGCTTCGGCGGCCTCGGCGCCATGGTCTGCGAAGTGCTCTCAGAGCAGCCCGTCCCCGTCCGCATCCTCGGCATCCCCGACGAGAATGTCGTCCACGGCACCAACGCCGAGATATTCCATCACTACGGCCTCGACGCCGAAGGCATCATCCGTTCCACATTAGACTTTATCCCATGAACTACATCATCGCCATTGACCAGAGCACATCGGCCACGAAAGCCCTGCTGTTCGACGAGCATTGCCATGTGGTAGCCCGCAGCAGCGTGGAGCACCGCCAGTATTACCCGCAGTCGGGATGGGTGGAGCACGATGCCGAAGAGATATACAGAAACACGGTAGAGGCCATCCGAGTCTTGAGTGTAGAGTGTAGAGTGTTGAGTGTAGAGTTTGCTGCCGCCGTCCCATCAGGTGAAGGTATGGCGGTAGCAAACTCTACACTCTACACTCTACACTCAACACTTAACACTCAACACTCAACACTCAACGCTCAACACTCAACACTCTCCCTCGCCATCACCAACCAGCGTGAGACCGTTGTGGTGTGGAACAAGACGACGGGCAAGCCCATCGCCAACGCGCTGGTGTGGCAGGACACGCGCGGCAAAGACCTATGCCAGCAGCTGCGCGCCGACGGCATGACCGACATGGTGATGGCGAAGAGCGGCCTGCTCATCGACCCCAACTTCTCCGCCTCGGGCGTGAAGTGGCTGCTCGACAACATCGACGGAGCACGACAGCAGGCCGAGCGCGGCGAGCTGCTCATGGGCACCATCGACACCTGGCTCATCTGGAAGCTCACCAAGGGCCGCGTGCACGCCACCGACACCACCAACGCCTCGCGCACCATGCTCTTCAACATCCACACCATGCAGTGGGACGACGACCTGCTGGCGCTCTTCGACATCCCCCGCTCGATGATGCCCGAGGTGAAGGCCTGCGACGAGATTTACGGTGAGACGACTGTCGAAGGACTGTTCCCCGAACCCATCGCCATCGCCGGCGTCCTCGGCGACAGCCACGGCGCCCTCGTCGGGCAGATGTGCTTCGAGCGTGGCTCCGGCAAGGTGACCTACGGCACGGGCAGCTCGGTGATGGTGAACATCGGCCACGAGCCACTGACGCCGCCACAAGGCCTGGTGACCAGCGTGGGCTTCACGGCCTTCGGCAAGACGTGGTACGGCTTCGAGGGCAATATCTACAGCACGGGCGCCACGCTGAAGTGGATGTGCGACCAGCTGCAGCTCGTGGGCAAGCCACAGGAGATGGAGGCTTTGGCCACCAGCGTGGCCGACAACGGCGGCGTGTACGTCGTGCCCGCCTTCAGCGGCTTAGGCGCACCGTGGTGGCAGAGCAACGTGAAGGGCGCCATCCTCGGCCTCACCTTCGCCACGACGAAGGCCCACGTGGTGCGAGCCGCCTTGGAGAGCATCGCCCTGCAAGTCAAGGACTTGGTCGACGTGATGGCTGAACGCGGGCTCAGCGAAGTCTGCGCTGACGGCGGCCCTACGAAGAACCGCTTCCTCATGCAGTTGCAGGCCGACTTGCTCCGCACGCCCGTCATCTGCACCGAGGTGGACGACGCCTCCGCCCTCGGCGCTGCCATTATGAACGGCTTTGCCCGCAAGCAGTGGAATAGTTTCGACGAAGTCATACCTCTGCGCAAGGTCACACAAATCTACCAGCCGCAGGACGACAGTCAGGCAGCGCTCTACGAAGGATGGCGGCAGGCAGTCAACACACTTATCACTCAATCATCATTAAAACTATGAAAACGAAAAAATATGCTGGCGTGGTGGTTCCCATGGTAACCCCAGTCAACGAGGACGGCTCGCTCGATACGCTGGCCGTGGAACGTATCATCACCTCCTTTGCCGACAATGGCGTCTCACCCCTGCTGATGGGCACCACCGGCGAGGGCAACAGCGTGAGCCGCGACGACGCATTGCTCTTAGTAGAGACTGCCGTCAAGGCCCGCAGCCAATGGGCCTTGCTGCATGGAGAATGTTCCATGATTGTCTATGTCAACCTGACGGGCAACTGCTTCAGCGAGCAGCTGAAACAGGCCGAAGCCTACACGCAGGCCGGTGC
The DNA here is from genome assembly GCA_016285055.1 of Prevotella sp. Taxonomy (GTDB): domain Bacteria; phylum Bacteroidota; class Bacteroidia; order Bacteroidales; family Bacteroidaceae; genus Prevotella. The sequence goes on from JAEEPZ010000006.1 coordinate 69,120, forward strand.
CGATGTCATCACGGCCACACTGCCCACCTACTACGCGCTCACCGCCGAGCAGATGGAAAACTACTACCGCTGCCTGGCCGACAGCATCACAGGGCCGCTGATGCTCTACAACATCCTGGCCACGACCCACATGTCCATTCCTCTCGACGTCATCGGCCGCTTGGCCGACCACCCCAACATTGTAGGGATAAAGGACTCAGAGCGCGACTTGGAGCGCATGGAGAAATGCATTGACATAGCCCGTGGCCGCAGCGACTTCGCTTATTTCTGCGGCTGTGCAGCCCATTCGGCCCGTGCCCTCGAGCTGGGAGGCGACGGCATCGTTCCCTCAACAGGAAATATCGAACCTGGTCTATACAGCATGCTCTACGATGCTGCCATCGCAGGCAACAAAAAGAAAGCCTGCGAATTGCAGGAATTAACCGATAGGATGGGGCGCGTCTACCAGGAAGGGCGCACGCTGGGACAGTCGCTGGCTGCCTTGAAGATAGTCATGGGAACGAAGAACCTCTGCGAACCATGGATGCTACTCCCACTGACCCGTCTTTCCAACAAGGAGGAGGAAAGCATCCGTAGGGACTACAGGCTGTTCACCGCAACAGAGAAGATAAAGCTACTAAAGGAGATACGAGCCGAACTAATAGAGCTGAAAGGGGAAGAGTGAGATGCATTGGATTGATTATCTTATCGTATTAGCGTCTATTGCTGCCGCCATCGGCGCCGGCTTCTTCTTTGCCCGCAGGCAGAAAGACACGTCGGAATATTTCGCCGCAGGCGGCCACATCCCCGCCTGGGCCGTGGGCATGAGCATCTTTGCCACGCTCATCAGCAGCGTCACGTTCCTGGCCTACCCCGGCGCAGCCTACGGCGGCAACTGGATTCTGCTGGTGCAGGGACTGATGGTGCCCATCGTGCTGGTGGCCCTCATCGGCATCATCGTGCCGCTGTTCCGCCGTGTCATCAGGCTCAGCACCTACGAATACTTCGAGCGGCGCTTCGGCCTCTTCGCCCGTCTCTACAGCTCGGTGGCGTTCACCCTGGGCCACTTCTCGAAGAGCGGCACCGTGTTCTTCCTCGTGTCGATGGCGCTGGCCACGTTCCTCAACATCAATATTTACACCATCGTGCTCGTGCTGGGCATCACCATCATCGTGCTGACGCTGCTCGGCGGCATGGAGGCCATCGTGTGGATGGACGTGGCGCAGGGCATGCTGCTCATCGGCGGCGGTGTCATCTGCGTGCTCATCCTCATGTTCGGCATCGACGGCGGCCCGGCGGAGCTGTTCCGCATTGCCGGCGAGAACAACAAGATCGACGTCGGCCCCTATGACTGGAGCCTGACCGAGCTCACCTTCATCGTCATGGTGCTGAACGGCATCTTCTATGCTTTGCAGAAGTACGGCACCGACCAGACCATTGTGCAGCGCTATCTCGCCGCGAAGAGCGACCGCCAGGCCAAGAAGGCGGCCTTCATCGGCGTCTTTATGAGCGTCCCCATCTGGGCACTGTTCATGTTCATCGGCACCGCCCTCTTCGCCTACTACCACGCTACGGGCGCTCCGGCGCTGCCCGACGGCATCAAGGCCGACGAGGTGTTCCCCTACTTCATCGCCCATGAGCTGCCCGTCGGCATCCGCGGACTCATCGTGGCTGCCCTGGCCGCCGCCGCCATCAGCAGCCTCGACAGCGACCTGAACTGCATCTCGGCCATTGCCGTGCAAGACTACTATGCGCGCTTCAAGAAGAACGTCACCGACCGTCAGCAGCTACGCTTCGGCCGGTGGATGGTGCTGCTCAGCGGCGTGGGAGCCGTCGGCGTGGCCTGCCTCTACATCTCATGGGGCGGCGAGGGCGTGCTGGGCACGCTCTTCGGACTCTATGCCATCTTCTCGGCGGGCATCGTGGGCATCTTCCTCCTGGGACTGTTCAGCCGGCGTGCCAACAAGCAGGGTCTGCTCATCGGCATCGTCGTGGCAGTGCTCTTCACCGCCTGGGCCGTGCTGACCAAAGCCGACAAGAACGGCGTCAGCATGATTGACATGGGAGAGTGGAACTTCACTCATCATAAGTACATGCTGGGCGTCTACAGCCACATCATCGTGCTCGTTGTGGGCTACGTGGCCAGCCTCTTCTTCCGCACGCCGCTGGCCGACAAGGAGCTGACCATCTACGGATATTTAGAAGAGAAACGAAAAAACGAAGCATAAAGAATGAAACCTATCACCTTACTGCAGCCACAGAAGATAGTCTTCGGAACGGGCTGCCTCCAGACCTTCGTCGACGACTATCTGCGCTTGGGCTACAAGCATTTGTTTGTGGTGACGGCGCCGCCCATCATGCCGCTGATAGTAGACACGATGATGCAGCTGGCCACGGCCGGCGTGGGATATACCATCTACAGTGACATCAAGGCCGAGCCAACAGTCAACGACTTCAAGAAGATTAGGCGCCTTGCACGTTCATTCAAGGCCGACAGCGTTGTTGGCATCGGTGGCGGCAGCGTGCTTGATATGGCAAAACTTGTCGCAGCATTACACCAAAGCGGTCAGCGGGTAGAGGACTGCTTCGGCACGGGCCTCATCAGGAAGAAAGGCCTGTGGCTTGCCTGTCTGCCTACCACGGCGGGCACGGGCAGCGAGGTCAGCCCCAACGCCATCCTCCTGGACGAGCGCGACCACCTGAAGAAAGGCGTCGTCAGTCCTTTCCTCATGGCCGACGCCGCCTACGTCGACCCGAAGCTCACGTGGACGGTGCCTGCCAAGGTGACCGCCGACACGGGCATGGACGCCCTGACGCACTGCATCGAGGCTTACACCAACAAGTTTGCTCATCCTGCCATCGATGTCTACGCCCTGCAGGGCATACGGCTCATCGCCGCCAACCTGGAGCGGGCCGTGAAGAACGGTCAGGACGTGGAGGCCCGCGAGGCGCTGGCCCTCGGCTCGCTCTACGGCGGCCTGTGCCTCGGCCCGGTGAACACCGCCGCCGTACATGCCCTGAGCTATCCCCTCGGCGGCGAGTACCACATACCCCACGGGCTCAGCAACGCCATCCTCCTGCCCAGCGTCATGAAGTTCAACATGCCCGCCAATGTCAGGCGTCATGCCGAGGTGGCCATCGCCCTGGGCGTCACGCCGGGTGCCAACGACGAAGAGACGGCGCAGCGGGGCGTCGACTTCATTTACCGCCTGGCCGATGCTGTCGGCATACCCAAGACGCTCACAGAGCTCAACATCCCTCAGACGGCGGTCGACACCATGGCCAGGGCCGCCATGCAGGTGCAACGCTTGCTGAAGAACAATCCCCGCGAAGTCACCGAACAGGACGCCCGCGATATTTACAACTCTTTGTATTCGTCGTTATAACGTCATAACGTAATAACGTAATAACGAAATAACGTCATAACGAGATAACGTTATAACGTTATAACGAGATAACGAAAAAAACGTCATAACGAAAAGCAATCAAAAAAAAAGATGAAACCGATATTAGCCATCACCATGGGCGACCCCGCCGGCATAGGGCCGGAGATTACGGTGCGCGCCCTCAACCGCAAGGAATCCTACGAGAAATGCCGCCCCTTGGTTTGCGGCGACGCCGCCGTCATGGAGCAGGCCGTGCAACTGCTTGGCTTCAACCTGACGGTGCACGCCATCAATAGCGTCGGTGAAGCCCGCTTCGAGCATGGCACCATCGACGTGCTCCACTTGCCGTGCCTCGACCTCAGCACCTTCCGCTTCGGCGAGGTGCAGCCGCAGTGTGGCAACGCCGCCTTCCAGTATATCAAGAAGGCCATCGAACTGGCCATGGCCGACGAGGTGGACGGCACCGTCACGGCTCCGCTGAACAAAGAGGCGCTGAACCTGGCAGGCCATCACTACGACGGTCACACCGAGATCTACGCCACGCTGACGGGTACGAAGAAATATGCCATGATGCTGGCCGACGAGAACATCCGCGTCATCCATGTCTCCACGCATGTGCCGCTGCGCAAGGCCTGCGACCTGGTGAAGAAGGCACGCGTCATAGAGTGCGTGGAGCTCATCGACGATGCCTGCCGGCAGTTCGGCATAGAGAAGCCGCACATCGGCGTGGCCGGACTCAATCCTCACAGCAGCGAGAACGGCATGTTCGGCTTTGAGGAGGCGGAAGAGATTATCCCAGCCATCGAGGAGCTGAAGGCCAGGGGCTTCGATGTCGACGGCCCTGTGCCGCCCGACAGCGTCTTCGCCAAGGCACGCTGCGGCAAGTACGACGGCGTCGTAGCCATGTATCACGACCAAGGGCATATTCCCTTGAAGGTGGTGGCCTTCAACTGGAACAAGGAGACGGGAAAGATGGAGAGCGCCAGCGGCGTGAACATCACCCTCGGCCTGCCCATCATCCGCGTCAGCGTAGACCACGGCACAGCCTTCGACGTGGCTGGCAAGGGCATTGCCAACGACAGCGCCATGACGCTGAGCATCGACTACGCCACCCGCATGGCCATCTACAGAAAAACGAAAAAGCAGTGATTGTCATTGCCGATGATATCACCGGTGCGGCCGAGATTGCCGGCATCGCCTTCAGCCAAGGAGAAGAAACCCGCCTCCTCTGCGACGGTTCCCTATGCGGCGATATCATCGCCGCCAAAGGCACCACAGTCGTCGCCACCGACACCCGCTCCATGAGCGAGGCAGAGGCCGCGGAAGAGATGCTACGCATAGGGCGCCCCCTCCGCTCCCTTGGGGAAATTGGAGGCGCTCTCTTCAAGAAAACCGACTCCGCCCTCCGCGGCCATGTCGTGGCTGAGCTTGCAGCACTCATGCAGGCCACGGGCTACCGGCGTGCCGTCTACTTGCCCGCCAATCCCTCCAAGGGGCGCATCATCCGCAACGGCATCTACTATATCATAGAGAACGGAACAGAAAAACCGCTTTCCGAGACTGCTTTCAGCTACGACCCTGAGTTTCCTGCCAGCACTTCGTCGCTGCGTGAGCGTTTTCCCGATGCTGAGGAGCGCGGCATGATTATGCCCGATGCTGAAAGTGCGGCCGACATCTATGCCGTCGTCAACAACTACCATGACGGACACACGCTCTTTGCCGGAGCCGCCGACCTGTTCACAGCATGGCTACGGAAAGGCTGCGCCTTGCGCCCCCAACCCGTCCCTCCCCCGGGGGAGGGGTTTGCGTGGGCCGAGGATTGCTGCTCTGCGCTCCTTGTCTGCGGCAGCACGCAGAGTCATCCCGATGCTTTCGGCCTGCCTGTTTCCGCGATGCCCCTTGCCATCTACGAGGGCAGCGACGACCTCACGCCCTGGCTTGACGATGCCCTGCCCAAGTATGCCGCCGGACCGCTCGTGCTGTCCATCCCCCACCGTCACCTGACGGGCAAGGCCGTAGCCGTGCGACTTCGCCGGCTGATGGCCTCACTCGTCGCCCAGCTCTTCCTGCACCACACACCCACACATCTTTATATAGAGGGCGGTGCCACAGCCTTTGCCGTGCTCCGTGCCCTCCACATCAGCAGCCTGGAGGTTGTCGCCCAGCCGGCGCCCGGCGTCGTCAGCATGCGCGCCGACGACAAGTTCATCGTCACCTTGAAGCCCGGCAGCTATGCTTTCCGCCCTCTACACGGGCTGGCGTCCTCGCCGTGAAACAACAGCTAAAGTGACAGTACGAACTCGTCCCACTCAGCAGGCTTGCCTTGCCGGCCAAAGGCTTTCTTGTAGAGACGAGAGCGGGTGTTGGTGACCGACTGCCGCGTATGAGCCGTCAGCTGCGCAATGGCGGCGGGCTGCAGACCCAGCTTCAGCAGCAGACAGACGCGACGCTCCTGCGGCGTCAACCGGCAGAACTCCTGTAGGCGGTTGAGGAAGCCGGGGTAATATTGCTCAATCGTGTTGGCCAGCAGATGGAAGTCGTCGTCGCCCATCGCCTGCTGATGGGAATCGCTTAAAAAACGGTCTATCTGCCGGTAGAGATCTGTGTCAGTGATGGCCGTAGCTGCAGGTGTATCATTTTGTTGCCGGTACTTCTCAAGCAGTTGCTCCAGCCGTTGCACCTTCAGCTTGTAGTGCATACGCCGGCGGCTGACATAGAGGAGGATGGCAACGAGCGCCAAGACGAGCAACAGCCCTACGGCCACGGCCAGCATGAGCCGCCATTGCAGCCGATGGGCCTGCTGTTCCCGCAATGTGTAATCATAGAGTGCTGCCGTGCGCCTCATGGCCTCGGCATCGTTTTCGCTGTGCACCGAGTCGGTCAGCTCCTCGTAGAGCCGCAGATGGCGCATGGCCTCGTCGGTCTGCCCGTCGGCCATGCAGTATTCGGCCAAGGCGCGGTGGGCAGCCTGACGTGTGTAGAGGTTGCCGTGCTCCAGCAGCTGACGGTAGAAGAATGTCGCCGAGTCGCGCCTCCCCTCACGGTGATAGAGGTCGGCCATCATAAAGAGCAGGCCGCTCTGGTTGTCGTCGTCCATAAACTGCATGGCGGGCAGCAGCAGGCGGCGGGCCTCGTCAAGGCGGTTGCGGTAGAGATAGTAGGCCGCCATCTGGCTCTCCACGTCGCGCTGCATGGGCACGTTGCCCGAGGCGACGGCCAGGCGGCGGGCCTCTTCAAAGCAGACGAGGCTGCTGTCTTCGCTGCCAGTGGTGGCACGCAGCACGTTGCCCATGTCGCGCAGGTCATAAATCAGTCCCACGGTGTCATGAGCCGAGAGGTCGATGTCGTAGGCACGGCGATAGCTCTGCAGCGAGCGGTCGAGCAGACGCTGCGAGAAGTAAAGGGTGCCCATCTGACTCTGTACCAAAGCCCTCAGGCTGTCGGTGCCGGCCAGCTCGGAAGCGCATTGCAGCTGCCGAAGTGCCGCTGGCGCGTCGCCCTTCTCCATCAGAGCCAGTGCCTCGTGATATTCGGCAAGTCCGGCCTGACGCTGATGGCACGAGCAGAGCGCAGCAGTCAGTAGGACCAAGAGAATGTATCGATGCTTCATCTTACAGTTATTCTTGATAGTTAGGATTGGTTAGGGTCATGGTGGGCAAGAACAGCCATCCCTCCACCAGCAGCCTGACCTCACTCATCGGCCGGCCTGTGAGCACGGCGCTGCAGTCGGAATGTAACAGCAGTCCGTCGCCGGCCTCTGCCCATGTGCACTCTATGGGTAGCACGGGGCTGCCCATCACCCAGGCCTCAAACTTCCGCGGCCCTGTCAGCGTTCCTTTCACGTAGATATAGGGGTCGTTGGTCGACGCATCTGTATAACGCTGCTCCCGGAACAGCTTGCATTGTCCTGCATCGTCAAAAGCCAGTTCGCAGAAAGCTGTCTGGCAGAACCCGTCGTGGGCGGTGATGGTGAACCGCACATGGTAGTTGAAACGATAGGTGCTGTCGGTGAGCACAGTAAGGAAGCGCACCTCTCCCTCGGTCATATTCCCCCACCAGCCACGCTCCTCCATGTGGAGGCTGCGGGGCTTGACAAATACGATGCTGTCCACCTGCGGGATGGCGTAAGGCGGCTGGCAGTCGATGTGAATGCTGTCGTAGGAAAAGGTGATGCTGTTGATGTATGCCGTCTCATAGGCATCGCAGCTGTCGTGATGGCAGACGTAGAGCCGCCCTTGTGCTCCAGCGTTCAGGCAAAGCACAAGGGCGGTGAGGATGTATAGGACTCTTCGTTTCATAGTGGTCTTCTGTGTCACTACAGTTTTGTTTATGTTGCACCTATGGCGTCTCTGCTTTTAGCTGCAAAATAAGCAAAAAACCTCGAAACGGCCAAACATTTGAGTACACAAACAGTACACTGAGCCTATTTTGCAATGTATTTGCTCCCTTTCTCCACTCTGATGCGTCCGTTTTTGTGGCTGCGGCCCAACAGGTCGTAGACCATCTGAGGCTGCTCCACATCGGCTGAGGGTGCCGGCATCGCTGTGGGCGTATTGGTAATGGGTATGAGAAGCTGAGGCTCGGAAATGACAAACAGTCTGCAATCGGCCCACCAGACGAGCTTGCCTTGATAGCACTGGAAACCACGCATGCCTGTCGTGGGGCCGCTGCTATCGGGCATGTTGACAGAGCCCACTACTTGCCACGACGAGCCGCCATCGACCGACCTATATATATAATAAGGTGTAAAAGACATCACTGAGTTGCGTGGAGCCATCTCCAGGGCATAGATCAGGTTTGGGCGCATGTCGTCGAAGCAGACGCCGACAAAGTACTGTTCGCCGATACTGACATAACCCGGCAGGGTCGTAGTGCCTGTCAGATACTTCCATGTCAACCCGTGGTCATTGGAGCGGGCCAGACCTTTGGTGGTGGCTGCCATGAGCACGCCGTCGTCATCAGGACTGAAGACAAGCTGCAGGAAAGTCATCAGGCGGTCTTCGCCCATCTGAAAGTCCACGTCGGCAAACGTCTCCAGTCCGTCAGCAGAGCGCAGCAGAAACGGGCAGATGCAGTCCACGTACTCGTTGAGGCCATAGAGCAACACTTCATCGGTGTTCATCGGGTTGAAGGCCATCGACGGCCGGCCCAGCAGCTCCTGCTCGTAGCCGGTGGTCCACCAGCAGCGCCCGAAGTCGGCCGACTTACTAAACGTGTAGCCCATAACGCCGCTACCGATGGGCTGGCTTTTGTAGACACGGCTGGGCTGCTGCGGGTGCTGATAGTAGCACTGGCCTGCGCTACCTGCTTCCAACAGGCGGCTGCCGTTTTTCACAAAGTCATAGACGACCACGCAGACATCCGTATATGGATGCACGCCGTCCTTGTCCTTCAGCGAATAGTAGGCCATGCCTTGGTTTGTGGCGGCAAAGACAGTGTCGTCGTAGATGCGCATAGAGTGGATGGGCAAGCCAAACTCTATCGTTTCCACTTGCTGTGCGTGGCCTGTCATGGCGCTCAGCACGGCAAAGAATGTAAGTAGGTGTTTCATAAGCTTAAATCTTTTGAGGGTAAAACAATTCCATTTTGACAACCCGGTTTTGTCGGTGCAAAGGTAAGCATCGCTTCCCGTCATAGCAAGCTTTTCAGTACACAAGATGTCCCCGGCGGAGTACACAAGTGGTACACATTCAGACTCTTCGTCCGAAGGCTTCGGACGAAAATTTGGCTCTTCCGCTTTTTCGGTTGGCAGGTGTGCACGAATACGTGCACCACCCGACCGGCTTGCTCCTATATGGACGGGCACGCTATCGGTTGATGGCGGAAAACATTTCCGACAAATTCCTTGCGTAATTCGGGAATTATCCTTATTTTTGCAGGGCATAAATAAAACATCAAACTTAGAAACTAATGAAGAACGGAAAGACTTGCTTCGGCGTGATTATCGGAACACGCGCCTATTTCAACTCTGAGCTTGCACGCGACGTGCGCAAACAGCTGCTCAAGACGATGGACGACTTGGACATCGAGTACATCATCCTGCCAGAGGACGCCACGCCCACAGGGTCGTCGAGCATCGAGACCCGCGAGGACGGCCTAAAGGTGTCGAAACAATTCCGCGAGCACCGCGACGAGATTGACGGCATCGTCGTCTCGCTGCCCAACTTCGGCTTCGAGATAGGCATCATCAACGCCATCAGCGATGCCAACCTCAACGTGCCCGTCATGGTACAGGCCTGCGACGACGAGAACGACAAGGTGGACCTCGACTCGCGACGCGATGCCTTCTGCGGAAAAATCTCAGTGTGCAACAACCTCTATCAGTATGGCATCCCCTTCACCGACACCACGCTGCACACCTATTCCATCTATAGCCCGCTGCTGGCTCAGGATTTGAAGCGCTTTGCCGCCGTCTGTCGCGTGGTGAACGGCCTGCGCCACTGCCGCATCGGACAGATAGGCACGCGGCCACTGGGCTTCAACACCTGCCGTGCCAGCGAGAAGCTGCTGCAGCGCTCGGGCATCACCGTGGTGCCTGCCGACCTGTCGGAGATTCTCTTCGCCGCGCAGAAGATAGAGAACGACGACCCGAAGCTGAAGGCGATGTGCGAGCGCATCCACAACTACGCCAAGGTGCCCGAGGCCTACCGCGAGAAGCTGACGCTGCAGGCGAAGTTCGGCGTGGCCGTGGAGCAGTGGATCGAGGCCAACGATGTGCAGGCCGTGGCCATACAGTGCTGGGACTCGCTGGAGCAGAATTACGGCTGTGCCGCCTGCGTCACCATGTCGATGCTCTCCGACAAGCTCATACCCGCCGCCTGCGAGACCGACCTGGCCGGCGCCGTCAGCATGTATGCCCTCGCCCTCGCTTCCGAACAGGCACCCGCCCTGCTCGACTGGAACAACAACTTCGCCGAGGAGCGCAACAAGTGTGTGTGCACCCACTGCGGCAACTTCCCCCGCCAGTTTGTGGGCAACGACGACCTGAAGCTCGGACCCCTCGGCGTGCTGGGCCGCACACTGGGCAAGGTGAACACCTTCGGCGCTGTCTATGCGAAGGTGACGGAAGGCCCCTTCACCTTCTTCCGCATCTCCACCGACGACCCGAAAGGCATCATCAAGGCATACCTGGGCAAGGGCGAAATCACCAACGACCCCTACGGCATGGACGGCTGCATCGCCGTGACGAAGGTGGACAACCTGCAG